>JALFST010000026.1 GCA_022779285.1 Peptoniphilaceae bacterium
AAGTATAAAATCATCAATAGATTCAAGAAAGACCCTTCTCATAACCGAGGAAGCGATTTTGTGTTAAACTGAAAAGAACTCAATAAGGGAGGAAACTATGCGCGAAACAGGCGATTATGATAAAGATCAACAGACGGAAGAATTTTCCTCAGGCTGGCTGGGAGGAGATCGTAAAAAAATCGGAGCAGTCATCGGGGCGATTGTTGTCGTATCGGCGGTTCTGATTGGATATCTCTTTTTCCGGGGAGATCCGGCAAAGATTATTGATGCAGGAAGCTCCGAATCGTTTCAGCAAAGTACGGCTCCGGAAAGTGTGCCGGATGCGGAGAAGGGATCCATTCGCATCTCCGGGGAATCCCAAAAGGGAGCCGTCATGCCGGAGCCCACGGAAAAACCGAGCGGCAACGCCGTGGCACCTCAGGAGCAGACGGTAGTTGTTCTCCCCGTACATCCGCCGAAGGACGGACAACCCGGCGGAGATCGGAATATTTCCGTCACTCCCGGAAACACCAAGAAGCCGGCGGAATCCGTTCACGACGGATCTTCAGAGAAGGCTGCCAGTTCCGGGGAAAAATCATCCTCGGAAAGCGGAAGCTCCGAGAGCACTCCGGTGATTCCCGCGGCCAAATCCATCGATTTGAATACAGCTCTTGTGAAAGGAATCAATGGGCTTTCCGTATATCAGCAGCAGGATTTGGGACGCAATCCCGTGGCGTTCTATCAGCATCCGAAGCTCAGCGTGGGATTGGATCTGCGCGTGGATCAGGATCGTGCTTCCGGCCTCTATGTGTATCCGACGGACACAGGCTTTCGTATCTTTCCCCGTCAGATGCCTCTTTTATATGGCCTGAGGCCCGGCGATTTTCCTCAATATTTTGATGACGCATCGCATCGTATTGCAGGAGAGGTCACGGTAACGCTTATCGATGCGGCCAAGAAAGCGGAGCTGGAAAAGGATACGAGTCAGGAAAGACGGTTTCTGGAAGCGGAGGACGGAAAATATTATGCTGTAGAGCAGGATGCGCAGCATGCAATCTCCGATCAGCTCATGGAGCAAAATGGCGAAAAGCCTTTAACTCTGGATTTTATTGCGAGCAATGTTTCAGTGGGAGGAATGATCGGGGATCCGGAAGAGGATAACCAAAGCACCAAGGTGGAAAATTTGGAGAAGCAGGAGCTTGCTTGGACGGCTTTACAAAATGAATTACAGTCCAATCCCGCATCTGCCGAGTGGAAATGGAATCTGCCTCTTTTAGCCGATTCCAAAAATTATCAGATTGACGGCAAGGATCAGCGCAAAAACATTCCTGCGGATGCGCCCTCCTATACCATGGGATCAATGGACATTGATAAGGATGGGATCAGCGAATACATTCTTTGCGCTTCGGCAAAAAACACGGAAGGAAAGGATATCGGTTATTGGGCGATCTTTACTCCCTCTATTTATGGGCTCACCGTCACAAATATTCAAAATCAAGGTGCGGGAGACCTCTTCATTTCGGGTAAAAAGCTCACATTTTCCTCTTTAGAGGATCTTCCGGATCGTATTGATATCACGCTGTCCGCAACAACGCTTGCGGGCAACACGACAAGCGAGGACAGCCGGACGATTTCTTTTATTAAAGTCGGGGACAAAACAGGGAAAGAGCTTGCGGCTGAATATCCCGGAACTTATGTGGTTGCGCATGGTGATCAGTTCTTTCTCGTAAAGGCGGAGGATTATGAGGCCATGATGAGCCTTGCCATGAAAAACATGAAAAATGCCACTGTGCTGCGTCGAAGTGAATCCGGCGGAGCGCCCGGAGCGGTCGGATCGGGTTTGGAAATGCTTCAAATCAAGGAGCCTACGGATTACCTGACCGTTCGCTACAGCGCTCTGCCTTTCTCGCAGGAGGAATGGACAAAGGCAAAAGGAATCTCAGAATTTGCGGAGCTTACGCAGCCTTTGACGGAAAGCTTCGGAAAATAAAGAATGAAAAACTCTCTCGAGGCAAGCCTCGAGGGAGTTTTTTTATTGAGGATTTCGGTTTTCGTTTTCTATCGACTTTTCTTTTCCATGATCTGCTGATGAATTTCCGTTGCCAGGAAAGGAATCGTCGCCAGCACTAAGGTCGGCACCCATTCCTTGAGGCTCATAAAGGCGACGTGAAAGAGATCTGCCAGGAATGGAATATAGAGCACAATGAGCAGCAATATTACCCCTACCAGGATTGCCCGGTTCATTGAACGGTTGGAAAACCAGCCGATTTCGCCAAGGGTGTGTGTATCAGAGCGTGAAGCCATTGCACGGAAGAGCTCGGCAAGGATCAGGGTGGCAAAGGCCATTGTCTGTCCCTCGGCTAATTTTTCCGCACCGGTGAGCCCGCGTCCAAACCAGAAATATCCGATGGAGAAGGCGACAAGCGTGGAAATGCCGATGGCAAGCGCCTGCACAATGATGCCGGAGAGGTTTTTGTGATCAATCAGCTCTTCGGACGGATTCCGCGGAGGAAGGTTCATAATGCCGGGTTCTCCGGGTTCCACGCCCAATGCAAGTGCAGGCAGGGAGTCTGTGACAAGATTGAGCCAGAGAAGCATGATGGGGGAAAGCGGAGTGGGGAAGCGATGTCCGGATCCGCTGAAGAGCAATATGAGATCGATGAGCATGGCGACCGCAATGACGATCACCTCACCGATATTACAGCTCAGGAGGAAGGTTACGAATTTCTTGATATTGGAGTAGATGATACGTCCCTCCTCGACGGCATTGACGATGGTTGCAAAGTTATCATCGGTGAGGATGACATCAGCGGTATCCTTGGCAACGTCGGTCCCGGTAATACCCATGGACACGCCGATATCCGCGCGCTTGATAGCGGGTGCATCGTTGACGCCGTCGCCCGTCATGGCGGCAATCTCTCCGTTGGCTTTGAGAGCATCGACAATCTGTACTTTATTTTGAGGGGAAACGCGGGCAAAGATGCGCTTTTTCTTGACGATCTCCTGTACCTCGGAAAGCTCCATACCATTGAGATCAGAGCCCATAACGGCTTGATCGCGAGAGTCCGCAATTCCCAGATCCTGTCCGATGGCATAGGCGGTTTCCAGATAATCTCCGGTGATCATATAGGTGGTGATGCCGGCGGTACGCGTTTCGGCAATGGCAGCCTTCGCTTCCGGACGCGGAGGATCGATCATTCCGGAAAGTCCCGTAAAGATCATATCGGTTTCCACGTGCTCCGGAGTTTGATCGGATTTTGCAGGGAGGGCATCCCAAACACGATATGCATAAGCAAGGCAGCGCAGCGCCTGGCTGGCAAATTCCGTATTCTTTTCGAGGATTTGCCGGCGAAGGCTTGCCGTCATGGGTTTGATTTCACCGTCCATCATAATGCGATTGCAGCGATTGATGATGATGTCGGGAGCGCCCTTGGTGAGAGATGCCACACGTCCCTCAAAGAGATGGTCATTGAAGGTGGTCATCATTTTACGATCCGAATCAAAAGGAATCTCATCAATTCTCGGAAAGGCCAGATGCAGCTCATCGGGGTTGATTCCGCTTTTCTGTGCCATGGTCAGGAGAGCTCCTTCGGTGGGATCGCCTACACAGGTGTATCCCTTTTGAGGGTCGGATACAATTTGAGCATCGTTGGCGGAGGCGGCGATGACCGTCATCATATGCAGAGTTTCCGATCCGCTTGCCTCAATATGTTCGCCATTAAGAGTGACCTCACCGTCGGGATCATAGCCGGTACCGGAAACATGAAGCTCCTTCCCGTTGGTGAAGATGCGAGTTACGGTCATTTCATTTTGCGTGAGCGTTCCTGTTTTATCCGAACAGATTGCGGTGGTGGTGCCTAATGTCTCGACAGATAAAAGCTTCTTCACAATGGCATTGCGGCGTGCCATGCGATTCATTCCGATGGAAAGCACAATGGTGACAACAGCGGTCATACCTTCCGGAATCGCAGCGACACCCAGGGAGACGGCGGTCATTAAAATTTCGAGAATATTCATGCCCGAAACGAGTCCCATGACAAAGATGACAACGGCAACGATGATCACGAGACGTCCCAACAGTCCGGAAAGGGAGTTGAGCTTCTTTTGCAGCGGGGTTTCTTCGTCATCATAATTTTGGATTGTGGTGGCGATTTTTCCGATTTCGGTTTCGTGTCCTGTCCTTACGACAATACCGCGTCCGTGTCCATAGGTGACAATGGTGGAGGAAAACGCAAGATTTTCCCGATCTCCGATGCCGCGTTCTTCCTGAAAGGTGCGATCGGCAAATTTCTCAGCGGCAACGGATTCTCCCGTAAACGAGGACTCATCAATCTGAAGATTGCTGGATTCGGTGAGCCGCAGATCGGCAGGTACGATATCGCCTGTCTCAAGAAGTACGATGTCACCGGGAACCAGTTTTTCAGCGGAAACACCGGCTGTTTGTCCGTTGCGAAGCACCTTGGCATTCGGGGAGCTCATTTTTTGCAAGGCCTCGACAGAGTTTTCCGCCTTGCCTTCCTGATAAATAGAAAGCACTGCATTCAGGATGACGATTGCAATAATGATCAACGCTTCAATGCCGGCCTGTGTCAGCGCCGAAAGAATTGCAGCTGCGATCAGAATCAGAACGAGAGGGTCGCGGAGCTGTGCGATCAGTTTTTCCATCAGGCTCTTTTTTTTGGTTTCCGCCAGCTTATTCGGACCATATTTTGCGAGGCGCGTATTCGCCTCCTCTTCCGTGAGTCCGGCAGACGGGTTTGTTTCCAGTTTCTCTTCGACTTGTGTCGGAGTGAGCTGGTACCATTCCATAATTACCTCCTTGTTTTCTGTGGGAAAGTGGACATTAGTTTTGTACCCAATTGGTACAAAATGAAGGATTTTCTTCTATTTTTTTTCGGAAAATTCCATGATGGCGTCCATTGCATTGATCACATTGCCACGGAATCCGTCTTTTTCCAATTGCGTAACTCCGCGAATGGTTGTTCCGCCGGGAGAGCAGACAGCATCCTTGAGGACTCCCGGGTGAAGCGATTTTGCATTGCGCAATGTGGCAGTTCCGGCCACCATTTCGGAAACGAGAGTATACGCCAGCTCACGGGGAAGCCCATGCTTTACGGCCGCATCGCTCATCGCCTCCAGATAGAGAGCTGTGAGCGCCGGTCCGCATCCCGTAACGGTTCCGGCGATTCCCAGAAGTGAGGAGTCGACGCCTGTCATGAGTCCGCAAGGGGAAAGAAGCTCCCGGAGCTTTTTCCACTGAATTTCATTCAAGGAATGCTTGTTTTCATAACAGATCACGCCTCTGCCCACCTCTACAGGAGTATTGGGAAGGATGGAAATATGTGGAGTATCTTCGGGAAGCAAAGCGTCCAGTGCATCAAAGTGAAGATTGACAACAAGGGAGCATACGATTTTTCCTCGGAGCGATTCTCCAAGCTCCCGGAGCACGGGCGCCGCTTTGTTTGGTTTGACTGCTAAAATCACCCAATCACTTGCCTTTACAAGTGAGAGATTGTCAGGATAGGCAAGAATTCCTAATGTCTTTGCTCGCGATTGAAGAGTATCAAAATGTGCGGAGGAGGCGCCGATCTCCATGGGAGAAAGTGAGGCGGAGCGAAGCATGCCCTTGGCAAGCCCCATGCCCATATTTCCGAAGCCGAGAAATCCGATCATGATCATTCCTTTCTTTATCGATTGTATACGTTACACCGTTGTCGCAAAAATGTGGCGAAGCGAGGTCATTTATTCACGAATTTGTCCGTTGCCATGGATATGGTAGGTATAGGTTGTCAGCTCTCGCAGCCCCATGGGACCGCGCGCGTGCATTTTTTGTGTGGAAATGCCAATTTCTGCGCCAAGCCCGAAAACGAAGCCATCGGTAAAACGGGTGGAAGCATTGTGGTAGATGGCGGCCGCATCCACATTTCGGAAAAAGTATTCGGCGGCTTCAGGGTCTTCGGTGACAATGGATTCACTATGGCGGGTGCCGAAGCGGCGAATGTGAGTTACAGCCTCCGCAACATCCTCTACGAGCTTGACGGCAAGTCGAAGATCCAGGTGTTCCACATCATACTCATCGGGTTCTATGGGGGTGACCGTGGGCAGGATTTTTTGGACCTCCGCATCTCCCTCTAAGGTGACTCCATGGCTTTGCAAGGCTTCCGCCGCCTTCGGCAGAAATTTCGGTGCAATTTCACGGGAAATCAGCATGGTTTCCATCGCATTGCATACCGAGGGCCGGCCGGTTTTGGCATTGATTAAAATGCGGATCGCCATTTCCGGATCGGCGGCGCGATCGACATAAACATGACAAACACCTGCTCCCGTCTCAATTACGGGAACGGTGGCATTTTCGACTGTGTAGCGAATCAGATGTGCACCTCCTCGAGGAATCAGCAGATCCACATATTGAGGGGCGCGCATCAGCTCTAAAATGTCCTCGTGGGAGGCATCCGCAACGAGATTGACACAGTCCTCAGAAAGCTGATTTTTTCGGAGCGATTCTTTGATCAACGATGTGAGCGCAAGATTGGTTTCTCTTGCTTCCTTGCCTCCCTTGAGAATGCAGGTGCTTCCTGCTTTGAGGCAGAGAGAGGCGCAGTCGATGATGACATTGGGACGTGATTCAAAAATCACGGCGATGGTTCCGAAAGGCACGGTAATTTTTTCGAGATGCAGGCCGTTTTGGAGGCTACGGTCCTCCAGATGAACTCCGATGGGATCGGGGAGCGCGGCGACCTGTCTGACACCTTCCATCATGCTGTCAAGTCTTGTCTCGGTTAAGAGCAGGCGATCGATCAGGCTCTCGGAAATGCCGGCTCTCCGAGCAGCCAGAATATCCATTTGATTGGCTTTTTGCACGGCCTCCCGATTTTGATCGAGAAGGTGTGCCAGATCCAATAAAAGAGCATTTCTTACGGTAAGAGAGCAGCTGAGATAAGACGAAGATGCTTCCTTGGTTTTCCTTGCGATTTCCAAAATTTTCATTTTTCTTCCTTTTCCTCCGGTGTTGAGGGGATAAAGCGTGTGCCGATATTCTTTCCTTCCAAAATCTGATACAGAAGCTCCGGTTCCTGTCCCTGCATGATGACGGTTTCGATGCCGCGTTCCATGCAATATCGCGCCGCATGAACCTTGGTAATCATGCCGCCCGTTCCTATCATGGAGGTGACACCGCCGGCGACAGCCTCAATGGAGGCATCGACCTTATGAACGATGGGAATGCGCTTTGCAGAAGGATCGAGCTTCGGATTGGCTGTATAGAGGCCGTCGGTATCCGTGCAGAGCACAAGTCCGTCCGCCCCCACAAGCGAAGCGACAATAGCGGAAAGCGAATCATTGTCACCGAAGACGATTTCCTCATAGGCAACCGTATCATTTTCGTTGATGATGGGAATGACGCCTGAGGCAAAAAGAGATTGGAAGGTGTTGAGCACGTTGTTATGACGAATCTCGTTTTCAATCACATCGCGCGTGAGCAGCAGCTGAGCTGTTGTATGTCCGTAGTCTCCGAAAAATTTATCATACAGAAACATCAGCTCACATTGTCCGACGGCTGCAGCAGCCTGTTTTCCGGGGATATCCTGCGGCTTATGCTCCAGTCCCATCTTCGGAAATCCGACGGCGACCGCTCCCGAGCTGACAATGGCGATCTCATATTCCAGGTTTTTCAGGTCGGAAAGAACGCGGGCCAGTCGATCCAGAAATCGGAAATTTACGGTGCCGTTTTCATGGCAGATGGTACTTGAGCCCACCTTGACTACAAAACGCTTCCAATGCTTCATTTTCATCCTTCTTTCCCAGCTTTGAACAAAAAGTACAGCATATGTTTTCACAAATGCCTTCCATTGAAGTGGATAACTCTTCCTATTATACATGAGATGAGGAGTATGCTAAAATAAAAGTTCAGTAGAATAGAGTGGAGGAAGCATGAAAATTCGATCCATTGCCTCGGGCTCCGGAGGCAATTGTGTATATGTTGAAACAGAGAAAACACGCATTCTTATTGATGCAGGATATAGTGCACGACAAATAGAGCACATGCTCAAGGCGGTGGGGATTGATGCCCGATCTCTGAATGCGATTTTGGTGACGCATGAGCATGGCGATCATGTACAGGGCGTCGGCGTCTTGAGCAGGAGATTCCACATTCCCGTATATGCCAATGCGGGAACCTGGAACGCTATGGCGCGCAGAGTGGGGAAAATCGCGCCGAGTATGCAGCAGGCCTTTCGCAATCGAAGGCGTTTTTTTCTGAGAGATCTTGAGATTGAGGCAATTCCGATTCATCATGATGCCGCCGATCCTGTGGGTTTTACGATTCAGCACGAGGATCAAAGATTTTCGCTGATTACCGATACGGGAATTTTAGATGAGAATATCATGGACGCGATTGCAGGTTCCGATATTTATTATTTTGAAGCCAATCATGATGTGGATATGCTTGTCAGCGGCTCTTATCCGGAGCCTTTGAAGGAGCGCATTCTCTCGGCCAGGGGCCATCTTTCCAATCTTCAGTCCGCAAGGGCGCTGGCGGAGCTTTTAGAAGGGCGCAGCGAGGTTGTCCTTTTGGCGCACATGTCGACAGAAAATAATGAGGAGCTTTTGTGTCGTGATACGATTGCCAATGTGCTGTGGCGAGAAGGACTGGATCCGGATCGTTCGGAGACAATTCTGGTTGCTCCGCGCATGACAGCTTCCCCCTTGTTTGACTGCTCCGCCGGACATGCGGAAAATGTTCAAGAGGGTATTTTATTGTGAATATTGAAATCATTGCCGTGGGCACGGTAAAAGAAGGATATCTGCGCGAAGCGATTGAGGAATATAAAAAGCGTCTTACTCCTTATGCTCATTTGTGCATTACCGAAATTGCGGAGGAAAGACTCCCCGAAAATGCATCTCCGGCACAAATTCTGCAAGCGATGGAAAAGGAGGGAGAACGTATACAAAGGGCGCTTCCGAAATCAGGAACCGTAGTCTCTCTGGCGATTGAAGGAAAGCAGCAGGACAGCGTGACCTTTTCTCAAAGCCTGGAGAGCTGGGCTGTTTCCGGGGGCTCGACGATCGCTTTTGTGATCGGCGGATCGGACGGTCTGGCAGAGACGATTAAAAAAAGAGGGCCGAGGCTCTCCTTTTCGAAAATGACATTTCCGCATCAGCTGATGCGCGTGATATTATTGGAGCAGATTTATCGCGGGTTCCGTATTTTACGGAATGAGCCGTATCATAAATAAAGCAGAAATCAGGAAGGAATACGATGGAAGAAGATCGAGTAGAGGTGGCGGGCTCCGGACTCTGTTCATGGATGCCGGCCGCGGATATTCCCGTAGGGGATGTCCGGAAAATCAAGGTAGAGGTACAGGAGGGCGAAACGCATGAGGATGCCGTCAAGCGTCTGTATCCGGAGGCTTTTGCCCGCTGGGGAGGAAGATTGCTTCCAAAAAAAGAAATAGAGCATGCCATTCAAAAAACATATCGCACACGTCTGATGGCAGCTTTCACAAAGGCTCTGAAGGAATATGAGATGCTCAAGCCGGGAGATCGCGTGGCGGTTGCCATCTCGGGAGGAAAGGATTCTCTCCTTTGTGCAAAGCTGTTTCAGCTTTTGCAGCGATATTCCGAGGTGCCCTTTGAGGCGGAATTTTTGTGCATGGATCCCGGATATGCACAGGATAACCGTGACCTTTTAGAGCTGAATCTTGCATGGCTGGGGATTCCCGCAACCATTGTGCGCTCGGATGTGTTTGGAGTTGCGGATTCTGTAGCAAAGAACCCATGTTATCTCTGTGCGAGAATGCGCCGGGGATTCTTATATTCGGAGGCGCAGAAACTGGGCTGCAACAAGGTTGCGCTGGGACATCATCGCAACGATGTCATTGAAACGACGCTTCTCAACGTGCTCTGGTCGGCCAATTTTAAGGTTATGATGCCGAAGATCATGGCAAAGAATTTTGAAAATATGGAGTTGATCCGGCCGCTGTATTTTATCGAAGAAAAAGACATTATCGCTTGGAGAGACTATTGCGGCATTTTAGCATTGGACTGCGCCTGCACCGTGACTCGGAGATCCTCCGGCTCGCAGCGCAAGCAGACAAAAATGCTGATCCAGCAGCTGAAAAAAAACAATCCCAATGTGGAGCTTTCCATCTTCCGCGCAGGCGAAAATGTCGCTGTGGATGCGGTTTTGGGAACGATTGATCATGGCATACATCACTCATTTTTGGAACGATATGGAGAATTGCAATGAATGGAATCATCGATTTTTTCAAGGTAGCCGTTCTTTCGATTGTTGAGGGCATCACGGAATTTTTGCCGATTTCTTCAACAGGGCACCTGGTACTTGTGAACGAATTTGTAAAGCTCAGCCCAAAGGAATTTGCGAATGCATTTTCCTACATTATTCAACTGGGAGCAATTTTATCGGTTGTTGTGATTTACTTTCACCGTTTGAACCCATGGAAGGGTCCTGATCACGGCGGCAGCAAGCTTCCTGATCGCTATGCGGGATGGAATCGGCAGACGCGTATCTATTATCGAATCAGTCATCCCGACGGCGCTACAATGGATCTGTGGAAAAAGGTCATTATCGGATGTATTCCCGGAGCGGTTTTCGGACTTGCGCTGGACGATCTGATCGATGCTCATTTGATGACCGTACCTGTCGTGACGACAACATTGATTGTCTACGGAATCATCATGATCTGGATGGAAAATCGCAATGCAAAGCGTAGCCTCGTAAAGTACGAATCCACGGCAGAGGTACCGTATCGCATCGCATTTTTCATCGGACTGTTCCAATGCTTAGCGCTCATTCCGGGAACCTCTCGATCTGCGGCGACGATTATCGGAGCGATGGCTCTGGGAGCAAGTCGTATGGCAGCGGCAGAGTTCAGCTTTTTCATGGCGATTCCTGTCATGGTTGGTGCAACCGGACTTAAGGTGGTGAAAAATCTGGGAAATTATACCGCGGGTCAGTGGATGCTGATCCTTGCAGGATTTGTGATTTCTTTCCTGGTTGCCTATACGGTAATTCAGAAATTTCTCAGCTATATTCAGAAGAAGGATTTTAAGATTTTCGGCTATTATCGCATAGCACTGGGTTTGGTGCTGATTATTTATATGATCTTCAGTATGTGATAGAATAAATTGTCAAAATATTTTTACGGGGCTGGCTTCAGCACCGTAGACAAAACAGGAGGTATCAATGGACGCGGCGCAGGTAGCGCAGTCGGCGGACCCTGGATCAGCAGGGATATGGTTGCAGCTTTTTTTAATTATTTTACTGATTGCTCTCAATGCTTTTTTTTCGGCATCGGAGATGGCAATGGTTTCGGTGGACACAAACCATCTGAAGGACCGGGCGGAAAACGGAGATAAGAAGGCACAGAGGATTTTGAATTTGCTCGAGGATCCTTCTCGATTTCTGTCAACGATCCAAATTTGTATTACATTAGCAGGCTTCTTTAACTCTGCTTCTGCAGCGACAGGCTTAGCACAGCCTTTTGCAGAGATCCTGTCTCGTTTTCATATTCCAAGTGCATTTACCGTAGCAACGGTATTGATTACGATCGCAATCTCTTTTCTGACCATTATTTTCGGAGAGCTTGTTCCGAAGCGTCTGGCGCTTCAGGACGCGGAGAGCTTCTCGGATTCCGCGATCGGGCCGCTTTGGTGGGCTGCTAAAATTCTTCGTCCCTTTGTCTTGGTTCTTTCGGGAATGACCAACGGAATCTTAAAAATCCTCGGTGTGGAAATTTCACAAATGGAGGAACAGGTCACGCTTTCGGATATCAAGTCCATCGTACAGGTAGGTCAGAGTCAGGGATTGATTAATAAGGATGAGGGAGAAATGATCAATTCCATCATCAGCTTTGACGATAAATCTGCGGAAGAAATCATGACACCGCGTACGGAGGTGTTTGCCATCGATGTCAATGATGACTACACCGAATACATCGATGAGCTTTTGTCTGTGCGTTATTCGCGAATTCCTGTTTATGATGACGATGTCGATAATATTATCGGTATTCTTTATATTAAGGATTATCTTCAGGAGGCCTATCACAGAGGCTTTGAAAACATTCCGATTCGGGAAATTCTGCGTCCTGCATACTTTGTCCCGGAACGGAAAAATGTCAATGAGCTCTTCAATGAGATGCGCGATGACAATCTGCATCTTGCCGTTTTGATTGATGAATACGGGGGATTTTCCGGCATTGTGACCATGGAGGACTTGCTTGAGGAGATCGTCGGAGATATTGATGATGAATATGATCAGGATGAGCCGGAAATTGAGAAGGTGAGCCGCAATACGTATTATGCTAAGGGAACACTTTCGATCAAGGAGTTGAATTTCAACACAGATGCCGAATTTGATGAGGAATCTGAGGACTACGATACGCTGGGCGGACTTTTGTTTTTCCTGATGGGACGCATTCCGGAGGACAGTGAGCATCCTTTCATTGAGTTTCAAGGAATGAAATTTTTAATCGAAAAAATTGAAAGTAAGCGTATTGTCTGGGTGCGTATCGAATATGATGCTGAAAAAATCAAGGCGGAAGAGGAAGCGCGCCGAGCGGAACGCCAGGATGCTAAGACAAAATAAAAATTAGAATATTTCTAAAATTAGTATTCGCTAACAGATTTTTTGAGCTATAATATCATCTGTAGTCGAAAAGACTTATGGGTCAAAGATCGGAGGTATATTATGGCATCTTTAAAAGGCACAAAAACAGAGTTGAATTTAATGAAGTCCTTTGCGGGCGAATCCCAAGCGTTCCAGCGCTATTCCTATGCAGCTTCTCAGGCAAAAAAAGAGGGCTATGTTCAGATTCAAAATATTTTTGAGGAAACGGCACGTAATGAGAAGGAGCATGCAAAGCGTTTCTTCAAGTTCCTGCGTGATGATTTAGAAGCGGAAACTCCTGTTCAGGTGGAAGCAAGCTATCCTGTTGTTTATGGCGACACCAAGACCAATCTTCTGGGTGCTGCACACGGCGAGCATGAGGAAGCTACCGATATGTATCCGGAATTTGCCGATGTAGCCGAGCAAGAGGGCTTTCAGGAAATCGCACGTGTTTGGCGTGAGGTTGCCAAGGTAGAGGGACATCATGAGATTCGTTTCCAGAAGCTTCTAAAGAATATTGAAGAAGGAAAAGTCTTTGAGCGTGAGGAAGAAGTGCTTTGGAAGTGCACGAACTGCGGATATATTTATCGCGGAAAGGTTGCTCCGAAGCTTTGCCCCGCATGTGCGCATCCACAAGAGTATTTCGAGCTCTTTGTTGAAGCTTATTAATCCGTTCCGATAAGGCGTCCCGAGGGGGACGCCTTTTTTGATTACAAGGATTCTGATATACTGAGAAAAACGAAAAGGGGGATGCGCTTTGAGTGACAGTAAAAACCGACAAGACGAAGAGCAAGCTTCCGAAAATCTTGAAAAGAATATCGTGAATGAAAACGAGCCGGAGAGTCTTTCCATAGCGGAGAGTGATTTCGAAGAAGAAACAAAGGCTATGGACGAAGAAGAAACGGCGGATTTTCCTGCGGACGGAACAGCCGAGCATATGGAGGGGGAGGAAATTTCCGAATCCGATCAGGCCTCGGCACAGGAGGAATCCGGATCTGCAGAGGAAGGTGCTGCGGAGCGGAAGGTCGAGTCTGTCGCGACAGAGCAGGAAGAGTTGAGCGGCGAAACGGATGCCGATTTATCAGAAGAGATGTCTCAAGAAGAGATGTCCGGAGAAGGCGCCGGAAAGGCAGTCGGAGGAAAGGCGGAAACGCCGGCGGGCGATTCAGAGGAGAACTCATTTCTTCGGACAATGCGTCGATATCGAATGACACCGGCCCGTCTGGGGATTCTGGCAGGAATATGCATTCTTTTCTTCGTGCTGTTTCTGTTTCTCCGTCCGGGGAAAAAGGCGACTCCGCTTACGATTTCCTCCGACTGGACAGATCTCGGCATGATCGGTGAGCGCTTTTATTTTCGTTCTGAATCGCATTTAACCGGATATTTGCCCGGGAAAAATCGAGTTGAGATTGATTTGGAGCCGGATGTTCAAAAAATTCAATATGGACATTTTATTTATGCTTTTGTTCCGGAAAACTATATTGCCGTTTATAACGCGGAGAAGGGAAATCTTACTCGGCGCATTGATGCGAGCAATGTTGAGGATATTCAGGTTATCTATGACAGGAAGAAAAAAGAGGATCGATTGATTCTCAAAAAAGCGGACCGCTTTGTCATTGCCGATCAGGAGGGCAATGTCCGGAGAGTCCTGACAACAGAGGGCAAGCCGGGGGCCTTTCTTTTTGGAACGGATCAGGAGGCATGGTCTGTAGGGGGTACGCCGCAAACGAAAACGGACGGAGAGGTCAATTTTGATCCGGAGGCGATGGCAGGGTTTGCCGAAACCAAAGAAAAAGAAATTCGCTCGGGAGATATGCAGAAGACCGCCTTGGAAAACATCACAAAGCGTAATGTGATTGCATTCAAAACGGAAGAGGCGATTGTCCGGGTGCCTACGACATTAGCTCCTGTGAAAAAGCTGCTTTGGATGGATGATGGATCTCTTGTCGCAGCCTCGAGCAACGGCATTGTTCATATCCAAAAAGATGGAACCGTGCATTTTTTGCCGGTGCTGCAGCTTCTGGATGTGATGGTGCAGGGACAATCGATCTATGCGTTGGACGATCAGACACTTCGTATCTGGAATGCGGATGGCATTGAAACCGAGCGCTTTGCCTTGGAATTTCCGCCTCAAAATCTTATTTGGGACAAAGATCATCCGGTGATTTATGGAGTGCAGGAAAAAGCGGAGATTCTGGGAGATCAGGTAGAAACGACGAAAACTGCGACTTGCTACGGCGTGCGATACAATGAAAAAGGAGAACCCTTTTTAATCACAGCGGATGGGATTGTGCCGCTTTCCTGAACAGGGAGGAAAAAGTGAAGGATTTTTTTCAGAAATATTTGCAGGTCATACCTCCGGAAAGCGCATGGGATCGCATGATCCTGTCTCTTCTTATTTTCGTCATCGCGTGGATTCTTTTGCGCTTCGGAAAGCGATGGATTGCACGTTTTTTTAAGAAAACCGAGACGATACAAAATTCTGCTCGCGGAAGGACGCTTCGGTCCCTGATTTTAAGCACCTTTCGAATTGCGGTATTTTTCCTGGCATTGACTTTGATTCTGGGACTCTATGGCATCAATACGGCTTCCCTTCTCACTGCGGCGGGAATCGGCGGAATTGCTCTGGCACTCGGTGCGCAAAATGTGATCGCCGACATCATTGCAGGGCTTTTGATTTTAGTCAGCAATTCCCTAAACGTCGGCGATTATGTGGATCTCCAAAATGGAGTGCAGGGCACGGTTGTCAAAATGGAACTGCGTCAAACCGTGATTCGCGGATATACAGGCATGGATTATATTGTGCCGAATGCGCAAATTAAGGTTGTTGCCAATTATCAACGCAATCCGATGAACAGCGATGTGCGCATTGACATTCCGAATGCGGTGGAGCTGTCGGAGGCGAAAAAAATGATTGAGAGGGTGGCGGAACGTGCGCGGAGGGAAGCCCCCGATCGGTTTTTAGTCTTTCCGGCTTTTATCGGAGTGGAGCAGATCAATGCATTTACTTATACCGTGAGTATTACCTCCCGCTCCGAGCTCGCGTATTTTTGGGAAAATCAGCGCAGAATTCGCGAGTATTGTATAGACGAGCTGCAACAGATGAATACCTATAAAAAGTAAGCATGCAATAAGAAAGCGCTCATCGGTTTCCAATCCGATGAGCGCTTTCTTTTACCCGATTCGCTGTGATGTGATGCGCTCGGTTTCTTTTTCAATCGTGCCAAGATCCGGAAGCCCTTTGAAATAGTAGGTCGCATTGGAGCAGCCCTGTGACCAGCGAAAGGCCTCCAGGGGATCATTGGAGCGCATATAATTTCCTACAAAGCCGGCGGTGTGAGCCATATGTGTGTAGGTAGCGGAAATAATGGGACGGTCCGGGCCGTTGATTTCATAGATTTCTCCCTTGGAAGTAACGAGCAGGGAACCGTTTCGTTCCAAATTGATAATGACATTTTGAGCGCCGCGCTGAATGCATTGCATGCCGTAGCGTGCAGCGTCCTCCTTATTTAAAACAGGAGTTTGGAAGATGGAGGACAGATCCTTTAATGTAGGAGTAATCAGTAAAGGATGAAATTTCAGAAAAGGCTCCATGTAGTTTTCGTTTAGAATGGGGAGAAATTGTGCTCCGTTGACGACTGCCGTTTCGATCATGCGCGCGTACAGATCCGTGGTGCAATTCGGAGGCAGAGAGCCGGCCAAAATCAGAAAATCTCCTTCCCGAATTCGAGCCAGATAGTAAAGCAGCTGGTCAACCTCTTCCATAGCCACATCCTCTCCTTTGCCGACGATACGTGTTTCAATCGGGCCGTTGAAGATGGACAGATTAATTCGTGTTGTGTTTTTTGTGCGGATGAAATCATTGGTAATGCCGAGATCATTGAGCTCTTCTTCAATAAAGTCACCTGTTTTGCCTCCCAGAAAGCCCGTAGCGATAGTGGGGACATTCATTGTTTTGAGAAGCTTGGAAATTACGATGGCATGACCGCCTGCGCTCATTTTTTCCTCACCGGCATAATTGATTTGTCCCGTCTTTAATGATTCGGTTTGTGAGATAAAGTCAAAGGATGGATTGAGTGTAACTGTATAGATCATTTTCGGCTCCTTATCAAGATTATTTTTTGAATCGCACATAGAGCTGTTTGCTCCCATAGGCGTTGACGGCGCGTTGTTCTACGTCAAAGTCCTGAAAAGACTCTACAAAGGTTGCAAGCTTTTGATGTCCGTAATTTCGCACGTCGAAATCCGGAAATCTTTTGGCAAGCTGATTGCCGAGATTGGCCAGTGAAATCCAATCATCGTCATCCGAATTTTCCAGGACAATCTGACGCAGTGCTCTGCGAATTGTGGAAATTTTCGTGGCGGAATGGGCAGCCTCGATCCGTTTCGGGCGCGGATGTGCATTTTTTGAGGTTTTCGGATTGGACACGAGAAGAGCGGCTGAGCCTGCGGGCTCTTTCTCTTCCTTTTCCTCTTCCGCAGGAGAGGCGGCATAGAGAACATCCAGGTATTTGAAAACATTGCATGCAGAGATAAAGGCATTGGGAGTCTTTGTCTCACCCATGCCGATCACATTCATACCCGATTCGCGGAGTCGCGATGCAAGCCTTGTAAAATCGCTATCCGAGGATACGAGCACAAAGCCATCCACGGAGCCTGTGTAGAGGATATCCATGGCATCGATAATGAGTGCGCTGTCGGAAGAATTCTTGCCATTGGTGTAGCTGTATTGCTGAATCGGCGATATCGAATTATTCAGGAGCAAATCCTTCCATTGATTGTTTCTCGTGCTTGTCCAATCGCCGTAAATCCTGCGATAGGTAGAGATGCCATAATTTGACGCCTCATCAAAAATTACATGAATGTATTTGGAGGAGACATTCTCCGCATCAATCAGAACCGCATAACGTGCTTCATCGCTCATATTCAACCCTCTCTTCCAGGCGACTGAACAGGAAACTGATCACAATTCCCACGATCAGCATCACAATGCCGAAAATGACGGCGGGAAACAGCGACATTCCGGAAGCCCTCAGCGCAGACGTCTGGTAAGCCGGAAAAATAATCGAGGGGAAAATACCCAGGGTGGATCCGATCACCATTCCTAAAATCGCATGATAGATTCCCGAGTAATAGCGCTTGAAAAGCCAAGCAACGAGCTTGGAAAAGAGAATCACACAGAGAATTCCGCCCAAACCGAAAGGAATGAGCATGCTGAGCTGCAGGGATTCGATGCCGGCGGCCATTTTGTCATATAGGCCGAAATAGATCAAAAAATTGCTGGGACTCATGCCGGGGACAATAAAGCCCAGAGCGACAAGCATTCCGGAGAAAAACCATACCGGTATGCTCGGCTGAACGTGCGGAAGAGCCCGTCCGATATACATAAGTCCGAAAATGAGCAGAGTAAAAAGCGCCAGAATCCCCCAGTCACGCTTCCCGCGCCCTTTTTGCCCGGCTGCTCGAAACAGGGAGGGAAAAGTGCCAATGACGAAGCCGATAAAGAGACAGACGAATTGCGCTTCGTAGCGTCCGAATGCATTTTTTACAAAAACGGAAAAAAGGAACACACCGCCCAATACGCCGATTCCGATCGGAATGAAATATCGGACATTTTTCCAAAACTCACGCCTGATGTCAGAAAGAAAGTGAATCAGAGGAGGATAGAAACCGAAGATCACGGCAAGAACCCCTCCCGATAATCCGGGGAGGATTGCGCCGATACCGATGAGAATGCCTTTGAGAAGGCGGAGCATCCAAGGAAACACACCCGGCTGCGCATCGGGCGCATGTGCAATGTCGTTTTCCTGATTTGTAGAATCCGTGATATTGGGTGGCTGCATAATATATCCTTACTGTTTTGAGATTTTTTCAGAATTTTCATTCTGAGGAGACTTAGGAAGTATGATTCGAGCGGGAACTCCAACAGCGGTAGCGCCGGCCGGAACATCCTGCAGCACGACAGCGCCTGCTCCGATTTTGGCGCCATTGCCAATATGAATCGGTCCAAGCAGAGTGGCTCCGGCACCGATTACCACGTGATCCCCTACGGTAGGATGACGATGTACATGATCCTTTCCCGTACCTCCTAAAGTCACACCATGATACATCATAACATAATTTCCGATTTTTGCGGTCTCTCCGATCACAACGCCCATACCGTGATCAATCATCAGACATTCACCGATTTCCGCCCCGGGATGAATTTCAATCCCGGTGCGGCGGCGTGCTTCTTGAGAAATGCGGCGTGCTGCGTAGGTATCGCCTTTCAGATAGTATTCGTGCGCAATGTCATAGCTTTCGAGTGCGTCATTCATGGGATAAAGATTGCGTGCCTCCTCCAGGGATTTGCAGGCAGGATCCATCTCCATGATAAAATGCGCTTGTTTGTCCCAATTTCGATTTTTCATACAGATTCCTTACTTCTGTTTGTGGATTCGGCAAACAGCTTGGTGGATAGATAACGTTCGCCAAGGTCCGGAGCAACGGTAGCGATCTTTCCGGTGACATCCTTCAGCATTTTCAAAGCGCCGGCAACGTTGGCGCCGGAAGAAATTCCTACGGAAAGACCTTCCTCGCGGCTCAGGAGGCGAGCCATCTCGAGAGCCTCCTCACTCGTTACGGAGATGATCTTATCCAGAATGTCACGATCTAAAATTTTCGGAACTACATTTCCCGCAATTCCCTGAATCAAATGCGCTCCGGCCTGTCCTCGGCTTAAAATCGGAGACTCCTCCGGCTCGAGAGCATAAATTTTGACATCAGGATTGTGAGCCTTTAATGCGTGACCGACTCCGGTTACAGTTCCACCCGTACCGACACCGGCTACAAAACCGGCAACATCCGGCAGCGCTTTGATAATTTCCGGGCCCGTGGAGATTTCATGAGCCTTTACATTGGAAGGGTTGGAAAATTGATCGGGCATATACGCATTTCCTTTTGCAGCCTCTGCCCTTGCCTGATTGACAGCTCCTTGCAGTCCTCCCTCCGTGACGAGAATTACTTTTGCACCGAAGGATTCCATCATGCGCACACGCTCCACACTCATGGATGCAGGCATGTAGATTTCCACCTCATATCCCAATGACTTTCCGATGATAGAAAGAGCAACCCCTGTATTTCCTGAGGTCGGCTCCACAATCTTCATTCCCGGACGCAGATCTCTGCGCTCAATTGCATCCTGAATCATGCGAAGAGCGGGACGATCCTTGATGGATCCGCCCGGATTCGTTTTTTCAAGCTTGACGAAAATTCTTCCCTCGCCTATGTGCTGCAACTGTACAAGCGGTGTACCGCCGATTGTTTCAATAATTTTCATAATTCCTCCTGTATACGCCTGAGCTTATTTCGTTCAAGGTAGGAGTTGATGCAAAGTCAACTTTGCCATGAAACGATAGGGGATTTATACCCGAAATTTTATTTTCAAAGCCTGAAAGCATTGATATTACTGATATTACCAGTAATATCACCCGGATTGACGGATTGACCCTCATAGGAGAAAGGGATAAAATATCATATAGCTACTCGGGGTGCTTCTTCGGAGGCTGAGAGGGGAAACCTAACCCGAATACCTGATCTGTATAATGACAGCGTAGGGAAGTAGAACCTCTTTCCTCCACGCATCGGCGTGGTTTTTTGCTGTCAGGGGAAAAACGGAAGGAGATCATTTTGGAAAACAAGAATCAGCCGATTTATAAAGCATCGGCAAGCATGCTGGCTTTGGCCGGCATGAGCATTGCACTGGCAAAGGTTTTGGACTTTATTAAGATTTACCAATTGCCGAACGGCGGCAGCGTCACCCTGGGCGCCATGGTCCCCCTGATGCTCTTTGCGATTTTATACGGATGGAAGTGGGGAGTGGCTGTAGGGGCTCTTTACGGACTGATTGAATTTATGCTCAATCCCTATGTGGTACATCCGTTGCAGATGATATTGGATTATCCTCTTGCGTTTGCAATGCTTGGTTTTGCGGGGATCGCATTCGGAAATCGTAAAAAATTTTTGAGCGTTTTGCCGTCCATTATATTGGCAGCGGCGCTGCGGCTTGCGGTTCATGTGATTTCAGGATGTATTTTTTATTCGACGATTGATTTTACAAAGGAGGGAGCGAGCCTTCTTGCGGCGTTGAGTCCATCCAATTGGTTATCGGGGCTGGGATATAGTATCACCTACAATGCTTCCTATCTGATTCCGGAGACGATCATCTGTATTTTGCTGATCGGCATGCTTTGGAAGCCGATTATGGCCTTTGCAGAGCGGAAACGATAATGGAAGGCTCTGTGGTGATTCTAAAAGACGGTTTTGCTAAATTTTGCAAAACCGTCTTTTTGTATTCGGGAAGAATGTATTTCGGACAGAATCGGCAAATCCTCATAATGAAAAAATTTTCATAAAAATCCATGCGACGGATACGGCTGCTTGGCGCGAAAATATATGCAATGGACAAAAGGGATTCGGAAAGTGTATAGTCTTCTTAAAACAAAATATCTTGCAGAATGATCGATTAGAATAGTCACTAAAGGAGAAAAAATGAAAATCATTAAAGGAGAAACGCTTTTTGGCTTTACCATTCAAAGAATCAGAGAGATTCCGGAGCTGAACGGCGAGCTCGTGGAGATGACGCATGACAAAACGGGGGCTGCGCTTTGCTGGATGCGGAGTGAGGAGCAGAACAAGCTTTTTTCGGTCGCTTTTCAGACGGTGCCGGAGGACAGTACCGGGGTTTTCCATATTTTGGAGCATTCGGTACTCAACGGATCGGAGAGGTTTCCGGTCAAGGAGCCCTTTGTTGAGCTGCTCAAGAGCTCGATGAACACCTTTCTGAACGCAATGACATTTCCGGATAAGACGATGTACCCGGTTTCCAGTCGAAATGAGAAGGATTTTCTCAATCTGATGTCCGTCTATCTGGATGCGGTTTTTGCACCCCGTATTTTGGAAAATCCGAATATTTTCTATCAAGAGGGCATCCATGTCGAATTGGGGGAGGCACCCTCTTATAAGGGGGTTGTATTCAACGAAATGAAGGGAGCGATGTCCAATGTGGACAATCGCATTGAAGAAAGCATGAGCGAGCTTCTTTTTCCGGATACCTGTTATCGTTTCAACTCGGGCGGAAATCCGGCCAAAATTCCCGACCTGACGTATGAGAGGTTTCTCGACACGTACAAGAGGTTCTATCATCCATCCAACGCAAGATTTTATCTGGATGGAGCGATTCCCATCGAGGAGACGCTGACCATGATCGGCTCGTATCTTGAAAGATATGAAAAACGGGAGGGATTTCCTGAGATCTCCTTTCAGACTCCTGTCGCCGTGGAGGGAAGCGCGCGTTTTGAAATCGAACCGGAGGATTCTGCGGAGAGTCGAGCCGTGCTTGCTCTCGGAAAAATTTTCGGAACCTGGGAAGAGAAAACGGAAATTTATGCCGCCAAGGTACTTTGTGACGTGCTCGCGGGTTCGAATGAGTCGCCTCTGAAGCGTGCCGTTCTTTCCTCCGGGCTGGCAGAGGATATGGAGCTGACGGTTATGGATGGACTGGCGCAGCCTTATATTCTCCTCATTGTGCGCAATATGAAGGAAGAAAACAGTGCCAGCCTTCTGGAAATCATACAGAATACGGTTCAGCGGATAGTTACAGAGGGACTGGATAAAAAAGCTCTTTCGGCGTCCATCAACCTTTTGGCTTATCATTCTAAGCAAAAGTCGGAACCGCAGGGAGTTTATCGCGCGATTTCCGCACTCAACAGCTGGCTTTATGGCGGGGATCCTCTGCTATATCTGACAAATGATCAGACGATTGCGGAGCTGAGAAAAATGGTGGAGACATCCGACTTTGAAAAACTGCTGGAAACGCTCCTATTGAAGGAAGAGGGGCGTGCCGTTTTGCACATGCTGCCTTCCGTAACTCTTGGCGACGAAGAACGAAAGGCGGAGGAGAAGCGGGTACAGGCCGAGGCAGATGCGCTTACGGAAGCGGAGCTCCGGGAGCTGCGCAATCAGAATGAGGCTCTTCTTCAGTGGCAGAAGACTCCGGATTCTCCGGAGAACATTGCGACATTGCCGGCACTTTCTCTGAGTGAGGTGAGCGAGACGCCGGAGCTGACGGTGACGCAAATTCATCAAGAGGGAGAAGTGACGGTGCTCACACATCCTCTCACCACACAGGGCATTGTCTATCTTTCGATGTATTTTCCCATGACACAGTTTCGCCTTGAAGAGCTCGCCATGCTTTCTCTGTATCCGGGATTCTACGGCGAGCTTCCGACCGAAAGGCATTCCGTTTTGGCCCTGCAGCAGGAGATCAAAAACTACATCGGGAGCCTGAGCTTTTCTCTGGATGTACACGGTCCGGATCGGGAGAAAGAAAAATGTACGCCATGTCTTGTTGTGCGCGCGGGGATGCTGGAGGAAAACCTGGATCAGGCCAAGGCGCTGATTCGTGAGATTCTTCTGGAGACCCGGTTTGATGATATCGATAAGATCCGCGAATTTGTTATGCAAGCCAATGAGATGTCCCGGCAGACCATAGTTTCCAACGGGCATTTGCTGGGCTTCCGGGCGGTACAGTCGCACTATAGTGCAAAGGGCGCGGTCAATGAAGCGCTCAGCGGCTATACCTCCATCCGGTTTTTGCGCCGGTTCGCTTCCGATTTTGAGAATGTGGTTGAGGACTTTCTTTCCCTGGTGCATCGGGCAAGCGACGAATCCATCTCAAGAACCGGACTTGTGGCGAGCGTGACATCGACAAATCCCGCATCTTTTGCAGATCTTTTTGAAGCTCTGCCTGCCGGCAAGCCTCTTCCGAAAGCAAGCGCTTATCGTACGGAGCTCCCCGGAAAAATGGGACTTCGCATTCCTGCGCAGATCGCTTATGCGCTGAAAGGATATCGCCTCTCGGAATGCGGCATGGAGATGAACGGAGGGATTCGTGTCGTTTCCAATATTTTGTCTCTGGCATATCTTTGGAATGCGGTACGCGTACAAGGCGGAGCTTATGGTGCAGGTTTTCCGATCGGCCGTGATGGCGGTCTCGTGTGCTATTCCTATCGTGATCCGTCGCCCGCACGATCCCTGAAAATCTACGATGCGCTTGCCGATTTTATGCAGGAGTTTCGTGACGGTGATGAGGATTTGGAAAAGTATATTATTTCGGCTGTGGCTCTTACAGAGGGACTGCACACGCCCGCAGAACAAGGCGCCATTGCCGATGAGCTCCGGTTTGCGGGTGTATCGGATGCAGATCGTATCCTCAATCGCAAGCAGATGCTTTCCATAAAGCGTGAAAATCTTACGGATTGGAATCCGGCGCTTCAAAAGATGGCGGAAGATGGCGCCGTTTGTGTTGTCGGGCCGGAGGAGGCTCTCCGTGGGTGTGAGGGACTGGAAATCCTGGAACTGTAATAAATGCGGAAATATGATCCTTTTCCGTGCAGAGAAAAAATCGGATTGCTTGAGAGAAAGACGACCCTGCGGGGTCGTTTTTCTTGAAATGGGACAAAAGTGGGACAAAGCGCATTTTTCACTTTGTTTGACAAGGCAGAACGGGAATTTTCAGGGCAAAATGGCGTCTGAAACCGGAAAGAAGATCTGAGTCTCCTTTCCGGTTTAGGAAAATTTATTCACGAATGGATGGCTTGATCGGCGCCTGATGCTTTTGACCTTTCCGGTGTTCGGGTTTGAGGAGGACAGTACTGAATTCCGGTACTGTTCAATTACATTCAGGTCGGATTTGCGCGACTTCTGCCGGACGGCTGTGCCGATTACATCGACCGCATTTTCAAAGGGCATTTCCGATATCTTATAAAGGCAATGAGCAGGCACAAAAACTGCTCATATATATCGAAGAAACTGACAAATACAAAAATCGAGTGATCATAACGGATTCGGGTTATGATCACTCGATTTGATCGGAGTGACAGGATTTGAACCTGCGACCCCTTGTCCCCCAGACAAGTGCGCTACCGAACTGCGCTACACCCCGATACCGCAATATCATACCACAAATGGGGCGCGAAAAAAAGAGGTCTCACCCCGGATTGCACTCCGCCGATTCTTAACGGTCAAGACATATGCTACACTTTTCGTTCAAACCGCATCTGATCCATATTCTTTTCTCGTCGACTCTTTTTACAGGTATTCCTTTTGACTTGTCAAAGGTGAAGAGCGATCAACGGGAGCATCCCTCGACAGGGAAAAAGGAATTTTCTGTTTTTTCTTCTCGCCCGGAAAAAGCAGTGGGCCTAACGCCTTATGCGCTGAAATACTCTTGTACGATTTGTTCCGGACTCTTGAAATTCAGCACATACTTCGCCATTGTTCCTTTGTTTATGTTTTACCTGCACAACAAGATCTCTTCTTCGTATGAAGATGTGACGAGGGTAAAGAATCTTTCCATTCTCTCACCGGCTTCGTTCCGCTTTCCTGTTTTGCCAGAGCCTTTTTGTGGAATTTGACGACACATGCCCCTAAAACTTCTTGCATACTTGACCGGCAACATACATACATTTCCGCAAGCCTATGGGCGCCGCTTCGTCGAAGCATATGCCGAACACATTGTATCAGAGCGCCTCTTTTTGGAAAGTGTCACATATGTTTTATTACATTACATTTTGCCCGGATTGCATTCCGACAGTAGTGCACCCTGAGAACGTGGAACCCTGCGAATCAGACGCTTTGTCGGTGAGCATGCTCAGCGATGCGGAGAATCGTAAACGAAAATTCGATCAAATTTAGAGTATAATGAATCCGAATCCATCACCATCTCATTGATTTTTAGAAACTATGCGGAAGCGAGCCTCATCATGTCAAAAAACATTTATAAAATTGCCATTTGTGATGACGATCCTGCGGACATACGCTATATTCGGGACATTGTCTGTGAATGGGGTGAAAACCGATCCATCGAGATCCATACCTTTCCTTCGGCGGAAGCTTTTTTGTTTCAATATGAGGAGGAAAGGGGCTGGGATATTCTCCTTCTGGATGTGGAAATGGGAAGAATGGATGGTGTAACGTTGGCAAAGAAGCTCCGCAGAGACAATGAAACGGTACAAATTATCTTTATTACGGGGTATTCGGATTATATTGCAGATGGCTATGAGGTTGAGGCGCTCCATTATTTATTAAAACCGGTAAAAAAGGACCGGCTTCTCCACGTGCTGGAGCGAGCGGCGGAGCATTTGAAGAAAAATGAACGGGAAATTGTGCTGAAAACGCCGGAAGAGATCGTGCTGATGCCCATTCGGGAGATTTTATTTTTAGAGGTACGACAGAATTATGTGACTGTTCACGGGAAACGCGAGGTTACGGTAAAGCGTACTTTGAGCGAATTTGAAAAGGAGCTCGATGATCGATTTTTCCGGATGGGACGATCGTTTCTTGTCAATTTGCGTGTGATTTCGCGTGTGACAAAAAAAGAAGTTTTCCTGAAGGACGGAAGCGTGCTGCCTCTCCCAAGGGGACAGTACGAGCCGCTCAATCGGGCCATTATTACGAGAATGTAGGAAACCGGAATGTCTATTTTCAAAAAGAGAGAGAATCATCATATTGCAGCCTATCAACGCGAATTGCTGGAGACGCACTATGCAGAAGTGGAAAATATGTATCGAAGGATGCGCGGCTGGAGGCATGATTACCGCAACCATATTCAAACGCTCAAGGCATATGCGCAGGCAGAGGATCTCGATGCGATTCGCGAGTATCTTGATGCGCTCGATACGGATCTGACTACCGTTGATATGGTGATCAAAACGGGAAATGCTATGGCGGATGCCATTTTGAACAGTAAAATTTCCCTTGCGAATGCCAGGGAGATTCCGGTGCAGGCTGATGCGCATATTCCTCTTGCCCTGACAACGCCGGAGATTGATTTATGCGTAATTCTCGGGAATCTTTTTGACAATGCGATCGAAGCGAGCTTGAAGCTTCCGCCGGAAAAACGTATGATTCGAATCTATATGGATATGAAAGGCACCCAGCTCTATATTTCTTTTACCAATTTTACGGCCGATCCGAAACGACAGAAGCGGGGAAAAGTTTTTTCGAGTACGAAAGGAGAAGGGCACGGCCTCGGACTGGTGCGCATCGATTCGGTTGTGGAGCGATTGGGCGGATATCTGAGCCGCAATTCGGAGCAGGGCGCTTTTACCACAGAGATCCTGCTTCCGCAACAGAGCGGTAGCGCATCCTGAGAAATGCAATTCGTCCCCCGGGGAGGGCCTTTCGTCCCCGAAAAGAGGACGGATTTATTTTTTTTGTTACACTGATCCGGAAAGGAGGAGGTGGCAATGTTCAAGAAGACTCAAAAAACGCAATACAGCGCGATGCAAAATATAGGATGGATGTTTCAGAATGCCGAGAAATTTGGAAAGAGCGTATTATTCTGGAGCACCGGATCGGTTCTTGTTTCTCTTGCCTTGAATCTGGTGGAATTATGGATTGCACCGCAGATTTTAAGAAATGTGGAGGAGGGGGCTCCTATCCTGAAGCTGTTGATTACGATCGGGCTCTTTTCAGGAGCTTTGTTTCTTCTGACAGGCGTGAAGCGGTATATTGAAGTCAACAGCATATGGGGAAGAATCGGTATTCGTGTCGGAATTTCCATGCTGATTCAGGAAAAAATGAATCGAACGTCGTATCCCAATATGCTGGACACACGAGGAGAAGCCTTACGCAACAGAGCGCAGGAGGCCGTTTCGAGTAATCAAGTATCCAGTGAGCACATATGGACAAGCCTTGCGGATTTTTTGACTCATTTCTTCGGATTTTTGATTTACCTCACAATTTTATCTCACTTAAATCCGATGCTGCTTGCGGTTGTTACGGTGACGACGGTGATCAGCTTTCTGATTTCTCTTAAGACGGAGAGGTGGCGTTATGATCATCGGGAGGAGGAAGCGGAGCTTGACAAAAAAGAACGTTACATACGGCAAAAATCGGAATCGGTGGAGCTGGCAAAGGAAATCCGCATTTTCGGGCTGGCGGAGTGGCTACAGGATATTTATGACAGCATCCTGAAATCCTACGAGATTTTTATTCGGAAAAGCGAGCGATATCGGATGATTGGCAGCATTGCAGAGGTGTTCTTCAGCATCCTTCGCAACGGATTGGCATATTATTTTTTGATTCGGATGACGATACGGGAAAATCTTCCGGCATCCACATTTCTTTTGTATTTCACGGCGATCAGCGGTTTTACGACTTGGATCACAGGGATTTTACGCGATTTTTTGAATCTTCGAAAAGAAGGACTGGAGCTGAATGCGATCCGGGATTATCTGGAAATGAAGGAACCGTTTCGTTTCGAGGGAGGGGAGCCGATTCCGGAGCTTTCTTCCGGATGCCGGATTGATCTGGAGCATGTTTCCTATCGATATCCGGACACCGACAGGGATACGATTCAGGACATGAATTTGACAATTCATCCCGGGGAAAGAATTGCCATTGTGGGATTGAACGGAGCGGGAAAGACGACTCTTGTAAAGCTCATCTGCGGTCTGTTGGATCCGACGGAAGGAGTTGTGCGTCTGAACGGAGCAGATATTCGCCAATTCAACCGAAGAGAGTACTATCGTTGTTTTGCAACGGTTTTTCAGGACTTTTCCGTCATGGATATTTCCATTGCGGAGAATGTCGCGCAAAACGTGGAAAATTATGACCGAAAACGCGTGGCGGAGGTTCTGGACTACGCAGGACTTTCTGCAAAGATTCAGGAGCTTCCGAAAGGAATGGATACCAGGCTGGGCAGCCGGCTATGGGAGGACGGAGTCGATCTTTCCGGAGGCCAGGTTCAAAAGCTGATGCTTGCCAGGGCTCTCTACCGCAATGCGCCGATTCTGCTTTTGGACGAGCCAACCGCCGCCCTGGATCCCCTTGCGGAAAATGATATGTATCTTCGTTACCATGAAATGACGAAAGGAAAAACTGCGCTTTTCGTATCTCATCGGTTGGCGTCGACACGCTTTTGTGACCGTATTCTGCTACTTGCAGACGGAAAAATACGGGAAGAGGGCACGCATGAGCTTTTGCTCAGAAAAAACGGGGAGTATGCGAAGCTTTTTGAAGTGCAAAGCCGCTATTATCAGGAAGGAGGCAGTTTTTGATGGACGGAAAAAAACGAAAAGCCTTTCTTGAAGGCATGAAATTTCAATGGAGAGCTATGAAAATAATTCATACAATGGATGCACAGCTTTTCCCTTCCATTACGTTGACTTGCCTGATCAAGGCGATTCAGCCATTCCTCTTCATCTTTTTTTCAGCGCAAATCCTGAATGAACTGGCCTCCACGCGACGCATGCAGGTGTTGTGGACATGGGTTGTTTTTGCGGTGGCGGTGCAAGGCACCCTGACATTGCTGGAAGCGATTCTCACGCACCGGACACAAGCTCGCGAGGAGCTTTTCTATCATCGGTATAAAGATATTTTTGTCCGGAAATCCTTTACGATGGATTTTGCGGATGTGGATCTTCCGGAGACTCATACGCTTCGTGCGCAGGTTCAGCAGAACGCCAATTGGTCAGGGTGGGGATTCCCCTATGTGCCGCATTGTTATGAGGAGCTTGTGGAAGCTGTCATTGGAATTCTGGGAGGAATCACACTGACCGTCAGTTTATTCACAGCATCGGTACCGGCATCCGCAGGATGTCTGACTGTGCTGAATCATCCCCTTTTTATTGCGGGATTGGTGATTTTGATGCTTTTTATCAGCATTTTCTCGGCGCGCATTGAAAGCTATGTGGAGGGCCTGCAAGCCGATTTTGCAGCCATTGCCACGTTATCGAACCGTATTTTCGGATATTTCGGATTTTATGGAGCCGGAGGGCAGGCGGTAGATGTGAGAATGTACGATCAGCAGACGATCGCTGCGCATTATTATAGACTTTCGGACACGCAGGGCTTCGGTCCCGGGGGGCCTTTTGCAAGGCTCTATGCAGGAAAGGGCGGTGTCTTATCGGGACTTTCGGTGGCACTCTCCACTGTTTTCACGGGTACCATTTATCTGTTCACCTGCTTAAAGGCATTGGGAGGCGCTTTGGGTGTGGGCTCGATCACACAATACGTGGGGGCGGCAACGGCGCTTGCAAGCAATGTCCGAAAACTCTTCTCCACCCTCGGAAGTATTATCAATAATGGGGAATTTCTTCGGATCAGCTTTACATTTTTGGATATCCCGAATCACATGTACCAGGGATCCTTGACCACGGAAAAAAGAAATGATCGGAATTATCAGGTGGAGTTCCGCGATGTATCGTTCCGGTATCCGGGTGCGGAGACGTGGGCTTTGCGCCATGTAAGCCTGAAGCTGCATATCGGCAGCCGGATGGCAGTAGTCGGCGAGAACGGTTCCGGAAAGACTACATTCATCAAACTGCTTTGCCGCTTATATGATCCACAGGAGGGTGAAATTTTACTCAATGGCATCAATATTAAGAAATATCGTTATGATGAATATATGCATATTTTTTCCGTCGTGTTTCAGGATTTCCAGCTTCTTTCGCAGCCCCTCGGGGCGAATGTTGCGGGAAGAAAATCCTATGATACTGCCCGTGTGGAAGCGGCGCTGCGGGATGCCGGATTTGCGGATCGTCTTGCCGCAATGCCGGACGGACTCGATACCATGCTTTACCGAGATTATGGAGATCAGGGAGTGCAGATTTCCGGAGGCGAGGCGCAGAAAATTGCCATTGCCCGTGCCATTTACAAGGATACGCCTTTCCTGATTCTGGATGAACCCACAGCTGCTTTGGATCCTGTTGCGGAGGCGGAAATTTATGCGCAATTGAATCAGATCATTGAAGATCGTACTGTAGTATATATCAGTCACAGACTTTCCTCGTGCCGTTTTTGTGATGAGATTCTTGTCTTTGATGAGGGAGAAGTCATTCAACACGGCTCTCACGAGGAATTGATTCACATAGATGGCGGAAAATATGCAATGCTTTGGAATGCGCAGGCGCAGTACTATACCGACTGAAGGCCGGTTTTCCTGAAAAAGCGAGAAGACCCCAAAACAGAGCTCATCTAAAATAGCAATTCTGTGAAAGTGCAATTATAATAAAAAAATCAAGTCAAAAAGGAGCGAATATGAAATATCAGCCGGCCATGCTTTTGTGTGCACTTTTATGGATCATCACATCCTGCGGAAATCACGAGACGGATTTGCATGAGGATCTTTCGCAAGCGGAAAGCTCTGTTATGATTTCGGAGAGCTCGTCCGAGGAGCGAGCGCTTTTTCCAAACCTGCGGGGAGTAGATTTTGCAGGCGGCCCTGTAGATTCCACGATTTTTCAAACGCATACGGCTACGGTAGTGGTGTTTTGGAGAAGTGATTGTGCGGATTGTATTTCGTCTCTTGCCGCAATGCAAGAATTTCAGGACGAGCTGAAGGCGCAGGGCGCGGAAATTTTGGGGATTCATTTTGGAACAGGGCGTGACGCATCGGCATCGGAGCTGGTCAGAAATTTACTCCGGGAGCATGCGATCACCTTTCAAAATATGGAACTGCAGGGGGGAGCCGATGTGCAAAAGCTTGTGCAGCAGATGAAGGTTCTTCCTGCGGCTCTGGTTGTCAATGCAAAGAGTGAAATTGTTTCGGATCCCATCGCGGGAAGCTGGAAAAATGACGACGTTCGTAACCGAATTTCAGCGAGTCTGGATCAAGCCATGTCGGAGGCGCAGGAGAAAGCTCATACAGCCGATGCACATGAATCGGGACACGAGCATGCTCACGAGGAAGCGGAGGAATCCAAAGCACAGGCTCTTCTTGACGAAATGAGTCGAATCTTTGCGAAGAATCCGAAAATCTGGGATCTCATCCTTGCAGAGGCGGCACAAACGGAGGTGCATGATGCCGATGCCGCGCCTGCTTATGCCGATCGACTTGTCCAAGCGCTGGAAAAGATAAAAGATAAACTCACAGAAAAGGAAATACAGGAAGCACGGCAGGCAATTGAGCGGATTCGTGAAATTGATGAGGAGATCCGGAGAGCGGAATAGGCGGCGTTGAGAAGACCGTATCCGCTCTTATTTTTCGGCAAGCATTAAGCTGACCCGGTTTTCGTTCATAGAATTTAAGTACTTTTCTTCAGGCGTTTTATCCGTGATGATAGCATCAAAATCACGGATTTCCGCAAATGTTTTGAGAGCGACCTTATTGAATTTTGTATGGTCTACAAGTAGATAGTTTGTTTTGCTGTATTCTATGATTTTCTTCTTGATCTCATATTCATCTAAAGAGGAGTTGCTGGCGCCGTTTTTCAAATCAATAGCTGAACAAGCCATAAAGGATTTTTCGACCGAATTATAAGCCTCAATCGCCTCCAGACAGGGAGGACCGATCAATGAGGCTGTTTTCGATTTGACAATTCCGGGAAGGCCGATCACGGTAAGATTCGGATATTCCAGCCCTCGCAAAAGCACAAGAATGCTGTTTGTGATGATTGTAATGTGTTGTAAATGGCGCAGATAGTCCATAATCGGAACTGTGGAGGTTCCCGTATCAATAAAGATGATATCGTCTTCATGTATGAGAGAAGCTGCGGATTTTGCAATGATTTGCTTCTCTACAGCATTGGCGGAGTGGCGTTCTTCATAGGACTTTAAAAGTGAGCTGCTTTCGTCAGCACTTTTTATTGGTCGGGCACCGCCATAAACCTTTTGGATGCTTTTTCTTGCTGCAAGAGTATCCAAATCTCTACGAATTGTGCTTAAAGAAACATTAAAATGCTCACACATTTCATCCATGGTGACTAAACCGTTGCGTTCGATATATTTTTCCAATTCCAGTAAGCGTTCTCTTTTCATGATTTTTCTCCTTATTATTTTTGAATAAATTGAATTAAAGTTATTCATAATTTAGCATATTTGAGTGATTTATGGCAATAGATAGAATAATTTTTTGCTAAAACTGTGTTGACAGCAGGGGAAAACATTTGTAATATATGATAAGATTGATAATAAAACATTCAAATCACTCAAATAATGAGCAAAAAGCTCTCAACAGGAACGAAAGGGGGATTGATGAAGGTAACACTGAAATCGCTTTTGGATAGGGCTGAAAAGGAACAGAGTGCCGTAGGCTGTTTTACGGTGCCGAACATGGAAATCCTAATGGCTGCGATAGAAGCGGCGGAAGAGATGGAGACTCCGATCGCTATCCAAATCGCCGAGGGAAGAATCGAGCATTCTCCGATCGATTACATAGGCCCGATGATGGTAAGCGCTGCAGAGAATGCCGGAGTGGATGTTTGTGTTCATCTGGATCACGGTTTAAGTAAAGCAATGATCAAAAAAGCATTGGCAATAGGATTCAGCTCGGTTATGTTTGACGGATCTCGCTCGGAGCTTGAGGACAATATCCGACACACGCAAGAAATCGTGAAAATCGCAGGTAAATATGGCGCGTCTGTGGAAGCCGAAATCGGCTCTATCGGAGGAAAAGAAGCAACAGAGAATCAGGATGCGGTTTTATATTCATCGATAGAGGGTGTGAAAAGGTTTTCTGATGAGTGCGGAGTTGATGCGTTGGCCGTGGCGATCGGAAATGTACATGGACATTATCATGGAGCTCCGAAGCTCAATATGAAGCTGCTGAAAAATCTTTCAGAGGTTACGGCATTCCCGTTAGTACTCCATGGAGGCAGCGGGATCAGCGGAGAAGGATTTCGAGAATGTATTCGCAACGGAATTCGAAAAATCAATATTGCAACGAGTATTTTAGATGCCTACGGAACGGGCATTCAGACGTATGTAGAATCAACACATGAAAACAATTATTATCGACTGAATGAAATGGGTCGAAAATATGTGAAGGAAGAAGTAAAAAAACATATCCGAATTTTTAATAATAAGGAGGCATTGCAGTGAAATATTTGGAATTGAAAGAAGATCGACCGATTGATTTGATTGCATTGGGGAGAATTGCGATCGACTTTAATCCATTGGATTACAATCGCCCGCTGGAGAACAGCAGAGATTTTAGAAAATATGTGGGGGGTTCTCCATCGAATATTGCGATAGGACTGGCACGCCTTGGAAAGAAAATCGGATTTATCGGAAAAATTTCGGATGATCAGATGGGAACCTTTGCTGAGAACGTATTTCAGGAAGAGGGCATTGATATCTCCAATGTTGTTCGTACTACAGGCGGAGAGAAAATGGGGCTCACCTTTACCGAAATTTTGAGTGAGACACAAAGCAGTATTTTGATGTATCGGAGTGAGGTGGCGGACCTTAAGCTCAATGTAGGTGAAATATCTGAGGAATATATTCGAAGCGCAAAGGCTATTGAGATTTCCGGAACGGCATTATCCGAGTCCCCGTCACGAGAAGCGGCGCTGAAAGCAATGTTTCTTGCTAAGAAAAACAATACAAGGATTATTTTCGACATCGATTACCGTCCTTATTCCTGGAAAAATGATGACGAGATTGCGATCTACTATTCAATCGTCGCATCTTATGCGGACGTTATTTTGGGTTCCCGAGAAGAATTTGATAAGACGGAGAAATTGATTTGCGGCGGACGTACAGATCAAGAAAGTGCGGATTATTGGATACAGCAAGGGGCATCCATCGTTGTCATTAAGCATGGAAAGGAAGGCTCAACAGCCTATACAAGGGATGGCGAGAGCTTCTCTATTAAGCCCTTCCCGGTAAAAGCATTAAAGGGATTTGGTGGAGGAGACGGTTATGCAGCGGCATTTTTGTATGGCCTGTTCGAAGGAAAAGAAATCATCGATTGTCTGGAAATGGGGAGCGCGGAAGCGGCAATGCTGGTCGCCAGTCATGCTTGCAGTGCAGATATGCCGACAATAGAACAGCTTGAACAATTCATTCAAGATGAAAAAGACCAATATGGAGATATGGTAGCGCGTGCATAAGGAGGAGAAAGTATGAAAACAAGAAAACTGGCATATGGATTGATGGTGATAGGATTGGCCATGACTCTTGTGGCTTGCGGCGGGAAAAAAGACGGAGGAAAAACAGCGGCACCGGATCAGGCACAGGGTGCGGAATGGGACGCAAAGGCTGAAATTGATAAGGCTCTTGCAACATTGAAGGCAGGAGATCCTGTGCCGAATGTAGAAGAAAAAACGCTTACGCTGTCTACACATACTACGGAGCTTGATTCGAATAATGTGTATGCGATGGCATTCAAGAAAGCTGTTGAGGAGCTCTCGGGCGGCAAAATGAAAATAACGGCGTATGCAAACGGCCAGCTTTTCGGGCAATCGGATGCACTTCAGGCAATTCAGCAGGGAACTTTGGATATTGCCAATTCGGATACAGCACTTTTAGCAAACTACAATCCTAAGGCGAGTATGCTTGATCTTCCTTATTTGATCAAAAACAGAGACCAGGCGATTAAGCTGGTTAAGAGCAAGGAGGTCACGGATGAGATTTCCACATGGATTGAAGACTCAGGGATGCATCTTCTTTCTATAATGCCCTTGAACTTTAGAAATTCTTTGATGAAAGATTCGAGCATAGGATCCTTTGAAAGCTTTAAAGGAGTTACGATGCGGACCCCGGAGGCGCCACATACGATTGCCGCATTTCGTGCATTTCAGGCAAATCCGACCGTTATCCCCTCCGGAGAGGCCTATACGGCGGTACAGACCGGAGTCGCCGATGGATTGGAAGGGCATGCTGAATATATGGTTCTCCAGAAGTTTTATGAGGTTGCCAAGAATTATGTCCAAACAAAGCATGTTTTTACCTTTACCGATTACGTTATGAGTAAAAAGGTTTATGACAGCTTAAGCGCCTCACAGAAAGAGGTCATTGATCGTGCGTCAGACGCTGCGCTGCAAGTATTTCTGCATTATACGGCAAATCTGTTTCCTGCCATGGAGGCAAGACTGAAGGAATTGGGTGTGACTTTTACCGAAACCGATCTTACTCCCTTCATGAATGCGACCAAGGCTTATAACGAAGAATATATTACGACGAATGGTCTCAATGAAATTTACGAAAAAGTGAATTCTTTTGAATAAAGAAGAGAGGCCGGCTCTGATTTCTCAGAGCCGGCTGTCCCATAGAAAGGATCATTATGACTAAGGTATTAAATAAGCTAAGACAGTTCACCAACGCAATTGTAATTTTATTTTTTGCTTTGGTAGTGGTTGTCGTATCGATTCAGGTATTTGCTCGATTCGTTCTGGGAACATCTATTCGATGGGCTGACGAATTTTCCAGATTTGCATTTGTCTGGGTGATTTACCTCGGAGGAGCAATTACAATTCGTGACGGAAGAAATGTCTGCTTTGATTTGATATTAGAGGCACAAAAGGGATTCGCCTGGAAAATTATGTATACGGCAGTATTTTTACTATCGTCTCTGTTTCTGGTTTTGATCACTTATTTTGGAATCCTCGTCTGCATGTCCCTTATGTCGGAAACATCTCCGATTATGCAATTACCGATGTCCGTAGTGAGTTTATGCATACCGATAGGAGGAGTGCTCATGCTCATCGAAGAAATCTCATTGTACGTGATGCATAAAGACGATCGGACAAAATCCGGACAGGAGGAACAATAATGCTACTCACTGCATTTATCATATTCTTGATTTGTTTATTTATTGGTGTCCCGATTGCATTTTCATTGGGAGTGGGATCCATTTTGGCGATCCTCATTGATGGATCGGTATCTCCGATGCTTGTTGCGCAAAAACTGTTTACAGGGGTGAATTCTTTTTCATTGATGGCAATTCCGTTTTTTATGCTTGCCGGTGAGCTTATGGAAGCAGGCGGGATTTCCGAAAAGCTTGTAAATATTGCAAAAGCGTTTGTGGGACACATAACGGGTGGAATCGGAATGGTGGATATCGGAACGAGTACACTCTTTGCGGGTGTTTCAGGATCTGCAGCAGCGGATACTGCGGCTGTAGGCTCCATGTTGATTCCATCGATGTTGAAGGATGGCTATCCGAGAGGATTGGCGGCGGTGATTCAGGCTACGGCGGGATCGCTGGGACCCATTATTCCTCCAAGCTTAACAATGATTATTTACTGCTCTTTGACCAATTTATCCATCGGAGAAGCTTTTATGGCAGGCGTGATTCCGGGAATTATCATCGCCTTCGGTACCGGTCTGGTTACCTGGCATTATGCTAAGAAGCTAAAGATCAAAGGTGGCAGAAAATATACATGGAAGGAACGCGGACAGGCTCTGAAGGATGGCATTTTTGCCATTATCATGCCGATTATCATTATAGGCGGCATTGTCGGAGGAATTTTCACTCCGACGGAATCGGGTGCGATCGCTTGTGTGTATGCACTGATCATATCGATGTTTGTTTATAAAAAGCTGAAGATCAGCATGCTGCCGAAAGTATTATTAAAATCGGCATCTATGACCGGGATGTGTCTTCTGATTGTTGCGGGAGCGTCCATCTTCAGTTGGCTCGTTGCCTATGAACAATTTCCGTCATATGTTATCTCATTGTTTACCAGTTTGACAGACAGCAAGTACATTATCATGATTTTACTGGTGCTTTTCTTGCTATTTGTCGGCATGTTCATCGAGACGCTATCGGCAACGATTATTTGTGCACCGATTCTGATGCCGGTTGCAATTCAATATGGAATTGATCCGATTCAATTTGCGCTTATCATGGTGATTACACTCGTTTATGCAGGTGTCACGCCACCGGTCGGCGGCGTTCTTTTCATTACAATGGGCATAGCCAAGGCTAAGATGAAAGAGGTTTTGCCATATTTGCCTGCATACCTGGTTGCCGTGGTCATTGCCTTATTGCTCTTTATTTTCTTCCCCGGCATTGCGCTCTTTTTACCGAGGTTATTATTTTAAGGGGGACACTATGAAATTTGATTTTACAAATAAAGTCGTAGCCATCACAGGAGCAGGGGGAATCCTATGTAGTGCGATGGCAACGCATTTAGCAAAATGTCATGCGAAGGTATGCCTGCTTGATATTCATGAAGAAGCGGTAAAAAAGCTTGCGGAAGAATTACAAAAAGAGGGTTATGAAGCGATAGGGATTTATTGCAATGTGTTGGAGGAAGAATCCATTCGCCTTGCTCATGAAACCATACGGAAGCAATTCGGAAGGGTAAATTTTTTAATCAACGGAGCGGGAGGAAACAATCCAAAAGCAACAACGGACAGCCCGATTTTTTCAAAAAATCAAATGGGTAAGGAAAAAACGCTGTTTGATATTTCGGCAAAAGATTTTTCTTTTGTTTTCGATATCAATTTTACCGGAACCCTGCTTGTAACTCAGGAATTTGCCAAGGATATGATTGATATTGAGGATGCCGCTATTATTAATATCGCTTCTGTCAACAGCTTCTTGCCATTGACAAAAATCCCCGCTTATTCTGCAGCAAAAGAAGCTTTGAGCAATTTTACAAAGTGGCTGGCGACGTATTTCTCCGGTGTAGGAATCCGTGTCAATGCGATCGCACCGGGATTTCTGCTGACATATCAAACAAAACCCTTATTTTACGAAGAAGATGGTATTACTCCCACAAAACGACTGAGTCAAATTCTGGAAGGTACTCCTATGAAACGATTAGGAAATCCGGAGGAGCTTTTAGGGACAATCTGCTATTTATTGGACTCGGATCTTTCCGGTTTTGTGACGGGAGCCATTCTCCCCGTAGACGGAGGATATACAGCGTATAGTGGAGTATAAAAATGAAAGCCATTCAAATAAAAAACATAAAAGAAATCCATCTCGTTGAGGTGGAAGAGCCTGAGGTCCGTCAGAATTATAGCAAGATCAAGGTGTTGTCCATGGGCGTCTGCGGCTCGGATGTGCATGCCTATGCCGGAAAAAGCCCCAATGTCACCTATCCGGTGATCATCGGTCATGAAATTGTCGGTGAAATCGTTGAAATCGGAGCAGGAGAAAATCCAAACAATTTAAAGGTCGGAGACCGCGTCGTACTCAACCCCTATCTTTACTGCGGCGAATGTTATCCTTGCAGACAAGGAAGGACAAATGCATGTACGCGTCTGCGCTGCTTAGGAGTACAGACTGATGGCGCAATGAGCGAGTACTTTGTGCATCCGACGGCGATGATGATTCGAATTCCGGATTCCATTGATGATGTTTTAGGTGCTGTGATTGAACCGACAGTGATTGCTCTCCATGCACTTCATACAGTGGAAGGAAAAGCCGGTGAACATATAGTCATTATTGGAGCCGGATGTATCGGACTATTAACTGCTCTTGTAGCAAAAGCGAAGGGCATGAATGTGATTGTCGCGGACGTGGTGGATGAACGTCTCAAGATAGCACAGAAAATGGGTGTGGATGGAACTGTCAATCCGACTCAAGAGAATGCATTGGATAAAATTTCAAAGCTGACCCAGGGAAGAATGGCGGAATGTGTTTGTGAGATGTCCGGATCTACAGCAGGTGTGCGTAATACTTTAGACTATGCGGCAGCTACAGGGCGTATCGCATTGACAGGATGGCCCAATCAATCGGTAGAGCTTCCGACGGCGATGATTACACGAAAGGAGCTCCAGATTCGTGGATCCAGAACCGGCGTGAATGCTGAATTTGAGGAAGTTGTTGCGTTGATTCAGGAAGGAAAGATTGATCCCGGGAAGGTGGTCTCCAAGGTCGGCAGGTTCCCGGAATTGCCGGCAATGATCGCTGAACTGGAAAGAAACCCGGGAAGTGCGATTAAGCTGATTGCCGTTGCAGAAAAATAGGAGGATATTATGGCAGAAATTTTGAAAATGAAATATTGCGTCAATGGAGAGTGGAAGGATTCTAAAACAGAGAAATACTTTGATGTAACCGATTCGAGTACAGGAGAGGTCATCGCGAAGGTTCCAAGCTGTACAAAGGAAGAGGTGGAAGAGGCGATCACCTCAGCGCAAAATGCGTTTGAAAGCTGGTCCGGATTATCTTTAAGTCGACGCACGCAGTACCTTTTCACGTGGAGAAATGTGCTTGTAGAGCACTTGGAAGAACTGGCATTGCTCTGCGCTAAGGAGCTGGGGAAAAATATTGCGGAAGCTCGTGGAGATGTTCTGAAAGCCATTGAACCGACCGAGTTTGCAACCGGAATCTCTTTTGCTTCTCAGGGACATGCATCATTGAATGTCACGACAGGATATGATACGGCAACTTATCGCGAACCCTTGGGGGTGGTCGGCGGAATTGTTCCATTTAATTTCCCGGCAATGATTCCTTGGGGATGGATGGTTCCACTTGCTTTGGCAACAGGAAATACCGTTGTGCTGAAGGCGAATACACAAACGCCGCTTACGTCAATGCGCATGCTGGAGCTTTTCTATGATGAAGCGAAATTCCCAAAAGGAGTTGTCAACCTTGTAACGTGCAGCCGGCATGAGGCGGAAATTCTTTTGACGGATTCCCGTGTCAAAGCGATTACCTTTGTAGGTACGACTGGAGTTGGAAAACACATCTATTCGGTTGCTTCTGCCAATGGAAAGCGTGTTCAAGCACAATGTGAGGCAAAAAATCATGCTCTTGTACTTGAGGATGCCGATCTTGAAAGCGCAACAAAGGCTATTATCAATTCCACCTATGGATGTGCAGGAATGCGCTGTATGGCACTTCCCGTGATTGTTGTTCAGGAGAGCATTGCGGATAAATTTGTGGCTTTGTTAAAGGAAAAAGCGATGGCGATGAAGGTGGGATGCGCCTATGATGAAAGCACACAGCTGGGCCCGGTTGTTTCGCAAAAACACAAGGATTCTGTCATCCGATGGATTGATAAAGGAATCGAAGAGGGCGCTGAGTTGATCCTTGATGGTAGAAACATCGTTGTAGAAGGATATGAAGGTGGATATTTTGTCGGGCCTACAATTTTCGACCATGTGACAGAGGAGATGTCTGTAGGAACACAGGAAATTTTTGGACCGGTTACGCTTATTAAACGTGTCAAGGATTTTGAAGAAGGCTTGAAGATTATGAACCGGAATCCGTTTGCCAACGGCTCTGTAATTTTCACACAAAGCGGATATTATGCACGTGAATTTGAAATGCATACGGATGGCGGAATGGTAGGAATTAATGTAGGCATTCCGGTGCCGACGGCATATTTCCCGTTCTCCGGCAACAAGGATTCCTTCTTTGGAGATCTCCATGTATTGGGAGCGGACGGCGTTCGATTCTTTACACGTGCGAAGACGGTGACAAAGCACTGGTTTGATGAGCACTCGAAATATAAAGCGGTAGATACCTGGGAGGGCTCTGTGGATCGATAAGAAAGCTTTTCGGAAGGCAAGCCGCATACTCAAAATTTTGCAAAAAAGCAAGAAAGGATAAATTTCAGCGGAAAATGCTGAGATTTATCCTTTTTTCATGAATGACAGTCAGAATCTAATATTTCAATTATATAAAAGTACTTTTAAAATAAAAAATATTATTGAAAATCATTTTAATTGATGATAAAATCCTGCCAAGATATTAAAACGTTTTCAAAGGAAAAAAGAACAACATATATTGTGAAATTGAGCCAAAGATTTGATATGTCATAGAAAGGAGACGAATACTGTATGGACGCTTCTGTAGTTACATTAATTGAATCAAAATCTCAGCAATTTACAGCCTCAGATGCAACGATAGCGAAATTTTTTCTCGAGACAGCATTGGATAAGGATTCTGATTTATCATCGGAATTCATATCAAAGAAACTTTTTGTTTCGGAGTCAGCATTAACTCGTTTTGCCAAAAAATTGGGTTTTGCGGGATATAGAGAGTTTGTATATGAGCTGAAAAAAATGAATTCGGGTGTCGCGTCGCGGTTTCGTCGGCTGCAAACTCCGGTTTTTGACACATATCAGGAATTACTCACGAAAAGCGAACATCTTTTTCAATTTGATGAAATCGCTTCCGTCGTTGATAAAATTCTTCGAAGCAGAAAGCTTTTTGTGTATGGAATGGGAAGCTCGGGTTTAATCGGTGAGGAATTTTGCCAGAGACTGGTTCGTTTGGGATTTGATGCAGAATGCGTGCATGATGCGCATCGGCTAAGTTTTAATCATGTGCGTTTAACAGAAGAATCCGTGGTGATAGGCATTAGCTACAGTGGCACCACGCATGAAGTAGTGGATGCACTTCTTGAAGCAAAAAAGAAAAAAGCAACAACAATCTTATTAGTCTCTGTCAATGATCCAATCTTGTTTGATCAGTTTGACAGCGTCCTTCTCTTGCCTGTTAAGAAAAATCTCGATTACAGCAATATCATTTCACCGCAGTTTCCGGCCATGATTTTACTCGATTTGATCTATGGACTTATTTTGCACTCCGGTGAAGAAACCAAGAAAAACTTTAATCAAGCGATATCGGACTTAATGAGAACTGTTAGAGGAAAAGAATGGGAGGGAGAATGATCGGAATTATTTTAGTAACACATTCTGAATTCGCTATGGGACTGAAGAAGGCAGCGGAAATGATCGCCGGCTCGCAAGAAAAATTGGATGCGATCAGTTTTATGGAAGGAGAATCGATTGAAGCATTAAGTGAAAAAATTAAAGAAACCGCGCAAAGGTATGAAGACAAAAGTGAGAAATATGTTGTCATGGTGGATATGCATGGGGCCACACCGTTTAATGCGGCTTGTCTTGCATTAGCACAGTTTGATACGCATATTTTGACCGGTGTGAATTTGCCCATGCTGCTCAGTCTTTTGATGAGTCGGGATGCAGATTCTGATTATTCCGAGCTCCTGTCATCTTGTACAAAAGATGCCGGTGAATCCGTGCAAGATGTCGGTATGGTCGAAATGTTTGGAAAAACTAAAAAAGGAGAAAAACATGATTGTTTTAGTTCGATGTGATGACCGGTTAATTCACGGTCAAAGTATGACGGTGATTGTCAAAGAATACAAGGTAGATAACATCATTGTTATTGACGCACCGACCGCCTCCAATGCCATTCTAAAGACGATTTTTCAAAAGGCGGTTCCTTCGTCCATGACTGCCGATGTTTTCAGTGTGGAGGATGCGATTCCATCTATTCAGACGGCGCTTAACGATGACAGCAGAACAGAGGTTCTTATGAAATCTCCCATGGATTATATAGAACTGCTCAACAAGATAAAGGATTTTCCGAAAACACTCAACGTCGGACCGCAATCGGCCCGCGCTAATACGATTAAGGTAACGCAAGCGATTCACATCTTGCCCGAAGAAGGCGCTGCCTTAAAAGAAGCAGCAAGCCAAGGAGCTATGATTTATTTTCAGCAGGTTCCTTCGCAGCAGCGTGTGGACTGGGAACAAGTGGCAAGCAAATTTGAGTAACGTTGGCTAGGAAAATTCGTTAGGAGGAATTATGAATTTAATTCAAGCATTGCTTTTAGGCCTGTTTGGATGGATGAGCTCCATTTACTCACCTGTCCTTATTGGAGGTTTGGGAGGTTGGTATACTCTGGGACGACCGCTGGTTTCAGGAGCGGTGATCGGCCTCATTTTGGGAGATTTGCAGCAAGGAATTATATTGGGCGCCGCAGTACAAACTTTATATATCGGTTTGGTCACCCCGGGTGGAACGATGCCCGCAGACGTAAACTATGCGGCATGGATCGGAATTCCCCTTGCCATGGTTGCCGGTGCAGGGACAGAATATGCGCTGACCTTGTCCGTGCCGCTGTCCGGACTCGGTGTTCTGGCGGTATATGGACTTTTGGCCGTCAACCTGTATTTCGTGCATAAGCAAGATAAATGCATTGAAGAAGGCAAGCTGGAGCAAGCATCGAACATTCCGGTGATCGGTCAGTTCACAAACTTCCTTTTCCGATTTGTACCGATTTTTTTAATCACGTATTTCGGTTCCGGGATTATGACAAAGATTGTAGCAATGATTCCGCAACAGGTAACGGATATTCTGCAGATCTTTTCCAATATGCTTCCGCTCGTTGGTTTTATGCTGTTGGTTCGCACACTTGTACATCGTGATTTGGACATGGTATTATTTCTGTTCGGATTTGTTCTCATCGTCGTTGCACAGTGGAGCATTATTCCGGTCTTGATTTGCGCGCTCCTTATTGCTTATTTGAACTTTCGGGCCCATGAGGCGTAGAAAGGAGATCCAAATGGAAGAGAATAACATCAAAAAAAGTACTCTGCAATCGACAGAACAACAGACCATGAAAAAAGATAACCCATCAGAGGTAAGATCGCAAACTATTCCCAATAAGATCATTCGCCGCACCTACTGGAACTGGATGTTTTTCAATTTGTCCGTTCAAAATTTTGAACGTATGGAAGGCCCCGCATTAATCCGTATGCTGGGGCGTGTACGCGAGGATCTATATCCGAATCAGCCGGAAAAACAAAAGGAAATGCTTGCTCGACATGCGAATTTTTTTAATACGGAACCCTATCTTGGATGCCTGGTGCCGGGCATTGTTACCGGGATGGAGTATGAAATGGCAAAGGGAGAAGGCGGCGACGTGTCTCCGGAGCTCATCAACTCTTTTAAGACAGCCTTGATGGGGCCGTTAGCCGGCATAGGCGATTCTTTGCTTCCCGGCACGTTAATTCCAATTTTACTCAGCATTGCGCTCGGTTTGTCACAAAATGGATCGATTCTTGGCCCGTTATTTTATGTTGTCGTCTTCTTGGGAATCATGCTTCCTTTGACATATTTTCTGTTCTCGAGCGGTGCGAAGGCCGGCGCTAAAGCAGCAGAGGACATTCTGAACAGCGGAATTAAGGATCAGGTTGTTGCTGCGGCTGAAATTGTGGGCCTGATGGTCATTGGCGCGGTAACCGCCCAATATACTCATGTCAACATCGGTTGGGTGTTCCAAAATGGAGAGCTGGAAATTAAGATCGGAGAAATTCTCAACTCGATCATGCCCGGATTGCCCGTCCTTTTGCTCGTTTTACTGACATACTGGTTAATGATTAAAAAGAACTGGGGCGCTTTGAAGGTGATCGGTCTGTATGCCGTTCTTTCCGTTGTCGGATATTTTATTGGCATGTTTGTTGTTTGATCTTTCCGGAAAGTTAGGGGTGCTCACGTGAAAGAGATTGTTTCAAAGTTAATCGGCGGTTTAATCATCTCCTGCCAGGCATACGAGGATACTCCTTTATATGGTGCTGAAAATATGGCAATTATGGCACAAAGCGCGGTTATGGGAGGAGCCGATGGAATTCGTGCTTGCTGGCCGCAGGACATTCGTGCAATCAAGGAGGTTGTCGATGTTCCTGTTATTGGAATCTATAAGGAAATCCGACAGGGAGATCCTCTTGATACGGTCATCATTACGCCGACGTTTGAATGTGCAAAACAGGTCATTGATGCCGGCGCAGATATACTCGCATTGGATTGCACCATCAGAGAATCCAGATCTTTTGAAAAGCTTGTCGATTTATTGAAGAAAATTCGCAGCGCATATCCGGAGATCCCGATCATGGCAGATTTAGCAACCGTCGAAGAGGCTGTCAAGGTAGAGGAGACAGGTATGGTGGATATCATTTCATCAACACTATCCGGTTATACAAGAAACTCTTTGTCGAATGCTTCAGATCATCCCGACATTGCGATGGTCGAGGAATTGAAAGCGAGGATACAGCTTCCCATAAATGCCGAGGGCCGTATTTGGGAATTGGAGGATTTGGATCAAGTCATACATGCAAAAGCGGATATGATCACCGTCGGGACAGCCGTTACAAGGCCGCATCTCATTACAGAGCGATTCGTGAGGGAAAATCGAAGGATGAGAAATCTGTAAATGCCAAGGCAAGTAAAAGGCGAGACAAGCGAAAAAAAGGAAGAGATGAACTCTCTTCCTTTTTTGGTTAGGAGGAAAAACGCATGAAATTTACCATTCAGCTATTAGAGGAAGAATACACGGAGCTGCTTGTGTATGAGATTACGAGACATTCCTCGGTGAGGAGAATTCGTTTTTTCTTACATTTCTCGATTCCACTGCTGTTTCTTATCGTCGCGTTCAGTCTCCGGCTGAAAAACATAGTGATTTGGGGAATTTTTATCGTTTTTTCAGTGTTTTGGTGGATGGCGTTTTTTCCGCCTCTTTGGGACAAAATCGTGTCTCTTCAAGTGAAAAAAAGATTTCAGCAACAAGAATTCCAAGCCAAAACGATGGATTACTTTTTTGAGGACAGATACGTGGCTTTTCAAAATACAAAGCGATCATATGCAGATCTCTTAGGTATTGTTCCGTTGTCTTCCGGTACAGCGATCTATTTCAGATCACAGTCTGATGCCGGGGCTCCATTAGTCATACTGATACCAGATCGATCCTTCCAAACGAAAGAACAAAAACAGCATTTTATAAATATACTGGAAGAGCGTTGGGCGCAATTCGCGAAATCATGAGAGAGGTAACTATGCTGGCGTCTTTTTCTGAATATTCTATTCATCCGAAGCATCCCGTAGCTTTGATTGGAAAGAGCTCGGATTATGATTCTGTTCATGATCCGTTGAAGGTTCATGTTGCGTTGTTTCGAAGTAAAAAACGATATGCGTTCATCAGCTATGATTTGATTGCTGTGGATCAGCCGTTTCTTGACCGATTCATCCAAAGACTCAACGATTTTCATAAATCCTATACGTGTTATATCGGGGCGATCCATACACATAATGCTCCGGCCGGAACGCTCGACACATCGTCTCCGGAATCTCCTTTATATGGGTTGGACTATATTTTCGGTCCGCGCAATGACGAATACATCGACTATGTGATCGACCAGACAATAAAAGCCGTGCATGAAGCGGAGAAGAATTTTCAGAATTATCACGTCGATAAAAAGGCATTTCTCTTACAGGATATCGGAAAAAATCGCAACAATCCGAATCTAAAAGGGGATCCCCGATGCATCGTATTTCGCTTTGTCTCACAGCGCGAGACGAACATACTATTTCATTTTTCGTGTCATCCTACTGTTCTTAAGAACAATGCCCTGAGTGCGGATCTGATCGGGGGCATCTATGAACAGCTCAAAAAGGAATGTCGGCATGTACTCTTTTTCAATGGCGATGCCGGAGATATTTCCACACGGTTTACGAGAAAAGACACCTCTTTTGCCGAAATCAAACGTCTTGCCGATCGATTTATGGAGCAATACCTGGCAGTGGATTTTGAGCCTGTGAAGGAGACGGAAAATCTGATAGAGAGCAAAACAGGAATCTGGGAGATCCCGTTGCGAGAACCTCAGGACTTTTCGAAAATTCGGTCTGTGATTCGTGTGCAGAAGCAGGAATCACAGAGCAGGGCAGGGAACCGTATGAGCAGAGGAGATGCTCGATTGATCGAATCGAAGCTTGAGGGACTCCGATTTGCTTATGAATATGCAAAACACTATCAAAATAGAAGGCCGCTCAAGCTGCGTATCTCGTCTATTCATTTTTTCGGAGAAAAAATATTGACATTTCCGGGAGAGATTTTTTCAGAGTTGATACGTAAGTATGACAAATTAAAAGATGTTTATATTTTCGGTTATACGAATGGATATTCTATGTATTTCCCGGATCAGCAGTCCTTTGAGCAGGAGGTGTATGAAGCACGAGCAAGCTTTTTGAATCCGGGGGCAGGAGAAAGGCTTATGGACGAGGTGATTGATATGTTTTATTCATGATCTGTAACGAGGGGTCGGTTTTGAGCCGACTCCTTTTTTTGCTTTTCATGGGTATGAATTGAGACGAAATGGACACTGCGATAAAATAAAAAGACAAAAGAAAGGAAGGGCGAAGAGATGCAATTACAGGAACTTATCGCAAATTCGAACGCGAAAGCCATAGAGATTCTTTTTGAACAATACGAACCGGTGGATATTGCGGCGGAAGTCGCGGAATTGCCTGAAGAAGAAATTTGCTCCTTCCTGAACCTTCTTTCCAACTCCAATCTTGCCCTGGTTATTGAAAGCGCAGAGCCGAAGGATCGTGCACATTTAGTGGATCACATGGATAATTATCGGCTTCTTTTTATTTTTCATTGGATGGAAAAGGACGATATCGTTGATGTTTTGGGGGATATGCCGATCGGGCGTCAAAAAAGAATCATCAATCTGATGAAAACCGAAGATCGCCGTATTATTACGGATCTATTGAAATATCCTGAAGAGTCTGCCGGCGGAATTATGACCACCCAGTACCTTGCGCTTCGCAGCACCATGACTGTTCGCGAGGGCTTTGATACGATCCGCCGCATCGGCCCGCGTACGGAACAGATCGAAACCATCTATATTGTGGATGATCAGCGCAAGCTCATGGGCTATGTGGATTTACGCGATCTGCTTTCGGCTTCCGCCGATGATCTCATTGCACAGTATGTAGAAACCAATGTGATCTCTGTTCCTCCGGAGGCGGATCAGGAAGAGGCGGCTCAGCTCGTCTCCAAATATGACCTGAAGGCCATTCCTGTCGTCAGCAACGGGCGTATTCTCGGTATCATTACGGTTGATGACATCATCGACGTTATCGAGAAGGAGCATGATGAGGATATGCTCCAAATGGCCGGCGCCAGTATGGAGGAGGATCTGGATACCCCTCTTTTCACTTCGATCCGTCTGCGCCTTCCGTGGCTGATTATCAATCTCCTGACCGCATTCTTTGCATCCTCCGTGGTCAATCTTTTTCAAGGGACAATTGCACAGGTTGTGGCGCTTTCCGCCATTATGACCATTATCAGCGGCATGGGCGGCAACGCGGGTACTCAAACGATGTCTATTATTATTCGTTATCTTTCCAAGGATGCCATGGATCGTAACGAAGCACGCGGACAGATGGTGAAGGAGATTTTGAGCGGAGTCATCAATGGCTTGATTATCGGCCTGATTACCGCAATTGTTGTGGTTGTAGTGTATAAAAATATCTTCCTGAGCGGAATTGTGATTCTTGCTATGATCGGGAATATGGTCATCGGAGGAGTCTTCGGACTTGCGATTCCCGTTTTACTCAAAAAATTCGGCTTTGATCCCGCCATTTCCAGTTCGATTTTTTTGACGACGGCAACGGATACTCTGGGCTTCTTCCTGCTTTTAGGGCTTGCAAATATGTTTATGCCATGGCTTTTGGGGTGAGGAAACTCTTCCATTCACAAAAAGCGTTGTCGGGATCCATTTCCGGATACCGGAATCGCGGAAAAGCTCGACAATTGTTTCAGAGGGGTGATTGCACGATGCCGCGGGCATCAGGAGGCTCACACGATTCTTCAAGGAAGCTTGTTGTGTTTTTCATGCCTGCTCATAAAAACGAAGGCTCCCCAACCGAAGGCCGGGGAGCCTGCTTGATCGGATTATGCCGTCAAAACTCTTTTCCGGCATAGATTGCCACTGCGATTGCATAGGAGATCGCATTGATTACAAGAGTGATGGCGATGACAGCCAAACTCACTATGCTTACATTCATGTTCTGCAGCGTATTCATGAGCTGCAGGATGAATTCCTTCTTGCCGCCAAGATAGGTAAAAAGAGCAAAGATCATAAAATAAAGAACGACAAAAACCAGTCTGCCTTGTTCCGCTCCGAATTTGTACATTAAAGGAATCTGAATCGCGGAAATCAATGTAGTAAGCAGTGACATTGCCGCTACTATCAAATGCCAGGGAATCGCCTGCAAGCTGCCATCGCCTGAAAAGATTTTCAAGAGCATCGTGAAAAGAATTCCAATGAGCGCTATCAACCAGACAAATGCATAACGACTCAATACAATGGTGTTGCGCCTGACCGGACCGGGAATGATATAGGAGTCTACCTTGGATTGCACATCAGAGCCGAATAGTATGCCCAGCAGAATTACCGGTATCAGTACGAAGATGAAGGGAAGCATGAGTACGGCCCTTTGCTGGATCCCGATGAAGCATACCACAGCTAAAATTACCAGACTGAGCAGGCTTGTTTTCTTTAGTGCAACAAGATCCTTATAAATCAATGCATTCATTTTCTTTCCCCCTTAATCATGAACACCATGATGTCTTCCACACTCACTTTTTCCAGCTCAATGCTGTTCGGTACCATGCTTTTTTTCAGCATGGCTTCGACTCCGAACTGATGTGTCCTCGTGCCGACGATGGCCCCCGGATCCATTTCCTGCAATTGTTCTTGAGTTAATGAGGCGATCCCGTATTGATTTACCAAATCGTCCTTTGTTTCCATAAACAGAAGCTTGCCTTGATGGATAAAGGCGATATAATCTGCTATTTTTTCCAAATCGGACAGGATATGCGAGGAAACCAAAACGGTGTGAGTTTCTTCCTGTATATAGTCCAACAGTAAATCCAGGACATCATCACGGATTACGGGATCGAGTCCGCTTGTCGCTTCATCGAGGAGGAGTAGCTTTGCACCATGGGAAAGCGCCAAGGCCATACCCAGCTGCATTTTCATCCCTCGTGAAAAGTGTTTGATCGCTTTATTGTCCGGCAATTGAAAGCGGGTGTTCAATTCGGAAAAAGTCTTATCCTGCCAGGCATCTCCGTAAAATTTCCGGTGGAAGTTCAGTATATTCTTTAAGTTCATATCTCCCGGCAAATATAGATCATCAAAGACATAAGCAAGATCCTTTTTTTGCTCCGGCGTAAAATTTTGAGTCGGCAAATCGAATATTTTGATTTCGCCCTCGTCTGGCTTCATTAGATTGAGCAGTAATTTGATGGTGGTGCTTTTACCGGCGCCGTTTTCTCCGATATAACCTACAATACAGCCTTGGGGAATGACCAGATCGATCGGACCCAGCTCAAAATTCCCCAATTTCTTTTTTAAGCCCTTCAGTTCCACCGCATTTTGCATATTCATCCTCCAATGCTTGAATCATTTCCATAAGCTCATCATGCGAAAGGCCGGCAAGTCCGGCATAATGCAACATTTCTCTGATCCCTTCTTCAGTTTTTCTAAGAAGCTTTTCCCTTACCAAATCACTGTTCTGAGGAGCAACGAAGCTGCCCTTACCTTGTACGGAATGAATAAAACCATCGGCTTCCAATTCGTCATAAGCTCGTTTTGTTGTGATCACGCTGATTCTGAGCTCTTTGGCTAAGAAGCGAATGGAAGGAAGCTGTTCATCTGCTTCCAGCTCGCCGTTGATAATGGCATCCCGTATTTGATTTTTTATTTGCAAATAGATCGGATCATTACTCGAGTTTTTGATCTGTATATTCACAATTCACCTCCACACGATCAACTGTTTATAGTGTATATGAACAGTTAAAAACTGTCAAGCGATATTCCTCGAGAAATTCATCGAATATTTTGAATTTCATTGGAATCAAGATCGGAATAATGGAGCTCTATCGGCAAGAGTTTCCTGCAGTCTCAGCGGCACCCGAAGCGCAGGGATATTTTTGTACTGTAGTAAGATATACGTGACACTGTTCAACAAAATAAAAGAGGCGCTCTGATATAAGACAAACTCGTTGCATCGAAAGGAGTCACTTTTGAGTACAATGATCATCGAAGCAATTCGATATCGTCAAAAATCTGCGAATATCCGTATGGAGCGAAGGCAAACTTGTGAAAGCAGCGACGGCAAAGGCGATTCCATAACAGGGATACAGAAAGACAGCACGAGCTTTTTGCCGGCTTGGAGGATGGTTGGCGGTACGGCGGAGACTTCAAGAAGTCATAGGGTGATGAAGTTGGAGTTGACAGGCTTGATAAATGCATATGCATTTTCACTGTGACCATATCGCATGGTTCTATAAATTCGCATAAAAATGTCTGTAAAGAGTTGAATTTCTAAGGTAAAATGGTATAATTACAAAAATCGATGAGAAATCTTCCAATAAGAGCTGCTTCTATGGAGAAAATGACTTCGGAAAAGGAAGCGATCGGGTCGACATTCGCAATGCCCTGATCGCTTTTTGCATAGAGGCGGAAATGTGTCGGAACGAGGAGGAAAGTATGAAGCAGAAGAGTTTGGATTGGAAAAATATCGGCTTTGCCTATCGGGAAACAGAAAAGCGCTACCTGGCTGAATATAAGGATGGAAAATGGCAGGAAGGCATTTTGACGGAAAATGCCACGATTTGTCTCAACGAGTGTGCAGGCATATTCCAATATTGTCAGCAGGTATTGGAGGGACTGAAGGCATATACGACAAAAAGCGGGGATCTGGTGCTTTTTCGCCCGGACTTGAATGCGGAGCGCATGATTCGTTCTGCAGAGTATTTAGTGATGCCTCCGTATCCCAAGGAATTATTTTTGCAGGCGGTGGAGGCCGTTGTGCGCGCCAATGCTTCCTATGTACCGCCTTATGGCAGCGGAGCCACTCTTTATTTAAGACCATATATGTTTGCTACTTCGCCGGTCATCGGCGTAAAGCCGGCGGAGGAGTATCAATTCCGTATCTTTTCAACGCCTGTGGGACCATATTTTTCGAGAGGGGTAAAGCCTCTTTCGCTTTGGGTGAGCGACTATGATCGTGCGGCTCCCCGCGGAACAGGAAGCATGAAGGCGGGGCTCAATTATGCAATGAGTATGCATGCTTACATGCAGGCACATGAAAAAGGATTTGATGAAAATCTTTATCTGGATCCGGCCACGCGTACCTACGTGGAGGAAACCGGCGGAGCGAATTTCTTTTTTGTGACCGCGGACGGGGAAATCGTGACACCCGAGTCGGATTCGATTCTTCCTTCCATCACGAGACGCTCCATGATGTACGTAGCGGAGCATTATCTGGGTCTTAAGGTTACGGAACGCCCGGTACGATTCGATGAGCTGCAGAGCTTTGCAGAATGCGGACTTTGCGGAACCGCAGCCGTCATCAGCCCGGTCGGGAAGATCACAAATCGCGATGAGGTGATTGAATTTCCGAGCGGAATGCAGGAAATGGGACAGATTTCCAAAAAGCTTTATGATCTATTGACAGGCATTCAGCTCGGTGAAATTGAGGCGCCTGAGGGATGGATTTACAAGGTGCCGTCGAATTGAGCGATGTTTACTGACGGAGGCAATGGAGATGCTTGCCGGTTTGATGAGGAAGAATGATTGAATTACCCTTTCTCACAAAAAAGATGTATAATGATATCGAAAAAAACAGGGGAGCTTGGAAACAGGCTGAGAGGAAGGGGAACCTTCGACCCGAAACCTGATGCGGATAATGCCGCCGTAGGAAGTCATATTGATTTTTTACAGGAGGCGGAAGCCTCCTGTTTTTTTATAGAATCCACGAAATTTCGAGGCGGATTGATTGGAGGCAATTGCAGTCGTGGCAGCCGTGGCGGACTGAGGGGGAGCGCCCTGAGTCTTGTATGCGCGAGGGGAAGTCGTGTTCCGACGTGAGAGGATGCCAGCAAGCATCGACCGGGCCTCAATTGAGGTTGGGCTATAAAAACAGAAAGGAAGAGCTATGGATTCATCAAAGTCGAAAAAGCTGGCGTTGGCAGGTCTCTTTTGTGCAGTTGCTGTGGTAGGGAGTTTATTTTCATTCCCCGTATTCGGCAGTAAATGTGCGCCCGTTCAGCACATGGTAAATATTCTTTGTGCTGTTCTTCTGGGCCCATGGTATGGCGTAGGAGTGGCATTCGGAGCATCCTTGATTCGAAATTTCATGTCGTTGGGAAGCCTTATGGCATTTCCGGGCAGTATGTTCGGCGCGCTTCTTTGCGGCGTGGTATATTGGAGAACGAAAAAGCTGTTTCCGACACTTGTGGCAGAGGTCTTCGGAACAGGGATATTAGGCGGGCTATGCGCCTATCCGATCGCAATCTTCTTTATGGGAATGAGTGCTGCAAAAATTGCATTTTATGCATATATCATTCCTTTCCTGATTTCCACAGCAGCGGGTGCGCTCTTGTCCGGAATTTTACTTTATAGCTTAAAGAAAGCGAAAGCATTGGATCGGGTGCAGGCTTCTCTTAACAAATAGTACGGAACATAGGAAAGAAGGAAACATGCTGGCAGAGATGCTCAAAAATCTCAGAGAACGAAAACCGGTGATTCACAACATCACAAATTATGTAACAGCGAATGACTGTGCCAATCTTCTCCTTGCCTGCGGGGCTTCTCCCGTGATGGCAGATGATGTATCGGAGGTGGAAGAAATCACTGCAGGCTGTGACGGTTTAACGCTGAATTTGGGAACGCTGCATTCACACACGATCGCCTCAATGCATCTGGCAGGGAAACGATCGAATGAGCTTCAGCATCCGGTTGTCATGGATCCGGTGGGGGTCGGTGCTTCCAAATTTCGAGCGGAAGCCGTTCAGAGCTTGCTCGAGGAAATACAGTTTACGGTGATTCGGGGAAATCATTCGGAGCTTCGGTCGATGGCATCGGGTCAGGAGGCCATGCGTGGCGTGGATGCCACGAGGGAGGATGCGGTTTGCGAGGGTACCCTGGAAAAAAATGTGATTTTTTTACGGCAATTTGCGAAGCAAATGCATACAATTGCGGTCATGACGGGCGCAATTGATATCGTCAGCGATGGCGACAGGACATACTGCATACGGAACGGTCATTCCATGATGGAGGCGGTTACGGGGGCGGGATGCCAGTTATCTTCGATGATTACGGCTTTTGTGTCAGCAAACCCCGATCATCTGCTGGAGGCTGCCGTGGCGGCGGCCTGCGCGATGGGGCTGGCAGGAGAAATCGCGCAGGCTGCTCTTTCCCGAAACGAAGGAAATGCAACCTACCGCACCGCGATCATTGACGCAATTTATCGCATGACACCGGAGCTGCTGGAGAAGGGGGCACGCTATGAAGTGCGATAGAAAAACGCTCTGCCTCTATGCCGTGACAGACCGTGCCTGGGTGGGCGCTCAAAGCCTTGCGGAGCAGGTGGAATCGGCGCTCAAGGGAGGAGTCACCTGTGTGCAGCTTCGGGAGAAGGATTTGCCGGAGGCTGCATTTATAGAGGAGGCGAAGGAGATTCGAGAAATCTGTCACCGCTATGGCGTGCCGCTTTTTATTAATGACAATGTTCATGTGGCCTTGGCGTGCCAAGCAGATGGAATTCACGTTGGACAGGACGACAGGAGCGTTTCCTCACTTCGAGAGATGGCAGGACAATCCATGATGATCGGGGTTTCCGTGCATTCTGTAAAAGAAGCTCGTGAAGCCGAGAAGGCGGGCGCGGATTGTTTGGGCGCAGGGGCTGTTTTTTCGACCTCTACAAAACAGGACACGCGAGTGCTGTCAAAGGAGGTCCTACACGAAATTTGCGAGGCGGTATCCATTCCCGTGGTGGCGATCGGAGGAATCGGACGTGAAAATCTGCGAGAGCTTTCAGGCACAGGAATTGCAGGTGTTGCGCTCGTGAGCGCAATTTTCGGCGCAAAGAATATTGAAGCGGAGAGTCGGTATTTGAAAGCCTTGTCCATGGAGGTTACGCAGCGGATCTTTTAGGCTGCGAGGAAGCGTTTCATTGGGGGCACCACCTTGAAACGCTATAGAAAACAATGCAGAGAAAGGAGAAAATCATGAAAAAAGCATTGACCATTGCAGGGAGTGATTGCAGTGGAGGCGCCGGAATTCAGGCCGATTTGAAAACGATGACCATGAACGGCGTATATGCTATGAGCGTAATTACTGCGCTGACAGCGCAGAATACGATGGGAGTCCGGGCGATTCAGGAGGTCACCCCGCGTTTTTTGGAGGAGCAGATGGATGCGGTCTTTGAAGATATCACGCCTAATGCCGTAAAAATCGGGATGGTTTCTTCGAGTGATCTGATTCGAAAGATTTCCGAAAAATTGCGCGAATGGAAGGCAAAAAATATTGTTGTAGATCCCGTAATGGCAGCAACATCCGGGGCGCGCCTCATTCAGAGTGAAGCCGTTCGGACATTGGTGGAGGAGCTGCTTCCCCTTGCATTGGTCGTCACTCCGAATATTCCGGAGGGGGAAATCTTATCAGGACGATCTATCCATTGCCCATCGGACATGGAGGCTGCAGCAAAGGAAATCGGCGAGCGGTATCAATGTGCCGTCTTGCTCAAGGGCGGACATTGTGTGGAGGATGCCAATGATCTTCTGTATTTCGAGGGAAATACGGAGTGGTTTCACGGAAGACGTATTGACAATCCGAATACACATGGCACCGGATGTACGTTGTCCTCTGCGATTGCGGCCAATCTTGCAAAGGGGTTTTGCCTGAAGGATTCCGTAAGAAGAGCCAAGAGCTATCTCTCCGGAGCGCTTGCGGCACAGCTGAATCTCGGCCGAGGCTCCGGTCCTATGGATCATGCATTTGATCTCCGGGGCGAGTACGCAAAGGAGTCGCAGGCATGACGCAGAAAAAAACGACGGTTTTTGGAAATGCGCTCATATGGTTTGGAGCGGCGGTTTCGATCGCGGAAATTCTGACCGGAACTTTTTTTGCGGAGATGGGTTTTTGGCGGGGGCTTTTTGCGATTCTTCTGGGACATGTCATCGGCTGTGCCTTGCTTTTTCTGGCTGGATTGATCGGCGGAAAAACAGGAAAGAGCGCCATGGAAACGACGAAGATGAGCTTTGGAGGAAAGGGAGCGCTGCTCTTTGTGATCCTCAATATTCTTCAATTGGTGGGTTGGACGGCAATCATGATCTATGACGGCGCACTTGCCGCCAATGAGATGTTTTCTCTGGGAAGCTGGCGAAATTCTTCAATCCCTTTGGGAATCGGGTTTTGGAGCCTTGTGATCGGAGCTCTCATTCTCGTCTGGCTTTTGATCGGCATATCCAATTTGGGCAAATTGAATACCGTGGCCATGGCCGCCCTTCTCATTTTGACAGGGATTCTCTGCTATGTGATTTTTCGTGACGGCTCCGCCCCTGTGTTCACAGAAGGCGGAATGAGCTTTGGGGCTGCTGTAGAGATTTCTGTAGCAATGCCGCTTTCCTGGCTTCCTTTAATCAGTGACTATACGTGCCGGGCGGAAAAGCCTGTGCGTGCGACAGCGGCCAGCGCTATTACCTATGGCATTGTAAGCTGCTGGATGTATATCATCGGCATGGGCGCCGGACTATTGACAGGAGAATCCGGCCTTGCACAAATTATGCTCAAGGCAGGTCTGGGAGCGGCAGGACTTTTGATCGTGATTCTTTCCACCGTAACAACGACCTTTCTTGATGCATATTCTGCGGGAATATCGAGCGAATCCATATCGAAGAAAATAAAGGGCAAATGGGTAGCCGTGGCGGTTACCGTGATCGGAACAGCCTGTGCGATCTTTTTCCCAATTACGAAATTTACGGATTTTCTATACTTTATCGGCTCCGTTTTTGCACCGATGATTGCCATCCAAATTGCAGATTTCTTTTTACTCAAAAAACAGTATGATACGAGCGCCTTTTGCATCCGGAATCTGTTGATCTGGTGCGCAGGCTTCGGAATTTATCGTTATCTGATGAAGATAGACACTCCTTTAGGCAGTACGCTTCCTGATATGCTCCTTACGATGCTGATTTGCGTGATTGTGGAGCGGGTGCTTTTTCGAATGACGGGAAAAAAAACTGAAATGTAAAAGAAGTAAGTGGAAAAGCTCGAAAAAAAGGCGGAGTCGGAGAAACCGGCTGTGCCGAAAGAGGAATGCAAGGGAACACAAAAAAAACGGTCTTCCGCCTTTTCGATATGGAAGACCGTTTTTTTATGGCGATCCCTAAGGACGAGCCGAATCTCACTTATTTCTTTTCCTCCTCGTGGATGAACATGATAAGAAAACTGATGGTCAGCAGCGCGCATGACACCCAAATGCCTTGCTCGGCAAACAGTTTTGTCAGCAGGGCGCCGAATCCCGCGCCGATGGCAAAAAGACCGATCACTCCGAAGTAGGTCATTGCCTTTTTCAGAGCAGAACGGTCATGCGTATGAACATAGATGCAGAGTGCTTCGGTGCCGCTTCGCATATTGCCGATGCACATGGTGCTGGCATACGTGTGACCGCGTACCTTGCGGAAGGTTTGCACCTGCATGGCGCAGACAAAGGAGACGAGTGCATTCGCAAGGATATTCAGCTTCTGCGGCAGAAATCCGACAAGGAGCAGCAGCGCAATCTCCGCCAAAATGATGATTTGCCGCCAATGCACCTTTTTCATGTGCTGATAGTGCCGGCGGACAGATTCCGCTACAAAGATGCCGAGTACAAATGCAAGCAAAGGCACGAGATAGCGCCGGCTGTGCGCCCAATCTCCTTCGAAGAGATAGGTACTGAAAAGAATGATATTTCCTGTCTGCGCATTTGCGAACACCTTGCCGCGGCAGAGGTAGGTATAGGCGTCCTGGAAACCGCCGGAAAGAATAATAAATGATGCGGTCAGCAGGGATTCGGACATTTGTCCATGCGGCTTTTTGAGAAGCATTGGGATCACCTCGGAAAATATTCTCAGATGCGGAGAAATCGGTTGTACCTGATGGACGGAGCCATTGGAGAAGGTCCGGCCGGAAATCGCCTTGATTATATGTCTGCTTACCATAGCAAGTCAACCGCCGGCTTTTCCGCTGTCCATCTACGCGATGCCTTCCCTGCTGTTCGTTTCCGTTTGTTCCAAAATACGAGGAAACGATCAAGAGCAGGCGGATTCACATGCTCCCGGGCGATTTATTTTATCAGGGACTGCCAAATGGCAATCTTGCGCTGTGCAATTTTTTTGCTGTCAAAACGATTCTGAGCATCCTCGCGAATCTCTGCCGGTGAATATTCCGAAGCGTGCTCTTTCATATAGAGCATGGCCTGCGCCAGTGCATCGGGATTTTCCGTCGGGACAAGCAACCCGTTTTGCCGGGTAACGAGATCTCTCGGGCCGCCGCAGTCGGTTGCGATTACAGGGACTCCGCTGGCAAGTGCTTCAATGGTGACTACGGAAAAAGTTTCAAGGCGGCTGGAACAAATGAAGGTTGAAGCCGTGCGCATAAATCCGGGAGTGCCCTTTCGGGGAATTTGACCGGAAAAGGTGACGTGCTTTGTGATCTCCAGTTTCTGAGCAAGCTGCCGCAGACTCTCTTGTTCAGCTCCCTTACCGCCGATTACCAATTGCACATCGGCATCCTGCCTGACCACCTTCGCCATGGCTTTTAAGAGAAGGTCATAGCCCTTGATCGGAATCAAATTGCCCAGAGCCTTGAATACGAATGGATTCTTTTGATTTTGCCTTGTCTCGGAAAAAAGCGAAAAACGAACGCTGTTGGGCACATAGCTGCAATGTGTTTCGGAAATCCCGTATTGCAGCATTCGATCCCGAACCGGGGACGAAATATAGAAAGCATGAGAGCTTTCTTTGGTCGCCTTTCGAAAGACACGATCAAAATGAGAACGAGGCTCGGACAGGAGAATTTGAGAAAAATGCTCGGTAAAGGTCCAAGGGAGGTCATGCTTTTTACAGAAAGCACTGACGGGATCTGTCAGGCGAGAGGATTCCATATGAACGATATCGGGGCGTCCTTGCTCCGATAGAATTCGGTTCCAGATCTTTTCCATGAAGCGTTTTTTTTGTCTTTGAATGCCTGCTTCCCAAAAGGGAGTAAAGTGTCTGCCATAAATGCGATACACGTGTACGCCCTTTTCTTCGGCATATTCTATTCTTGTGCGGAACGGTCCTCGAAGGTTCAGATCGATACTGCAAATTGTCACATGGACACCTTCTTGAACCAGATCCTCCGCCTGCTCGCGGAAGAAGATTCCGGATTGGCTGTCACCTTCGGGGTACCAGGAAGGGAAAATCAGAACATGCATAAATCCTCCATAAAAAGACACAGGACACGGAGACTGTTTTCTTGGGAATGAGAGGGCCTCTTTTTGAAATTCATTATTTTGCAGAGCTTTTATGAAGCCTGCGGCTCGGGATTTCTCCCTGCTTCATGAGAATATTTAAGATGGCCACGGGAATGAGCAGCAAAAGCCAGAGGGATGTAAAACGAATAATGCTGCTGGAGAGGACACAGATCATGGCGGCATCCAGGAGCATGAGCATGGAAAGAATGGCAGGAGAAGACACACCTGCCCGGAAAGCTTTTTTTACAGCGCGCCACGTTCTGCTGAGCATCAGAGCAAAGAGAATTGCGAAGGCAAAGAAAAAGATCAGGCCGAACTCGGAAGCCAGCTCAATATAGAAATTGTGAGGATCCAGATCGTTCCGCGTATTTTTGAGAACATGGGGGCTCTGACGGATCAGCGTACGATAGTTTCCCGGTCCCGCACCGAAGAAGGGATGCGCAGCGACGATCTGCATTCCGAAAGCAATCAGCCAGAGCCGGATATGAATTGTTCCATAGCCGCCGCGAAACGCAGAGAGCTGCGATTCGAGATTGTCCGAAAGCTGGTTCAGGTTGTTGTTGTTGAGACGAGACAGTTCGCCGTGAAATCGGGGATCCGATTGCATATAGTTGGTGATTCTCCACTCGTAAAACATTTTATTGACCTCAAAGGTAACAAAGCGAACCGCGTGGCGAATCAGAAAATAGTATGCCGCCAGAACGATCAGATACACGATGATTTTTTTGAGGTAGAGATCGGCAGGCATGCCTCTATGCACATCCTTTTTTCGATAAAAGAAAATGACGAGGAGCGTGAACAGACTCAAAATACAAAATACTGCATTAAAAATGGTTGAGTTGATGAGGATGGTCGGCAAAAGCAGGATCAACAGGAGAATCAGAGCCCTTCGTGATTCCCTCCATGAGGCGGCTTTGATCAACTGATATTGCAGAATTACAAAACCGATGGAAAGGACGGCAATAAGATCGTTAGTATTGCCGAAGCCGGCGGTGGGAGGAAAGAGAGTGCGTTCCACATTTATTTTTTCGCGAAGAGCGAAAATATAGGATTCATCACCGGGAATGACAGTTCCGAACATCGTTTCCAAAATCGCACAGAATGCAAGCACAACACAGGAAATCACGATTCCCTTACAGACAAAGCGCACATCTTCACTGTCCTGTACTAAGGAAAGAAAGCAGTAGGAGAATAAAAAAAGTGTGCCGATTCCGATAAATTCAGCTTTTCCAAATTCATTCAGGTGAGAAAATACCAGCCAGATGCCTGCATATCCTGCCCATAAAAAGATGAGAATCAGAAAATAAACGGGCAAGGTGAAGAAAACTTTCAAGGGAGGGCGTTTTTCCTTAGGCATTTTCCAATAGGTAATCAACAACCGAATATGAGATACGCCCAGATAAGCGGTACAAGCGATGAGAAAGAGACGAATCGGCGTCATGATAAAGAAGCCGAGGTCGATATTTAGAAAAAAAAGAAAGCTGTTGAATAGAACCAAGACAAGGAGCACTGCAGTGACTCGATGTCTTATTTTCCGGTTCTGAATAGTATTTTCCAAAAAAGTCCCCTCTCTTTCAATAAAAATGCTCACTATGTATACGGTATTCTGTAAGCAGAATTCAAAATATTATAGCATATGGAAGGGGGGACTTATGGAGAAAATAAGGAGACTTCTCTGCTGCGTGTTACAGCATGATAGAGAAATTTCGGAAAAAAGTATGACGGGTGGACTCGGATCGAATATAGGCACGTGAATCATAGGGAGCATAATATTTTCCGACATTTCGGCGCTTCCATTGCTCCATGCCGAAGAGAAGAGGCAGCCCGATAAGAATCGCCAGTCCGGGAATCGTGGCTACCCGGCCCGCAATCACACCCAGCATAGCTCCCGCTACGACATCTGACGGAAAATGCACATAGAGATACAAGCGTGAATATCCGATCAGGATTGCCAGAATAAGCGCAGGAATCCAAAAACGCTGATGAGACAGATAAAGTGCGGAGACGGCTGCAAAAGAGGCTGCCGTATGACCGGAGGGAAAGGAGCGATCTGTCGGCCGGGGGATCAGGAGCGTATAATTTGTTTTGAGATCACAGGGACGCGGACGTGCTACCAACGGTTTCAGATAAAAATTACAGCAAACGGACTCTAAGATCAGAGCAATGGAAATATTGATTCCGGCATCACGTGTATCCGGATAAAGCAGGAGTGAAAAAGCCAAAAAAATCCAAACGGCACCTCCGTTTCCCAAAGCGGTAATTATGGGAACCCATCGATCCGCATATGCATTTTTTTGATTGCATTGTATCCAATTTAAAATTTTTTGATCCAAGGCCGCGCTCTCTTCCTGTGTTTTTTTTAATCATAACCGATTTTACCGTAAAAAGTATAACGATATTGTGTATATTTTCGGATAAAAATGTGTAAAAATGGGATAAAACGGGAGATAATGATACGCTGATTCATTTGACGCCCGGAATAAAATAGTATAAAAAGGATAGGAAATCAGGTCCGTTTCCTCAGCGGGATCGGGATACGGCAAGGATAGGAGATGGAGATGAAGAAAAGCAGTCACCTTGGACGGGTTTTGATCCTGGTCAATCTTACATCGCACAGTTATGATGCCAATCAAAATTTAAAAGTCACAACAGATTTTTTTAAAGAAAATCCTGAGATGGCTTCGTCCGTCGAAGTGTATGAAACATCTCAAGCGGGAGATGCGGAAATACGGGCGAGGGAGTGTAAGGAGATCGATACCTTGCTGGTTCTGGCAGGAGACGGAACCGTTCATGAGGCGGTCAATGGACTCATGCAGCGAGAAAAACGGGATCGTCCGAGCCTGGCGGTGATTCCTACAGGTACCGGCAACGATTTTGCGCGAACCATCGGCATGTACAGCCATGACGTTGGAAAAGTGCTGACTCGTTTGAAGCACGGGCATATTGAATGGATGGACATCGGCAAGGTCAATGACACCTATTTTATGGAGACACTCTCCTTTGGCCTGGATGCGGCGATTGCGATCGATACCATTGAAAAGCGGAGAGAGGGAACTCATGCGAAGGGCACGAAGCTTTTTGTGCAATCCTCGATTCGTGTCCTCAGCAAGAAAACAAATGGCTGGAATTGCCGGCTTTCCCTGGACGGAGGCAGGGAAGAGAGGCTTCCCGTGATGATTCTTGCATTTCAAATCGGCCGCACCTATGGAGCCGGAATCCCGATTGCGCCGGATGCGGATCCGAGAGACGGGCTATTTGATATTTGTATGAATCGAGGAATGATGAGCGCCGCATATGCGCTTTTCCTCTTTGCGCTTGCCAAATTCGGAAGGCACAAACATTCGAAAAAGATTCGGATGGCTCGTGCAGGAAAAGCCAGGGTGTGCTTTGACACGGAGGTTCCCGTACAAACGGATGGCGAGGAAATGTCGGGCAGAGAATTTATGATTTCCATGCTTCCCGGAGAACTGTCCGTTTGGACTGCCAATGATTTTGGAGGAGGATCCATATGAAACGAGAAATTTTAACCGATCGACTGCTGCTACGCCCATTTCGGGCTGATGATGCCGAGAAAATATTTCATGGTTGGGTAACGGATCCCGAGGTGACGCGATATTTAACCTGGGAACCGCACAAAAATTTGGAGGAGACCAAGCGGATTTTGGAAGCATGGCTGGCGGAATACGAAAAAAAAGACTGCTACCGCTTCGGCATCGAGCGCAGGGAGGACGGACGATTAATGGGTTCCATCGATGTTGTGAATTACAAGGATGGGATTCCTGAAATCGGATACTGCTCGGGGCGCGAATTCTGGGGAAAAGGATATATGACCGAGGCCTGTCGGGCTTTTGTGGAGTTGCTTTTTTCGGAGGGATATCCGCAGATTCGAATTCGGGCCATTCAGCAAAATATCGGGAGCAATCGAGTAATACAAAAGGCAGGCTTTCACTTTGTGAAAACGCAGGAGGAAGTGCAATCGCAAAGCAAGCCGAAAAAAGTAGAGCTGAATTGCTATACTCTGACCAAGGAAGAATATGTAAAGGAAAAACGGAATTTCTGAAGATGAACAGCTCGAGGATGGGAGCGGCGAGGAGGTTTTGTGCAGGCGTCTTTGTGGGCGTTCTTGGAGGCTGTCTTTTTATATTTTTTTCTGCAAGGGCATACGCAATATGCCCGGCAGAAGGGATTTTTGTTCTGGATGCAGGTCATGATCATGGCAGGCTTCGGATATTGCGTGAGCAGGCTTTCTTTTGCTCCGGAATGGGCATGGAGATGGGGATCGCTTATCGTCCTTTTGGGGACCATGGCGATATCGGATGGGGAAGAGCTTCGAATTCCTAATTTTCTGGTGCTTCTCCTGCTTTGGGCAAGACTTTTCAGCGTCATTTTTGTGAATCCCTCCGGAAGAATGGAATGGCTGTTATGCGCGGCAAGAGATGCTTTCTCAGGAGTCTTGGGATTTCTTTTTCTCTCCGTATTTCATTGGTTTACACGCGGAGCAATTTCTGCCGGAGATATCAAGGCGATGAGCGCGATGATTTTTGTTTGTGGAGCTTCCTTCGCGATTGCTATCTTTTTTATCGCTTTGCTTTCCGCTTTTTTTTATGGAGGAGTCCAAATTCTTGTCAGAGGAAGAGAGAAAACACAGAGCATCCCCTTTGCTCCTTTTTTATGGTGGGGGAGCATTTGGGTCTGCTGGTGGTGTTTTTTGCAAGTGGGAGCGGAAGCGTTTCTTTTATAAAAATAGTGTAGACTGGTCTTGCGAGGCTGCAGGAGATGATAGAAGGATCTCCTACGGCCTTTTCCTTTGAAAAAATGAAACGGAATATTACAAAAGCACTTGAAAAAATGAAACATTTTGAGGCGTTTACCCGATATGAGAAACGGGAAAAAGCTTGTACAATCAGGAAAAGCGGGGCTGAAAGGAGGGCAAATGGAAGCGATCAAAATGGAGCAAGATCCGAAAAGAGGGCTGCGATGCACGGTTGCCGAGGGTGAGGTGGATTCTCTGACTCTTCGAATGCTCACCGATTCTGCAATTTCAGGAGTCATCCCCGTGCGTCAGGCATCTTCAAAGCAGGAGCGGGAAAAAGAGTTTTTTTACGAAACGGAGGAGCTGCAGCCCCTGTCTGAATATTTGGCGGAAGGCCGCAGAAGAGAGGAGATTTTTGCAGTGATCGAATCCATCTATCGTTCTGTAGTTGAGCTCGACCGACACTACATTTTGAGGAATCAAATGCTTTTAAATCTGGAATATCTCTTCTGGTCATATAAAACGGAGCAGCTGTTTTTTATGGTGCTTCCGATCCGAAAAAAGCATGAGGAGCCGGATTGGAATCGATGGGTGAAGAGTCTTCTCATGCAGATCCGTTATGCTGAGGGAGAAAATGCGCAATATATTCCGGCATTGCTGAATTGGATGGGAAAAGACTCGTTGAAAATCGAGGAGATTTATGCATGGATACAGAATCAAAAGGCTTCTTCAGACAGGCAATTGCCCGAGCCGAAAAACCGGACGTCGTTCCACGGAGAAGCGGGTACGGAGCGAAATATGTGCTCCGAGCAAAAGCCGATCGCACAGGACTTGGTTTTGCCACAAAAGTCCATCGAAATTACGGATGCCGTCCCGGAGCAAAAGCCGGTGCGCATCCTGAAAAAAAGAATAGAAAACAAGATGTCAGAGGAAAAGAAGATGTCTCTTTTTTATCTGCTTCAGCATTACAGCAAGGAAAATGTACAGAAATATCGGCATCAGCAAAGTGGCATGCAAAAGAAGAATGTATCAAAACAAAAGACGGAAAATCGGGAGATTCTCAAAGCTTCTGAGATTCATGGAAATCCCGGAGAATCAGAAAAAACGGGCCTGTTGAATTTGCCTCGCAAGACATATCGCGCAGCCATTATAAGAGTGAGCACAGGCCAACGGGAGCCTCTTTCGGGCGGGACGATCCGGCTCGGCAAGGACCCTCAGCTGTCGGATATCTGTATTACAGGAAATCCTGCGATCAGCCGCAAGCATGCATGTATCATCGGCAGAGAGAATCAATTTTATATTCAGGATTTAGGGTCTACCAATCATACATATCTTGAGGGCATACGACTCGACGAGGGGAAAGAGTATTTGCTGCAGCAGCATTCACATCTCAGGCTTGCCGATGAGGAATGGATTTTTGAGATGGAGAGGACGATATGAAATTTGAGGTCGCCGCATGTACGGATATCGGACGAAGAAAGGACTTGAATCAAGACAGCTACTGGGTTTGGAGGATCCGCAAAAATGAATCGGAAATGATTTTTGCCATTCTTTGTGACGGAATGGGAGGTCTGGATGCAGGAGAGGCGGCCAGCGGCTTTGTTGTGCGAGCCTTCCGAGAATGGGTGCAGTCCGATTTCTTGAGACAGATTTCATTTTTGAACATGGACTCGGATCAGGCATTCTGGAGATCCTGGGCGCAAAAAACACATTCCCGTCTGCAGACGTGGGCTGATAGAAATGAAAAACGGACAGGCACAACGATGACCGCTCTTGTCATGAATGAGACAAAAATTCAAGTGTGTCATGCAGGAGATACTCGTCTCTATTGTGTTGCGGGAAAAGTCCGGAAAATGACGGAGGATCATACCTTGGCGGAATGGAGAAGAAAATCGGGGCTTGACCCGGCCGATGCGGGCCATATTCTGATTCAGGGAATCGGGGCCTTCTCCGGGGCGGATCCGGATTTTTTTCAGGCGGATCGGCAACATGGCGCATGTTATCTCCTATGCTCGGACGGGTTTTATCACTCGGCAACGGAAAATGAACTGAAACGTCTTTTCGCTTTTTCAAGAAGGAAAAACCGGCAGCGGCTGGCAAAGGCATGCTTCCGGCAGATGGAGAAAAATTTGCATCGCGGCGAAACCGATAATATGACGGTGATTGTTATCGGGGTTTCTGAGACGGATTTATGATCAGACAGGCAGGCTCTGTGATTGGAGGAAGGTATACAGTTCTCCGAAAGATCGGAGAGGGCGGACTCAGCGTTGTGTACATGGTACATGACCCGGAGGAAAATCACATATGGGCAATCAAGGAAATTCAAAGAAACGGATTGGGTTCTCAAAGGATAGCGCGTCAGGGCGTCATTGCAGAGACGAAAATTTTATCCGGGCTTGTCCATCCCTGTCTTCCTCGTATTCGGGAGGTGATTGAGGAAGAAGAATCCTATCTGCTTGTGATGGAGTATATCGAAGGTCGGCCC
>JALFST010000033.1 GCA_022779285.1 Peptoniphilaceae bacterium
AATATTATATTGACTTAGACAGCATTTTCGCACAGGCGATAGAAAGAAGGATCCCTTGGCCAAACTCTATTTCCGCGATGGAGCGATGAACTCCGGTCAATCCACGCTTCTCATGCAGGTCGCATACAACTACGAGGAGCGGGGTATGCACGTTTTACTCCTAAAGCCCGGCGTCGATACAAAGGGCGGCAACGAGGTCGTCAGCCGCCTCGGCGTACGTCGCAGGGTCGATCGCATGATCACACCTGATTGTGATGTTCGCAGGCTCATCGCTGAGGAGCTCCAAAAGCGTGAATTTCACTGCATTTTGATCGACGAGGCTCAATTTCTCTCGGAGGCCCAGGTTGATCAGCTTTTCATTACCGTCCTGGATTCCAACATTCCCTGCATCTGTTATGGATTGCGGTCCGATTTTCGAGGCGAGGGCTTTCCGGGGAGCAACCGGCTTCTGCAATTGGCCCACTCTCTGGAAGAGCTGAAAACCATTTGCCGCTGCGGACGCAAAGCCATCATGAATATTCGAAGAATCAACGGCGTAGCGGTTTTTGAAGGAGATCAGATCGTTATCGATGATCAAGACATCGTAGAATATGAAGCCGTCTGCGGACAATGCTATCTGGAAGCACGACGCTCCGCCGGAAAATCCCCTCTGCAGCGCATTGAGGAGGATCCGCTTCTTTTTCATAAGGAATAAAAAGCCGCACCGGCGGTAAGCTTTACAAGCCGTCTCTTCCCGTTTCCATAAAATAGCAAGAGACAAGGAGGATGCTATGGGCGATAAAAAAAATGAAAACAAAAAAGCCGCTTCCGAGTTCTTCATCTCGGAAAAGAAAAAAGATCTCTATGACACCAGCTTTACGCAAAACCGCGAGCTTTCCTGGCTCGAATTCAATCGAAGAGTTTTGCAGGAGGGATGTGACTCCCGTGTTCCGCTGATGGAGCGATATAAGTTCCTGTCCATTTTCACCTCCAATTTGGATGAGTTTTTCATGGTGCGTGTGGGCTCCTTGATGAATCTCAATGAAGTGAAAAGAAAGGCCAGGGATAACAAAACCGGGTGGAATGCAAAAAAACAGTTAGAGGAGATCTTTGCAAAAATGCCCGAACTCTATCAGGAGCGTGACGATGCTTTTCAAGAGCTGTCCCTATTGCTCGATCAGAAGGGAATTCGCCGACGCAGCATCGAAAGCCTGACCGAACAGGAGGCACAGTTCCTGGATAATTATTACCAACGCCAAATTCTTCCCATTGTTTCGCCCGTTATTATTGACGCGCGCCATCCCTTTCCTCATCTGCTCAACAACCGGCTTTATCTGTTCTGCGATGTCGTGGATGCCAAAGAATACGCCTATTTTGGCCTGATCAGCATCCCCTCGATGATTCCCCCTGTCATTTTCTTTCCGGGCGGAACCTCCCATGTGCTGATTGAGGATGTGCTTCGAGATAAGGCCTCCGAGCTTTTCCGGGGATTTCGCATTACCTCTTCCGCAATCATATCCATTACACGCAACGCGGATATCGATCTCGATGACGGTATCGATGAGCTGGAAACAAATTTGCGGCAGGTAATGAAAAAGGCACTGCAAAAAAGAAATCGTCTCTCTCCCGTGCGCTTGGAGATCCAGGGCGATGTGTCGAAGGAAAGTCTGAAATTTTTGCTCAACCATCATAACCTTTCGGAAAATCAGGTTTTCTATTCGCAGGCGCCGCTTCGCATGAAATATGTCTTTTCCATTGAAAATGAGCTTTCTCCTGCACAGCGCGATAAACTCTGCTATCGGCATTTCGAACCGCAGCCGTCTGCATATATCGATCCCGATCGCTCCATCCTGGATCAGGTTTTTGAGGGAGATAAGCTCTTTCATTATCCATACGAATCCATGTCTCCCTTTTTGCAAATGCTGAAGGAGGCCGCCACAAATCCTTCTGTCGTTTCGATCTCCATAACGATATATCGCATGGCTTCCATTTCCAAGGTGGCCGAATATCTGGCTCAAGCCGCAGAAAATGGAAAAAACGTACTTGTGCTGATGGAGCTGCGTGCGCGTTTTGATGAGGAGAATAATATCGATTATTCCGAGCGTCTGGAACAAGCGGGATGTACCATTGTGTATGGTCTGGAAGACTACAAGGTGCACTCTAAAATCTGTGTGATCGGCTGCTTCCGGGATAATGCGATTCGCTCCGTTACACAAATCGGCACAGGAAATTACAACGAAAAAACAGCCAAGCAATACACGGATCTCTGCCTGATTACCGCTGACGACGACATTGCCTATGATGCGCGCAATTTCTTCAAAAACATGCTCATAAACAAGGTCTCGGGAGATTATAAGAAGCTCCTTGTCGCACCGTCCTCGTTGAAGTCCTCACTGATGACTCTCTTTGACCGCGAAATTTTACGAGCGAAAAATGGTGAGCCCGCGGAGATCACTATGAAATGCAATGCCATCACGGAGCGTGAAATTATCGATAAAATTGCGGAGGCATCCTGTGCGGGCGTCAAAATCAACATGATTGTACGCGGTATATGCTGCATTCTTCCGGGGATTCCGGGAAGAACGGAAAATGTTCGCGTGATCTCCATTGTAGGACGCTATTTGGAGCATCACCGTATCTATGCCTTCGGTGCCGATCGGGAGGATATCTATATTTCCTCGGCGGATCTTATGACGCGCAATCTCATTCACCGTGTGGAAATCGCTGCGCCTATTCAGGATCCCGAGCTTCGGATGCAGATCAGTCACATTTTGGACACCTACTTTGCCGATAATGAAAAGGCCAAGGAGCTGCAATCCGACGGATCGTACCGGCGCGTATCCGACAATTCCGGAATCGAGGCACAGACACGCTTTATGGAGGAAGCTGAGGATCGAGTAAGCAAAGCGCGTCTTGCCCGGGAAAAGGCTCATAAGGAAGCAAAGAAGCGCATCAGCGCATCCGTCGCCACGGAGGAGATCTTTACGCAAAAACCGTTCTCTTCCGCCGGCAAGGATGAAGCTCCCTCAAATATACAGGACGGCGCCATCCCCTCCGGCTTCGAACCGCAAGAAAAAATCGGATTCTGGGAAAGGATTCGTAAATGGCTGCATTTATAAAAACAAATGGATGATAATCTGCGGTAAATCGTCTTACACAAAGATTTCCTTATACAAAAGAGATCAACAGTAAAATGGACATGTGTGCAAACCAATTTCGGCATTCGCGAAATCGTCCATAATTATAAATTTACAAGTATCAATATTAAATAAAGGCAATCTCAGGAGCTGATTTATGAAAAAAAAATGGAGTTATTTTCTGATCGTTATTCTCTATTTTGTCGTTTTTTTCGGCGTCAATTTTGAAGATGAAAACGGACCCAATTACATGATCGGGGGATTGTTTACTCTGATCACCTTAATCGCATATCGAGTCTCTCAACGCAGCTGGAAAACATATCTTTGCTATGCCGGTTTCTGTGCGCTGTCTCTTGCCGCGATACTCATAAAAAACGCCTCGCCTGCCAACTGGATTTCTCTGAGCACTTTCTATGGGTGTGTGGAATTGCTCCGCACAACGATACGCTTGAATAAAAATGAAGATTCGCATGATAAAGGGGAATCCGCCGGCATGATGGATGCAAATAAAACGGATGCTGTAGAAAAATCATAAATCAAAGGAAACGCAAAAACGGCGACAGGATGCCTGTCGCCGTTTTCTTTTGCTTTCCATGCTTTTACTTGACCTGTTTTGCTGCCTCACGCTTTGAAAAATAATGTGTCATGAACGGAGCAAGGATCGCCGTTACAATAATCGCTGCGGTGATCTGTCCGGTAGCAGGAGTAGCAATGGCCTCGGTCGTTGCGCCAATGGCTAAAAGCGCTGCAGGTGTGCCTACCGCATTTCCGGCAGTGGTGCCGATTGCCCAACCCACTCCCGGGTTCTTGGCTTTCATCAGCTTCAGCACCAGATAACCGCCAAATCCTGTAATCAGAGTACACGCCACGCCCAAAAGAATTCCCGGAATCCCTGCTTTTACAAGATTGAAAAAGTTTAAATTGGCTCCGAGAGGGAATGCGAAGAAGGGAATCAGGAGCGTAGTGCCCGGTTCCAGAAATTTCCGAAGATCCTCATCAAGATTGCCAAGAATGAAGCCGATCAAAATAGGAACAACGGTTGCAACGAGACTGAGAAATGGAATGTTGGCAATACCGCTGGCGCCAAGGGCTACCATGGTCAAGAATGGTCCGTCATTAATCGAAAGAATGGATACCGCACCCACATCGGTGGAATCTCCATATTCAGAAGCTAACGCCGAATAAAGACCTCCATTGGAGTTCGTCAAGGCAGCTACCACTGCCAATGCCGAGATTCCGAGGAATCCGGCCTCTCCAAAGAGCTTGTTGATCAGCACTCCGATCAGACTTCCCAGAATAAATTTGATGCCGGTTAAGCCCACACCTTTCGCAAGGCTTGACCCCGCTTGTTTGATATTGATCTGTGCGCCGTTGCAGAAAAGGAAAACGCCCAAAATCGCATTGGCTCCGGTTTTGAACATTGCCGTAGTAAATCCGCCGATTTCCAGCGCCTGCGGACAAAATGTGTTCATCAAGGCTCCGAGCAGAAGAGGAATGATCATCAAGCCGCCGGGTACCTTTTTTACCGTTCGTAGAATTTTCATATACTCACCTTTCTATGTATGGATAGAATCCGTTCTCTATACAAATTGCCTTGCTAAGGACAACGCCGCCAGCATGCTTTCTTCCTTTGCAATTCCTTTTCCGGCGATATCAAAGGCCGTGCCGTGATCCACAGATGTCCGGAGAAAAGGCAAGCCTAGCGTCATATTCACTCCCGAATCAAAAGCGATGAGCTTCATGGGAATATGCCCCTGATCGTGATACATAGCGACCACGACATCATATTGATTTTGATAGGCCTTCATAAACACCGTATCAGGCGGGACAGGGCCGTCGACATTCCATCCCTCTGAATGCGCCCATTCAATTGCCGGCTCAATTTCTTTTTCTTCCTCATCTCCAAACAAGCCATGTTCACTGCTATGCGGATTCAGTCCCGCCACAGCAATCCGAGGCTTGGCTTTGCCTAAACGCTTCATCGCTTCCCCTGCGAGCTCAATACAGGTATGCACTCGATCCTTTTTGACACGCCGGCAAGCCTCAATGAGAGAACAGTGCGTAGAATTGTGCACCACGGCCATCTTTTCCGTCCAAAGCATCATGGCATAATCCTTCGTACCGGTCATCGAGGCAAAAATTTCTGTATGTCCATCATAATTATGACCCGCCAAATGAATCGCTTCTTTGTTTATGGGCGCCGTAACCACACCGTGTCCCTTCCCTTGCTGAACAAGCTGAATGGCCGCCTCCACATAACGAAAAGCGGCGTCTCCGGAACGAACGGTTACCCTGCCGACCTCCAGCTCTGAAACGGGGTATGGGTATACATCATATGCATTGATGGATCCTTCCTGAAAATCATCCATATCCTTCATAATGTGAAGAGGCGCTTGCAAGCCTAATTTTTCATGATACATCTGCAGGATTTCCGAAGATCCGATGATGATCGCTTCATAGCGATCCTCCACGCTCACATCCAACGCTTTAAGCGAAATCTCCGGGCCCACTCCGGCCGGATCGCCCATCGAGATCAATAATTTAGACATTGTTTCCTCCCTTTAAATATTCCAGCGCACGTGACAGCGTCTTTTCATTTCCGAACCCGCCTGCTTTTGTGATGATCGATAAATCGGGAAATCGTCCGTTTTTCAGCGTGGCACATACCACGCCCGGTTCCAGCTCCTTGTCGATCCGGCTTTCTGTACATTTCGCTTCGGATAAAAAACCGATAGCCGTATCTCCGCCCGTCAAATATACACCGCTGACATCAATCCGAATCAAAATCTCTGCGATCATCTTTGCCAGAGTTTCCTTCAAAAGCCTGCTTCCGTCTATCGCGGGCAATCCCATAACCTTTGCAATTGCAATCGTTCGCTCATAATCGGCACGACTTTTTGCACCCGTGAGAACCGCATCTTTTCCGCTTTTCAGCGTTTCAAGAATTCGCTTGAGCGCTTCGGAAGGCTTGCCCTTCAGGAACGACTCCGGTGCAAGGCATTCCACCATGACTCCCCGGGATTCCGTATAGTGCAGCTGTTCAAATGCCTGATCGCTGATGCTTCCCACAACCGCCAGAGCAGGCTTTTTCCTTTGCGTTGCTGTAATTAGAGATTCCGCGAGACCTGCCGAACCGACCCAAAGACTCCTGCCCGACAAGGAAGATCCCCAAGCGGCAATGGCATCCAAATCGTTGCGTGTTCTCACATCAAAAATATGCGTTACACCTGTAGCGTCCTGCTTTTCTTTCGAAAAATCTTCTCCGGATTCATGGAGAACCGTATTGGGCAAAAGATCTTTTACATAATCCGACAAATGCTCGGAGGTCACCGGACAGATTGGATCCCTCGCAAATTCCGTCTGCAAAACCGGAATGCCTCTCACATAAAGGATCCCATCGCGCACCACTCTCTCAATTTCCGGATATGCAGGCGTAAAAAAAATGCGTTCGGGCTTGCATTGCCGGACAAGAGCGCTGAGCTCCGCACGAACATTGCCGCGCAGGGTGGAATCCACCTTCTTATAAAGGATTGTGCGCTCATCCCGGATAGAGCACGGAAAAGCGGAAATGACATCTATCGCTTCTCTTTCAGCAACATTTCTTGTTTCCGTATCCCATACAATGGATTCCGTCCTTCCCTCCATTGCCGAGATATCCCATACAACCGATGCGGGAATGCCGTGACGTGTCAATTGCACTCCGGTATCGTTTGCTCCGGTAAAATCATCCGCAATGATGACGTATCGCATATACATTCCTGTCCGGGTGAGAGCCCGGCTCTCACCCTATTGCTCTGATCCCCTGCTGCGACTAAAATGTTGCTGCCAGCTTCCAAATGCCGAACTCACGATGTCCGAGCGCCTCAGCCTTTGTCAGCTTTCCATTAATGACCTCCTCCATGAGACGGAAGGTTTCTTCTCCCAGTTCAGGAATAGTTGCTCCTTCGGAGAATACACGACCCGCATTCACATCAATATTGTCCGGCATATTGTGGAAGGTACCGTCATTCCCAGTAATCTTGATCACCGGCGCTATCGGACTCCCCGTCGGCGTACCGCGGCCGGTCGAGAATACGATAACATTTGCGCCGCCGGCTACCATGCCTGTGATGGAATCAATGTCCTGACCCGGAGAATCCATGAAATAAAGCCCCGGCTTCTCAATGGGAAGAATTTCCGAATAAGAAAGTGCTCCGGTAAAAGGCGCCTTTCCTGCTTTGTACATGCAGCCCAGGGATTTTTCTTCAATTGTGGAGAGTCCCCCTTTTTTATTGCCCGGGGTTGGCTGTCCGGTACGAAGGTCTTCACCCAGATCAATCGCACGTTGCTCCGTATCATAAACAAACTTGAGGAATTTCTCACGCTGTTCCACATCGCCGAAGCGCGCTGCCAAAAGATGCTCTGCGCCAATGACCTCGGTTGTTTCGCTTAAAATACTGCTTCCCCCTAAAGAAACAAGCTTATCCGAAACATAACCGATGGTTGGATTGGAGGCCAAGCCGCTTGTCGGATCCGAACCGCCGCATTCCATGCCGAGCACAATATCACTGTATTTTCCTTCCACACGAGTTTGTGTCGCAAGCTCCGCAGCCAGACCGGCCGCCAATTCTCCGCCACGGGCAATCGCTTTGAGCGTACCGCCTTCCTTCTGAATGACTACATACTCCACCGGCTTCCCTGTTGTACGAATTTGATCTGCCAGTGCTTCTGCCTGAATGCCATCACATCCCAGCCCTACAACGACCACTGCTCCAACATTGGGGTTCATACCGAATCCTGCTAATGTTTTCATCGTGAGCTCCTGATCAGAGCCGATCTGGCAACACCCATGCTGCGTCGGAACGGAAACCGCCCCCGGTACCTGTGCTGCAATTTTTGCCGCCGTATCCTCAGCGCATACCGAGGTCGGTAAAATCAGCAGATGATTCCGAACACCAAAGGTTCCGTTTTCTCTACGATATCCCATAATTTTCATCATTCCGCCTCCTTACTGTTGATCGCCGCGACCGCGTGTGGATTCCAAATTATGTACATGCACATAATCGCCTGCATGGATATCTTCCAACACACGACCAATGATTTCTCCATACTTATAGGCCAATCCGCCCTTAGGAATCTCCTCCGTGGCGATCTTGTGAAACTGCGGTACGTCGCTCGTTACGGTTACGCTTTTGACGTCAATGTTGATGACCTCGCCCTTCTTCAAATCCCGAAGTGCTGTAACCAGGTTGTCCTTGTCGCTCATATGAATCACATCCTTCATACTCTCCTCCTTACACCTTACACCGTCTTTGATCAAGACAATCGCTTTCCTAATTATTGTACTGTCTGTCGGCTCTTTTATCTTGCAGAACCTTCTAATTTCTTGTTCGATTTTGAATCATTTGAATTAAAAATATAGATAAAGTAAAATACATTTGTAATAATGTTTTATTTTGAATCAAAAGGAGCTCCTATGACATCCTCCCCTATCCGAATTCTTGCAATTGTCCCATATGCCCTTCTCCGTCAACAAATTTTGGAGATCGGTGCAGATTACGAAAATCTCGAGATCACCATTGAGGTGGGCAATCTTGAGCAAGCCGTGACGATATTCAATTCATATTCCTCACAACAATTTGATGCGATTCTCTCTCGAGGCGGAACTCAAATCATGCTCACCAACGTAACCGATCTTCCGGTAATCGACATTCCCATCGATAGTCTGGATTTGATCAATATTCTGAGTCTGATCAGGAGCTATGAGGGAAAACCCGCAATCGTCGCATATCACAATATTATCAATATGGCAAAAAAAATATGCGCTGCAATGAGTCTCTCCTTTGATTTTTTCCCCATTCGTTCCCGTGAAGATGCAAAGCGGGTAATAGCACGTCTCAAAAAAGAAGGATATACGCTCATCGTAGGAGATACCGTAGGTCAAGAATATGCTCAGGCTGCACATTTGAGCACCATACTCATCACCTCAGGGAAGCCCAGCATTGCCAATGCCTTGCAGAATGCGATTCAAATGGTCACACAAATCCGGCAAGCCTCGGCCTCCGCAACCTGGGCACGACCCTTTGTCGGCTGGAGCAACAGAGAATATTTTATTTTTTCTCGCCGGAAAGAGCTTCTCTTTACATCCAATTCGACGCCGGAAAATGGAATGTGCAAGCTCCTTCAGAGGCTGATCCCATCCGTCTCTGTGAAAGGGCAATCCGCTTTTCTTCGCTCTCTCCACGATATCACCTATCTGATTTACTCAAAATCGGAAGGAAGCCGGGATTCTCTCCGATACCTTTTTTGCACACAGCCGATGTCTTTTCACCAGCAGCGTAAGAAAAAATTTCGGAGTACCGAATGGCGGACCAGAGATCAGGTCCAACAAATCCTGACACATCAATTTTTGAACACACATGAAAACTCTATTCCGGATCCGCTTTTACAAAAAAATCCGGCACTCCCCTCCATTCCTCTTTTGATTACAGGAGAAGATGGCAGTGAAAAAAACAACTTCGTCTATAATCTTTTTTTGCAAACAGCCTCTCCGGAAACCGTGCTTTTTACCGTCTCCTGCGCCTGCCTTACGGAAATTGAACTCAAAACGCTGCTCGGAAATCCCGAATCTCCGTTTTGGACGGAGGATGCCTTCTTTTTCTTTAAGGATATCGAGCTGATGAGCGATTCTCTTGTCTCCTGGCTTGTTTCCGAGCTTGAGGCCGGAGAATATAAGCGCTATCGAAGACTCATTTTTACACTCGAAAGCATTGCTGACGAAAAGGATTCTCCTGAATTCAAACGCTATCAATATCTGCTGCGTGAATTTCGTGAACGCGTAGGCGCTCTATATATGCCCATCTCACCTTTACGAGGCAATCGTCAAAGGATCTCCCATCTCGTCACTTTGTTTATGGATCAGATTCATCGCTCTACAGGCGGGAACATTGTCGGAATGACCCCGGAAGCCATGGAATTGCTCCAACAGGAATCATGGCCGCAAAATTCTTCGCAACTCTTCAAGGTTCTTCTGATGGCGGCACAGGGTGCACAGGAATCCTGGATCACCTCATCCGATATTCGGCAGGTGCTGCTTCAGGCTCCCTGCTTTGCCGCAGAGAAAGAAAACATGGGGCTGAATCTGGATCAGCCGCTTGAGGATATTAAATATGATATTATCCGGAAAAAACTCATGGCAGAAAAAATGACACAGGAGCAAGTGGCCGATCAGCTGGGAATTTCTCGATCCACACTCTGGCGTATTTTGCGCAGAAAAAAAGATTCACACAGAGAAAACGCTGAATAAAACAAGAACGGTCGTCAGAAATTTACTCCTGACGGCCGTTCTTGTTTGCAGATCCCGATGTCCGGTACCGATACCAACCGTTTGATCGAAATCCTGAAATGGACCTATCGAATTGCAAGCTCCGTTCCCGCATCAAAAAGATGGAGCTTTTTCATATTCAGCACAAGAGATACCTCTTCCCCGATCCGACGGACTTTTCCCGGCAGAACACGTGCGATCATCGGCGTACCCTGATAATCCAGATAGAGATAAGCCTCGGAGCCTAAAAGCTCGTAGACACGAACATGCGCTTTCAGAACTGCCGCCGGATCACTTGTCAGCTCCGCTTCGGAAACATCCTCGGGACGCACACCGACAAGAATGGTCTTGCCCTCATATCCGCCTTGTTGCAACGCCATGGACTGCTGCGCATCCAGGGAAATATAAGCGCCTCCCAGATCAAGTCTCGCCGCACCCTCGCTGAATGAAACGGCAGCCTTGAGGAAATTCATCTGCGGAGAGCCGATAAATCCGGCTACGAACAGGTTATCCGGCCGATCATAGAGATTCTGCGGCGTATCCACCTGCTGCACACGTCCGTCCTTCATTACGACAATACGAGTGCCCAGGGTCATCGCTTCTGTCTGATCATGCGTGACATAAATCATTGTCGCGCCCAACTGCTCATGCAGCTTCGCAATCTCGATTCGCATCTGCACGCGCAGCTTGGCATCCAGATTGGAAAGCGGTTCGTCCATAAGGAATACTTTTGGCTGTCTGACTATGGCTCGACCCATGGCAACACGTTGTCTTTGTCCGCCTGATAAAGCCGCCGGCTTACGATCCAGAAGATTTTCAAGATCCAAAATATGAGCCGCCTCCAAAACCTTCTCTCGAATCTGATTCTTGGGAACCTTACGAAGCTTCAATCCATATCCCATATTTTCCGCAACGGTCATGTGCGGATACAGCGCATAGTTCTGGAAAACCATCGCGATGTCGCGGTCCTTGGGCTCCACATCATTCATGAGCTTGCCGTCGATCATCAGTTCCCCCTCCGAAATCTCCTCAAGACCTGCAATCATGCGAAGCGTTGTGGATTTTCCGCATCCGGACGGACCTACAAAAATGATAAATTCCCGATCTTCAATCTCTAAGTTAAAATCATGGACTGCATGGTATCCGTTGGGATAGATTTTTTGGATGTTTTTCAAGGATAAACTTGCCATTTTCTACTCCTTTTCTTTACGATACCGCCTGGTGGTCACCGGAGCTCGTATTCTCTATGGAAAACCAGAGGATTTCATTAGGCGAAAGCGTCAAATCCTGTGCCTTACCATTGTCCTGATAAACGGTTGTTCTTTGTTCATCTTCGGTATTGTTGACTACACAATAAATTCCTTTTTCTGTATAGGCATGAACATCGACATGGCAGTTCGAAGAGAACCATTGACGCAGGCCATCTTCCTTGCCCATGCTCCAGAGAATGGCGCGCAAGAGCACTCTCGCATTCAGAGCGTTGTAGGGAAGTCCTGTCATATAAACGCTGCGTCCCCTCCCATAGCTGTGTGTCGCCATTTGCAGCTCACGATCCTTTTGAATGAGCACCTGCGCATCCTCCAAAGCATAGAAAAAGCGCTTGCCTTCTCCGAAATCAGGCTCTCCGTCCTCTAAAATAAAATGGTCCTTATGCTCCTCCCAATTGTACTTGTCATAGCCGAGCGTAAATCCGGTTTCCTTCTCAACCCCCATGGCCTGTGCAAGCTGTAAAAAATGTCCCTGATAGGGATGTCCGCTGGGTTCCCCTATGCCGATCCAACCGCCGCCCTGAGCGATGAAGCCTCGGATTTTTGCAACGATCTCAGGATTCTCCCATACGCTTCCTCCCGTATGTGCCGTATCGGCATCTCCGACATTAATGAGAACGTCAATACCGGAAAGAAGCTCAGGATTCTTTTGAATATCCTCAAAACTGATGAATTGAACATCCACAGGAGCACCCGATAGCGCCTCGATCACACCTGCGTAGCTGTAATTGCTCTTTTGATAAAGGGCATGATGCACCATATGACATCCCCAGGAGCGTGATTTTCCCCAGGAATTGAGCACTCCCACACGCGCCGCGCAATAGGGCTTTTCTCCATGAATTTTGTCATAAATATCGCGGAATTCATCCGCGACTTTTTCGATATAGTCCATGAAATCCGGAAATTGAAGGGCGAGCTTCAGATAGCCGCCATAACCGATGCGGTCAATGGGCTTGCGCAGAAGAGCGCGTCTTGCCGTCACCCAGTTTTCCTTTGCCAATGCAACGGGATCTCCTCCGTCATAGAAGGAATCCGGGAAAAAATATGGCAGGAAACGCCCTTCACGATAGGACACCCCCTCGATGTCCGAGATCAATCGAAGCGTCATTCCGTTTCCTACAGAGCCGACCACTGCATCCAGGCCGATCCCGGCGAATTCCGGCATATAAGGTTCTGTCCCGATCCAGTGGTCTCCCAAAAACATCATGGCTTCCTTACCATATTCATGGGTGATATCCACCATTTCCTTGGCGAGCTTTGCAACCTCTCTTCGCTGAAATGCCACAAAATCCAAAAACTCCTTGCTTGGAATACGGTACTGATTGTTGTAATAGCCCTGGTCAATGATATATTCCGGACGGAAGGGATATCCCGCCTCCTGCTCAAACTGCTCTAAAATATAGGGCGAAACGGATGCGGAATATCCATACCAATCGACATATTTTTCCCTGCGCAATTCATCAAAAAGCAGTGTGAATTGATGAAAAAATGTTGTGTATCGTAAAACGTTGACGTAGGGATGCTCTTCAATAAAGCGGCGAAGACGCTTCATGGAAAATTCTCTGGTCTTCGGCTGCCTTACATCAAATGTGATTTGGTGCTCAAAATCCTTCCAGTCATTCGTCACGGCATTGTACATGTGAACGGGATCCCAGATGATATAGGCAAGAAAGCTTGCCGTATATTCATGATAAAGCGCAGGCCTGGCAATCACGACCGACCTTGTTGCTTCATCATAGGTCCAGGCTCCATAGGGAATTACCTCTCCCGTTGTACGATCGATCACCTCCCACCAGCGTTTGATGGCATCTCGCGTATTTACCCGGATGAGCTGATCGCTTAGCCCCTTCATCAAGGGAATGGACAGCGCCCCTTTTTCCAGTGCCGAAACAAAGGACGACATGATATAGCATTGCTGGATCTCTTCCGGATGAGCCTTCGCCCAGGCATTATCTTTTCTCGTTGTATAGTAGGTGGCATAAATCTTTGCATCGGCTCCGGCCAGCTCTTTGGGAAATTCCGTCCCGTCCGCATCGCGAAGCGCATCACCGCCCCATTTTTTCAATGCCTCAAGCGTCTCCGATACGATATCGACATCTGTCGGAATCGTAACCCGACCTTTTTTTTGATTTTCTTTCATAGTTTCCCCGTTCTCATCTATTTCTTTCTATTCTTCGGTGTACGAAAGGAAGCGTTATACAGGAAAAGTGATGAGAGCAGAAAAACCAGTCCCACAATCATCAGAAGCAATCCCTGCATCTGTCCTGTCATTTTCCAGCCGAAATAGGTCAGTCCCAGGCCCGTCAGAAAGAAGAAAGCCATGAGGACCGCACGAAGCATTCCATGTTCTTTCCAAAAATTCATGTTTTCTCCTATCCTTTCAATCCGCCAAGCGTCATTCCCTGTGTCAGCTTCTTTTGCGTGAGAATGTAGAGAATCAACGTGGGAAGCATCACCAGCACCAAGCCCGCATAAAGCTGGCCGTACTGTGCACTGGCCTGCTGTGCCTGCGTAAGCTGCATCAGTCCGACCGGAAGCGTCTTCATGCCGTTGGGATCGTTCAATAAGGTCATGGCAATGATATATTCATTCCAAAATGACAGAAAGTTGAAGAGAATGATGGTGATAATCGAAGGCTTTGCCATCGGAATCATAATATCCACCATCGTACGTCCATATCCGGCGCCGTCAATATAAGCCGCCTCCTCATAGGCATGAGGCAGCGTACGAAAATATCCTGTCAAAAGATAAATCGTAAACGGAAGCGCCGTCGATGCATAAACAAGAGCTAAGATAAAACGGTTGTTGAGCAAAAATCCATTGCCGAAAATATTCCTGAGAAAATCATCTCCATCCACCAGCATCAAAAAGATCGGCACGACAATATAGTTTACATTGATAAAAAGGCCTGCCATAAAAGCGGTATTTAAGAATTTTTTTCCGCGAAACTCAAATCGGGACAATGCATATGCCGCCGGCAGCGCAATGACCAAAAGAAGTCCCAGGGCCATGCCCGTTACCAAAAACGAATTGAACATGTAATCGCCCATCCGCGCTTTATTCCAGGCATCGATAAAATTTTGAAAATAAAAACCGGCGGGAAGCGACCAGGGATTTCTGTAAAACTCCGAATTTTCCTTAATGGAAGCCATGAAAACCCAAGCGACCGGAATCATGATCAGAATGGCAAGCGTAATCAGCGCTACATAAACAAAGAGCTTATATAAGGAGAAAGCTTTTTTGTGTTTTTTCTTTTCCATGGCGTCCTCCTAAAATTCCAAAACCTCGCGTTCGGTCACCTTGTTCACCACTGCGGAAAGCAGGAAGGAGAAAAGGAAAACCAACGCGCCGATAGCCATACCATACCCATAAGAAGAATTGGTATAAGCCTGCTTATACATATAGGACAGCGCCACCTCGGACGCTCCGTTCGGACCGCCGCTGGTCATCGCCTTCACGAAAAGAAATGCCATATTAATATTGGAAATAATAAAGAAGGTCAGCGTCGTTCGAATATTTGTCCAGATCAGCGGAATCGTAATTTGGAAAAATTGCTGCATTTTAGAGGCGCCGTCTAAGGAAGCGCTCTCATAAAGGCTTTCCGGAACACTTGCCATGGAAGCCATGTACATCACCATATAGTATCCGATGGCCTGCCATACCATCGCCACAATGAGCGAAAACATCACCGTCGATTCCCCCTTCCAGAGAATCTGCACTGCGTCCCCCCGAAGAAGAGACAGAAGCCCATTGAGCATGCCGTTTCGAGTGTCATAAATTGCACTGAAAATGGCAGAGATGACAACCACTGAAAGAATATTCGGAATATAGAAAATTATGCGAAAGAAATTTTCGCCCTTTACTTTTTCACGCGATAAAATCCCCGCAAAAAGCAAAGCAAAAAAGAATGTGACCAACGTCACAACAACAATTAATAGAATTGTATTTTGCATCGAGCGGATAAAATTCGGATCCGCCATCAGTTTCTTAAAATTGCTCAGCCCGACAAAGGTTTCATTAGAAGAATACGCGCTGCGCTTAAACAGCGACATACGAAAGACGTTGATCGTCGGGAAAACCATGAAAAGCAAAAAAAGCACAGTGGCCGGTATCACGCACAAGGCAATGAATCGGTTGCGTGATCTGTTTTTTCGCCGTGTTTTTTTCGACTGATTCTGCGTTTGCATAACCGCATCGGGTGCTGTTTTCATTGTAACTCCTTCGATAAGAAAAGGCGGCGGGTCGAGCCCGCCGCCCGCAATAGCTACGACTTTTGTTACTTGGTAACCGCTTCACGAATCTGATCGTTGACTTCGTTGATCGATTTTACATATTCGTCCTCTGTGAGCGTTCCGGCTACCAGAGAGTTTACGGGGTCGAAGAAGATGGTACGCGCGTTCTTTCCTTCAAGATCAAATACCGGGAATCCGCCAAGCGTTGCTTTTGCACCATTTTCATAAACACCGTTCATGGCCTTCGCTTCATCGGTCATGAAATTGGTAACTGTGCTGGTCGGCTGATAAGCTCCGTTTTTCGCAAAGAGCTCAACGGCTTTATCGCTGTAAAGGAAGGCGACAAATTGTTTTGCGGCATCCTTGTTCTTGGCGCCTGCCGGAATCCAGCTCTGCTCAAGCCATGTAAAGCTGTAGCGGTCTCCGCCATCCTTCACTGCGGGAATCGGCATCATGCCCCACTTGAATCCGTCTGCACGAGGAGCATCCTTCATTTCTCCGGCTACCCAGGAGCCGTTGGGCATGAAGAGGGCTTTATTGTCCAGAATAAGCTGCTGATTTTTTGTGAAATCCTGATCATTGGCCTGTGCCGGGGTCGTCGGATCCGTATAGGTTGCAAGCTTTGCGATGATATCGAATGCCTTCTTCGCCTCTTCGGTCTCCCAAATTCCCTTCTCGAAGGAAGTCGCCTTGTTGTAGAACTCGGGACCGCCTACAGTGTCAAGCAGTGCGTAGAAGAATGCATCGAAATATCCTGTTGTCGGATAGGTGAAAAGGGAGATGCCTTCGGCTTTCGCTTTATCGCCCAATGCCCACATTTCATCCCATGTCTTCGGAACCTCCCAGCCCTTCTGCTCGAAAAGTCCAGCGTTGTAATAAAGTCCGCAGGGAGAATAGAACATCGGTGCAAGGTAGAGCTTACCATCGCCATAGGGCTTCGTTGCTGTGGAATCCGTGATTCCTCCGATCAGCTTATCCTTGACCTTTCCCGTTTCTCCGGGAATCGTCATATCCAATACATCGGTGATTTCTTCAATGTTCTTATCTTTAATAAAGGTTTCGGTGAGCGCCGCATCACGGCCTGTTGCAAGGTGAATCACATCCGGATAATCTCCCGCCTTCATCTGCGGTCCGATGACATCCTCAAGCTTCTTGTCCATGACAAGCTCCACCTTGTTACCGGTGGCTTCTTCATATGCCTTGACAACCGCCTTCCAGCCCTCTTGTCCGTAGGCGGTTTCAATCGCTGCAACCTTGATCGTGGTGCCGCCGCTTTTTGCTGTCGAGGATTGCTCAACGGATGCTTTGGGAGCTTCGGAAGACTTTGCCGGCGCTTTTGAACTGCCGCAAGCGCCCAATGTCAGCGCGCACGCCAACAGCAGACCTACAATTTTTTTTGTTTTCATTTTATCCTCCATTTTAATAGAAGCGAAAGCATTTCTTGCATGAGAACCGCATCACGGCATGGTGAACGAAGCCCTATGTAAAAACGCTTTCCCAATGATAGTATGGTCCGTTCAATCCGGATTCCATCAATAGTATTTTATCATATTTGAACTAAATTTTTTATAAAATTTTAACTTATTTTTCACATTTTCCATTTCCTTTTTCTCACATTCCTCAAAAAAAATCTCCGAGACTCTCTCGGAGATTTTCAGAATCGGTTCCGTCAGCCTTCGACCTGAATCAAGCGAAACAGTTCTTTTGCGGCTTCTTCAGGCCCTGAGCTCTCATGTCCCGCGATTCCCAGCTGAGTGCGCAATACGCCGACGCGGACACCGGAGGTAAAGAGCACATCAAAATATTTATCAATCAAAGGCTTCATTTTTTCTTGCTTCTGTACAGGTCCAAAGGGATTGGCAAAATAAGAAGTCGTCAATCCCACCTCAGAAGTTGTCCCCTTGGTCATGCGCTTGCCTTCCAGAAAGGTGGGAATAGCTTCCTCTTTGCTTTGAAAAAGCTGTACCGAAGGATGCCGATCATCAACCGCCTCATAATTGTTCGCATAGAGGAAAAGATCGACGGAATGGCCTCGAGAAATTTCCTCATAGGACGAAACCGGTACAATGAGGCGCGCATTGACCTTATCCGGATTCATGAAAATCGAACGGTCCAGTTCTTTAAAAGCATAACCGGAATCCAGATCATCCAGTCTCACAAATGCGCCAATTTCCGTACCGTAGGCTTGAATCGAGCCGTTGTCTTGCAATACGAATGTGCCCATATCGTCAAAGACGATGGTCATATCCGAAATATAGTCCGCCGCCAATTTTCGGAAGGCTTCAATGCTTTCCGATTTTCCGGCTCCGGAATCCCCCATAATGCATACATTGGCGCTCTTTCCGCTCTTGAGCGTCACAGTGACAAAGGCCCCGTGAATCGGCAGATTCCCTCGATAGATTTGGCGTACATTGTGAAGCGTCAATACCATCTTCTTCATATAGCCGAAATAGTCATACTCCTCATGCTTGGAAACAAATCCCACCATGATATCATTTGTCCGGTCGTAGTGGAAAATATCCTCGCCTTCCTCGCGATGATTCTCTCCACCCATAATATAGACAAGATCCGGCTTGCGGCCGGCAATTTCTCTTTCATTGGCAATTTCAAAGAGATTGGCCAATGCGATGCCATGCGTGAGGAAATCACGATGTACATAAACATAAGCCAGGAGATTCCCCACCCAAATCGGCATACAGAAGAAATGATCCGGATTGATGCCGATTCGTTCCAGCGGATTGGCATCCACCTCGCGAAACACACCGCTACGCGTTGTCTTGCGCGGATAAGTGATAAAAGGCGTTTCCAATATGAGAGTCTTGATAAAAGGAATACCGCTCAGCTTTGTGTATTCGTGCGGAATCGGCCAAACAACAGGGCCGCAGATCATACCAACATTAGTTCCGGCATGCACCTGACGATACACAAAGGGATCTGTCAAAGAAATATTGCGCGTAACCTGTCGGTAAAATGCCAGACAAAGCTCATCAAAACGGCTCTTTGCCGTCAAAAAATAGCTTGAGGCCAGGCCATTGCCTGCACGATCCTCAAAAAGCACGCAATAGCGCTCAAGTCTTCTCCAATATGTGTAAAAGTCCTCGGCTGCCGAACGCAATGCCACACGATTTTCATAGACATCCGCATACTCCGGCAAGGACTCGCTGATCTCTCTCAGATCCATGGAACAAAGCAGCCTGACAAATCGACGGATCGCCGCAATCCGCTGATCCAACTCCTCCTGCGGGAAAAACCGATCCAGGATCTCTGCCGCATGCGAATGCGGTGCGGCCTCGATTTTTTTCAAATAGCGCTCCAGCAGCGAGCGAAATGCCTCGCTTTCCAGCAATTGGTCATAATTTGTATAATATCGCATCGAAAAATTGAAAATCGCCTTACCGCGACTCAATGACCATTCCGTGTTCATAGATTCTCCTTTCTTCGAGTGGATTTTCTACATTGCCGAAGGCTTCTACGGGGAACTCTATCGCGATCCGCCGCCGCCTCCGCCAAAGCTTCCTCCGCCACCTCCGCTGAAGGAAATACCGCCTCCGCCGCCGGAGGAGTGCGCTGCCACAGATGAATGATAGGCATCCATAATGCTTGAGGAAACCGCGTAAGCAAAGTAAAGATTGTTCGACGAGAGAGAACTCATCTGCTCATATTCCGGATTCACGATCTTGAATTGCTCATAAACCTTCTCCGCAATTCCGAAATATGCCGCCCAGATCAGCCATGAATCCCAAATCATGACATCCTGCTGCTCTCGCTCCGCAAGTAAGGAATAATCGCTGAGGTATTGCTTGAAGCCCTGCATATTATTCGCTAATTCCACGCCTGCCGCAGAGGCTTCCTTTTTGATAATGGGGAATCCGAAGGACTTACCTCTTTTGGATTCGATATAACCCTTCTTTTCCATCTCAGCCTCTGAAAAGCTGGAAATTGATTCTTCGAATGCTTGAAAATCGGAATAATGCTTTCTGATGTACCGATTGAATTCCTTCTCTTCCAGCATTGGATCTCCGCTGCCTGCCGCCTCACAAATGATCGTCCAAAGCTTCTTTTCAATTGCGGAATCTCCATCTCTCGGCTCCTTTGAAGGAATCCAGTAATTGGAGATATCCTTTTTGAAGATCAAACCTTTTTCCTCCATGCGCTGCTCAATACGCCCTTCACGGAGCCATTTCAGAAAAAACGCCGCGATCACATTTTCCGTGGATGCTCCCAGGATGACTGCCGTATCTGCAAAAGGACCCGCATAGGGCGGTTCATGAAAATAATAATCCTTTGCCACGGTAGGACGTACGCGGAGCCGTTTCTTGCGCTTACTCATGGAAATGAAAAATCTAACGCCGAATGCTATCGCTATCAAATAGGGCACAATATCGGAAAACGAGCGGACGGCTGAAAAAATTCCATTGTCTTCACCGGAGTCATAGGCATCGGGATCCCCCATTGTGGATCCCTCTCGTGCAAGGCTCAAAAGCCCGTCCGAGGTATACTCGAGATTGCTCGTTGTCTGAAATGTATTTTCCGGGAAGATTGCCAAAAGCACCATGTATTCCCCGGAAGAAAAATTCTCTCCCGAATCCATTGTGATCTCCTGCGTGCCGAGATTTGTCTTGCCTTCCCAGCCGAATCCCCACATCCGTGTTTTCGGATATTCATAAGAAAATCCGATATCGTTGGAAACGGCAATGTGCACACGGCTGATCGGCTCCATATCCTTGGCTATGAATTGCCAATAAACCGCCTGCGCCTTATCCTCCAGAAGCTTGACAACATTGCTCACGCGATAGGTGATGGTGAAATCCTTCCGTCCGTAGCTCCCGATGCCGAAACAGAGCTCCACTCCGTTGGAAACGGGATGAATTCCGTATTTTCCCGCCTTTTCTTCCAATGAAGCGTTGATATCCCATTCTCCGATGTCTGTAAGAGGCCTGCCCTCTTCTGAGACGGAAACATCCGAGATCTCGCTGTCTCCTAAATGAGTAAGGGAAAGGAAGTGCTCCGTACCGTGGTCAACATGGAAAACCCTGTGATCCGTTACCGTCATGGAACCGTCTTCATGCAAAACTGCCCGAATATCGATGGAATCAATATTGTTCGCATATGCCGCCCGGGGCAGAAAAAACAGAAGGACGGCCGCAAACAGTGCTACAAGCCATCCTTTCGCTTTTACCATTGCGGCATCTCCGCTTTTTCGGTGCTGTTTTGGAAATATTCCATTGTCCGGAATCCGAACATACCTGCAACAATATTTGTCGGGAACTGTTGTAATGTACGATTGAGCTTGGTCACCGTATCGTTGTACAGCATTCGGGAATGACGCACATTATCTTCATAACGATTGATGCTGTCCATGGTTGTCTGATAGACGGACGAGGCCTTGAGATCCGGATAGTTTTCCGCTACGGCATAAATCTGTGTCAAGGCACGCTGGAAAAGTTTCTCGTCCTGAGCGACATCTCTGACTGTAGAGCCGGAGCTGACACGGGTACGGCTTTCCGTAATCGACTTCAGGGTATCCGCTTCATGCGCCTGGTAGCTCTTTGTAGCGTCGATCAGGCTCTTGAGCGCATCCCAGCGGGATTCAATCTGCGCTGCAATCTGTCCCATGGAGTTGTGTACCATTTCACGCAAGGCGACGAGACGATTGTATATACCGATGACCCAAAGTACGATCAATACGATGATGGCCAGCGGAATGAGCCAATATAGCATTTTATTCATAACGTGATTCCTCCTGTTTTCAGTTGCGTTCAATATAGTCTTCACGCTCCGCACCCACAGAAATAAAGCGGATGGGGCAGTTCATGGCCTTCTCAATATAGCTGACATAATCCTGTGCATTCTTCGGCAGATCCTCGAATTTACGGCATTTTGAAATGTCCTCGGAAAAACCGGGAAGATATTCGTACACAGGCTTACACATTTCCAATTCATGCTCCGGCCCGAAACGGTCGATACGTTCTCCGTTGAGCTCATATCCTACACAGACAGGAATTTTCCGAAGTCCGGAAAGAACGTCCAGCTTGGTAAGCGCCAGCTCTGTCGCTCCCTGCATGCGCACGCCATAACGAGAAGCGATCACATCAAATCCGCCGACTCTGCGCGGACGACCTGTAGCGGCGCCATATTCTTTGCCTGCCTCGCGAAGCTCTTTTCCCTCGTCACCGAAAAACTCACAAACAAAGGGGCCTTCTCCCACGCAGCTGGAATACGCCTTGGTGATTCCGATCACGCGGTCCAGACGACGGTTCGGCACACCGGCACCCAGCGTAGCATATGCTGCAAGCGTGGATGAGGAGGAAGTATAGGGATAGATTCCGTAATCGATGTCTCGAAGGGCGCCCAGCTGCGCCTCAAACAATATGTTTTTTCCCTCTTCCGCCGCATGCTCCAAATATTCACTGCTGTCACGCACAAAGTCACGCAACTGCATGCCGTATTCATCGATCCATGCCCACATCTCATCCGCAGAAACGGCTTCATGGCGATATCCGCCTTCCACGATCAGATTCTTCCACTCCACGATATCCTTGAGGCGCTCCTTCATTTGATTGGGATCAAAAAGATCTCCCATGCGAAGTGTCTTTTTCATGTATTTGTCACCATATACGGGAGCAATCCCCCGGCGCGTGGATCCGTATTTTTTATCTGCCAGACGATCCTCCTCCAGATTGTCCAGGAGACGATGGTAAGGCATGCAGATCGTTGCACGATCGCTGATCAAAAGATTCATCGGCGTGATCGTGATTCCCTGCTTGCGCAAGGAGGCAATCTCCTTGACCAGGTGTTCCACATCAATCACCATACCGGGCCCCAGGACATTCATGGTCCCGTCGCGGAGAATTCCGGAAGGCAAAAGATTCAGAATAAAACGTCCTCTTTCGTTCACGACGGTATGACCCGCGTTATTTCCTCCCTGATAACGAACAACAACCTCATAACGGGCGCTCAGCAGATCGACCATACGTCCCTTGCCTTCATCGCCCCAGTTTATTCCGACTACTCCTGAAAGCATTCTTGCCTCCTTATTCGTTTAGACCTCTATTTCCGCATGCTCCGAACAAATATCCGTATACTCTGCAAGCAACGGACGAACTCTGTTTTGAAGAAAATCCTCCGTTTGCTGCGGTGCAAGACCGACAAATTTGCCCGTATTGAGTATATCAGCAAAGTCTTCTCGTGTCATCTCAAAACGGGGATCCGCCGCCAGGATTTCCAGCAACGGATTGTCCTCTCCTCTCTGCTTGACACGATAGGCTGCCTCCTGAGAAGCCATGCGAATGACCTCATGCAGCTCCTGCCTGTTGCCCCCGCGTTCCACAGCATGCATCAGAATATTTTCGGACGCAATGAAAGGAAGCTCCTCCTGCAGCATACGCTCTGCACGCTTCGGATAGACGACCAGCCCCGAAACCACATTTTCAGCAAGGCGCAGGATTCCGTCCGTCCCGAGAAAGGCTTCCGCCAGGACAATCCGCCTGTTCGCGGAATCATCCAACGTTCTCTCCAGCCATTGATTGACAGACGTATCCGGCGTGTTTTCCGCCGTATGAATGACCAATCTCGATAGGGAAACCATGCGTTCGCAGCGCATCGGATTGCGTTTATAGGGCATTGCGGACGAGCCCACCTGCTTTTGTTCAAAGGGCTCATCCACCACCTTATCATGCGACATCAGGCGAATATCCGTCGCCATCTTGGATATGCTCTGTGCGATTCCTGAAAGCACGGAAAGCGCGAAATAATCCACCTTTCTCGGATAGGTCTGCCCGGAAATCGGAAGCACCTCCGTGAATCCGAATTCATGAGCGATGCGTTTTTCCAACGCACGTACCTTTTCCGCATCGCCTTCAAAGAGAGATAAAAAGCTGGCGGCTGTTCCCGTCGCTCCCTTACAGCCGAAAAAAGGAATCCGGGCGATACGATATTCCAGCTGATCCAGATCCTCGATCAGATCCTGAAGCCACGTGCACGCTCGTTTTCCCAGCGTCGTCGGCTGTGCCGCCTGATAATGCGTATAGGCGAGAATCGCCTGATCCTTTTGCTTCTCCGCAAAGGCCGCCAGTGCGCGAATCACCGCGACCAGCCGGATCCGTATCAGCTCCAGGCCCTCTCTGAGGGTCATCAGATCCGTATTGTCGCCCACATAGCTGCTCGTGGCTCCCAGATGAATAATGGGCGCAGCCTTCGGACATTGGTCGGCATAGGCATGAATGTGCGCCATAACATCATGACGAAGCTCCTTTTCATAGCGAGCGACCGCATCATAATCAATTGGATCTCTGTGCCGACGCATCTCTTCAATTTGCTCCTCGGAAATCGGCAAGCCCAAGGCTCGTTCGCTTTCAGCTAAGGCGATCCACAATTTTCTCCAGGTTATGAATTTATGATCGGGCGAATAGATCCTTTGCATCTCTTCGGATGCATAGCGTCCCCATAATGGATTTTGATAATGCTCTGCCATATGTCCTCCTTTTGACCCCTGAAAATAACAAAATAAAGCCGGGATTATGATATCACAATCCCGGCCCTCTTCGCGCATCCTTCCTCCGTTCTCACGGATTGGCAATGCCGAAGAAATTTTTCAAGATCCATTTTAAATTCTTTCCGTTGACAGAATAGCTTCTCATCTGTATCGTTTTTCCTTCCGAATCGAGATAGTTGAGGTAGACGACTGCCGAGGGATCATAGTCCTGTGCCCCATTGCCGTTTGCCCGAATCGCTGAAAAATGCTCGTCAATGATTTTTTTCTGCCAGACGATCACATCGCGAATTTCCGATTCATCGGAAACGACATACTTGGCATAATGATCGATATGGCCGTATCCGGGAAGCTCAAACGGTTTTTTTTGTTCCGAAAAAGCCTGAAATTTCGAAGGGATATTCGATGTCTTTTCCTCTCCTTGGTAGAAAATTTCTCCGTGCGTCAGATCGAAACGATCCTGCTCGCTGTGGAGCTCCGGAATCAGGATCTCCACCGTATCGACCTTTGCCGCATCCACAATTTCATGCGAATAGCGATCGGTTACCTCCGACTTCAAAAAGAGCACAATGCCGCTGCAAATCACAAATAGCAAGAGATACTTGGCAAATGTTTTGAAAATGGAGGAAACTCCGTGCTCGCGTATGATCTGGATGATAAAGAACAAAATCAGGCCGACGATAAATGGGAAAAGGAAAACCGAAAGTCCGTTCTGCTCATGAAATATCGAGATGATTCCGTTAGATCCCGTCCCGCCGGTAAGAATACTCATTCCAAGAAGCAGGATCAGAAGAAGCCCGCCGAAGCCGTAGATGCAAAGAGGATAAAACCAGGAAAACATTCTTTGGCTGTTGACTCTTTCCACCTTCCTCTTACGGATGAAATACAGCGAAGCGAAAAAGAGAAGCACGGCAAGGACAACCCAGAAAACCGCATAGCGCCAGAAGGAAAAACCCTTTACCGCCATCCCTGTGTACACCTCATGCGGTTCCACCCATGTTGCATACTGGCTTGCCGGATCATATTGAACTCTCGTAGAACCCCCCCCGAAGCTTGAATTCGCAAACATGCTCCAAACCGTCCATGCCAGCGCAGGAAAAAGGTGAAGAACTCCTGTGTAAATCAGTCCGTTAAAAAGATTCGTGGTGCAAAGAATCGAGATTGTCGTCAGTACATAGGGAATGATCAGGCCGACACTCATTCCGGCCGCCTGTTGCAGCCAAAGAGAGAAGGAATAGTCCTTCATCATTCCGGGAGCATACTGAGAAGTGAGATTTTGTAATTCGAGATATCCCACGATATGGGAAAACAGCATCGGTACGATGAGCATTCCCAGTCCGAAGAAGAAGTGTATCCGATATAATTTTTCTTTGGTAATGGGAAGCGCATAATAGCTGTCCAAATCCGCTTTTTTATATAAATATTGGAATATGACGAAGGGAACGGCAATGCTTCCGATCTGCCCCAGCAGAGGCAATCCGGACATCAGCTGCGTGAGATAAATCGCCAGATATTCAAATCTCCATTGAGCAAAGATCGATTCTCGAGTCAGAAAGAGCATGATAGGATATGCCGAAAGCATTGCAACAAACAGCAATACGATCAGTGCACGATGCTGGCGGATTAAATGCCGAACATAACTCCATGTGCTATTTTTCATGCTTTGCCTCCATTTCTACGACAAAAATTTCTTCCATGCTGATGGGTAACGGGTTCATGAGAACCGGATGCGTTTGTGCGATTTGCGCTTCCACATCCTTTCCCCGATATGTCACCGTCACCACACGGTTGAGAGCCTCCATGCTCAGAAATGACATGTGCGCAAGCGCCTCTATTGGCGGTGCCTGATCATACCCGATCTGCATCTTGTGATATTCGGTATTCAGCTGTTCCAAGGTGCGTGTGAATACAATCTGCCGGTTTTCCAAAAGCGACATTCCGTCACAGATGTCTTCCAATTCGCGGATATTATGAGAGGAGATAATGACGCTGAAGTCTCCCTCTTCCACATTGGCAATCATCTCACGCTTAAGCTGAAGCCTCATGCGCGGATCCAACCCGTCAAAGGATTCATCCAGAAGCAGGAGCTTCGGACGGCAGCTGAGTGCCAGAATCAAAGCGCTTTGCCGTTTCAGTCCTTTGGAAAGCTGAGGGATGGGCTTGGTATCATCAAAATCAAAGGATTGAATCAGATGATTGTATTTTTCATCATCGAATCTCTGATAAAAGGAGCGATAGAAATTTTTCATTTCCTTTGTCGTAAATCGATTCACATAAAACGGTTCATCCGACACAAAAAACATGTCCTGGCGATGCTTTTCAACAGATTCTCCGTCATAAAGAATGCTTCCGGAGTCCGGAGTATACACTCCGCTGATACACCTCAAAAGCGTCGATTTTCCGGAACCGTTGCTTCCTACCAGACCGATAATACGATTGTCCCCGATCTCCCAATTCAACTGATGGAGCACCGATATCCGATCAAAGGATTTATTGATTCCCTGAAGTGTTAACATTGTGATCCTTTCCTTCCTCTAATTTTCGAACATACGCTTCCAGCATTGCAATCAGTTCATCACGACCGATGCCGAATCGGAAAAAACGCTCTCCCCACTCTGTCAGCTCTTCCTGTGCTTGTTTTTTTACCTCCTGATTGAGCGATCGATTCGCCACAAATGCCCCCACCTTGGGTTGTGTTTCTATGATGCCCCTCCGCTCCAGCTCCGTATAGGCTCGTGCTACGGTATTCGGATTGATGCCCAGATCAGATGCCAGCTCCCGCACAGACGGCAGCTTATCCTCGGGATGCAACAAGCCGGTGGAGATGAAAAGAATCAGCTGCTGCATGATCTGCACATAGATCGGGCTCTTATCATTTTTATTGAGAGTAAACACTTAAATCCTCCCTTCTGTATTATCTGTATTAATTATACTATCACAGATATTATTGTCAATCATATTATGTAAGTTTTTTTCTTTCTAAAAGAATACGGACGTCATTTATTTCCTTATTGTCAGTATTTTATCAATATTTACACTCATGGTAAAATAGAGTAAAATGATATACAGCATAGCAAAGCTTTCTTACATATTTTTTGCTTTGCTAAATTCTAAGGAGGAAGAAAAATCTATGAATAAATCATTGAAAAGTGCCGCATTGTTTTTGAGCTTGGCATTGGCTCTGGTTGCCTGTGGCAACTCCAAAACCGCTCAGTCTTCTACCGCTCCTGCAGAGTCTTCTGCAAAAAGCTCGAAGGCTGAGGAGCCCAAGAAAGAAGAATCCAAAAAGCAAGACTCTTCCGTTGCAGTTGTTTTGACGGAAGAAGAGACCAAGGTTGCCGAAAAGATCAAAGAATTCAAGGCTTCTGCTGAAAAGAAGGACAACGGCGTTTATGTCGGCAAGGATGCAAAGGATGCCGATGCTACCGTTTACTACTCCGAGACCGAGCCCTCTCATGGATGGGCCGCTTTCGAGTTCCTCACGGTAAAGGATGGCAAGGTGATCGATTCCCAGTTCGACTACAACAATGAAGCCGGTCAGCTCAAGAGCCTCAACAAGGAATATATCGAGGCTATGAAGTCCAAATCCGAGACAAAAACCGACATCGCTGCTGTAATCTCCTACCTCAACGGATATCTGAAAACCAGCACGGATCTCACCAAGCTTGATGCGGATGCCATTACAGGTGCTACACACACGACTGATGAATTCAAGACATTGTCCACCAAACTTCTGACTGAGGCTGGATTGGCAAAGTAAAAATTCCATAAAAAAAGCTGCCCTGCGGGGCAGTTTTTTTTATGGAATTTTGCACCGGATTCCCGAACCTGCACCGAATTCCCGGCTTGCCGAGATCTCGGAAAACATTACATCGTCCTTTCCGGCGCACCATCCTCTCTTGTCAGACGCAGAATTTCCTCCCTTTGCATCGGATATTTTTCCAGCATTTCTCCCCGCTTCATGAGACGGAAATCCTCGTATCGAAAGCCGGGAGAGACCATACAGCTCACAAGTGCATATCCCTCTTCCACACTCGATCCGAATATGGTGCCCCTCGGAACCACGGCCTGCAGATGCTCTCCGCCTTCGATATTTTTACCGAGCAGAATCGTACGATATGCGCCATCTGCGGAAAACAGATGAATGGTAAGCGGGCTCCCTTCATGAAAATACCATACCTCATCCGCTGTAAGCTGATGGAGATGAGAGGGATTGTCTTTCTCAAGAAGGAAATAAATGCTCGTATAAAGAGCTCTTTTCTGCTCCGAATTCTCTGAGATCTTCACATCCGACTTCAATATCTGTCGAAAAAAGCCTCCCTCTATATGCGGCTCCAGCTGAAGCCGGTGGATCCATTCCCTTGCCGTTTTCATGTTCACCTCTACAATCCTCGTTTTTTCGTATTATCTGTTTTTTCGTATTATCTATAGAAGAGGCTGCAATCAGCAGTCTTTTGAAGCTTCGACGCTACATCAGATTCTTCAATGCGTCGAATAAATGCCTCACGAAAGCATTTCTATCCACATCCATACCTACCAGAGCATGGCGGTCTTCGAAATGGAAGTCCGACCGGAGATCGCAAACCGTTTTTCCTCTCGTAATCGGACCCTTGGTTTCGACAAAGACTCCCGCCCCCTCCAAAGTAAAGATTTCCGGATGCGCGAGATACAACACCGGACACACATCGTGCAGGCTTGCACCTCTATGATCTTCCGCCTCGTACCACCGAAAGAGTGTGCGTACCGTATCGGCAAAAAACTCCGTGATCGGCGTGCGTTTCTCGCTCAGAAGAGAATCCAGCTCCTCCGGCAATACAAAGGCCTTGCTCGTAACATCCAGGCCGAACATGACAATGGGAATGCCGCTCTGAAAAACAGCTTCGGCAGCCTCCGGATCGGCATAAATGTTGAATTCTGCGCAAGGAGTTGCGTTACCGCCTTCCACCGCTCCTCCCATTAAAATCAGTCGCCTGATCTTTCTCTTCAGAGAAGGATCCGCAGCAATGGCTGTTGCAATATTTGTCAATGGGCCCAGCGCCAGGATTTCCATCTCTTCCTGCTCCTGAAAAGCCCGAGATAACGCTGACCATGCCTTTTCGGCTTTCGGCTTTTCTTTTGGCTGAGCATCATAAATATCTCCCAGACCATCGGCTCCGTGAACATGAGCCGCATGCACCGCCTTTCCCGACCAGGGACGATCAGCTCCCGTATAAACGGGAATGCTTCTCCCCATATATTCGGTCAGACGAAGAGCGTTTCGCGTTGTCTTTTCCAAGGAAACATTGCCCGCTACCGTGCTGATTCCCACGATTTTTAGAGCATCGGATCCCGCTGCGCAAAAAATAGCGGCCGCATCATCGATGCCGGGATCACAATCCATCCAGATTCTTTTTTTATCCATGACATTCTCCTTCTCCGTAGCTTTGCGCCGCCTCTATCAATTTTTCAACAAAGCCCTCTTGATTGATTTTCATAGCGACGGATGCATTGGGCTTTTCTGTACACATCGCCCGCCGATCCGCTATTGTAGCACCACGACAATAATCTCCGGCGCACTCAATCTGCACATACAACGGCTCCGTTTGCAAAAGCTCCGGATATGCCAATGCACACACTGCTACCGCGTCATGCAACGGCGCACCCGCATATCCCTTTTGTCTGTGAAATTGGTAGAAGAAGCCGAGCCATTCGGCGACAATTTTCGCTACAGGATTTCCGAGTCTGCGAATACGCTCGAAATCCTCCTCGTAAACCAACGCTTTTTCCGTAACATCCAAGCCGGACATCAAAATGGGGAGTCCGCTTTGAAAAACGATGCTTGCAGACTCGGGATCCGCAAGAATATTGAATTCTGCTGCAGCTGTCCAGTTTCCCTTGTAAATACCGCCACCCATCAGGCTGATTCCCGCAATTTGAGCTTTCAGCTCCGGATGCGTTAAAAGAAGCTTTGCCACATTGGTCTGCGGACCTGTTGCAATGATCCAGACCTTCTCCTCTGTCTCTCTCAGAATTTTTGCCATAAGCTCGATCGCGCCTTCCGGAGCAAGCTCCATTGCCGGCTCCGGTAACTGCGGACCGTCCAATCCGCTTTTTCCGTGAACAGATGCCGCCGTGAGAGGGCGCCTTTGCAAAAGAGGACGATCATCCCCCTGTGCAATGGGCGCTCGGATGCCTAAAAGCGTGGCAACTCTTCTTGCGTTATCGGTTACCTTCTCAATCGTTTGATTGCCGCAAACGGTAGTAATGGCTTGGATATCCATCATGGCGCAGGCATTGGCGAGCACCCATGCAATGGCATCATCGTGTCCCGGATCTCCATCCAGGATCACGGGGATCCGTCTTTTCATATTCGCTCCTTATCTTCTTCCAAAAAATTCCGTATTTTATACTCATAAGTGCCATTTTTACCGGCAGATTACGGAATCGGAGGGTATCGTCGGCTTGTGCTTTTTTTGAGCGGCTCTCTTCTTCAAAGCAAAGATCACCAGCCCCAGAATTGTGATGAGATACGGAATCGGAGAAGCAAGGTTCGAATCCAGGCCGATTGCCGACAGCTTAATACCAAATGCCTGTGCCCCTCCGAATAGAAGCGTGGCCAGGAAGGATCCGAATGGCTCGCCGTTTCCCATGGATTGAGCGGCAAGGGCAATAAAGCCCCTTCCGGCCACCATGTCTTGCGACCATCCCATAGCATACGACATGGACAGAAAAGCACCTCCAAGCCCTGCCATTACGCCGGAAAGCATCATGGCAATATAGCGGATTCGATTGACACTGACTCCGACAGACGCTGCCGCATTCGGATTTTCTCCGACAGACCGGAGATTGAGCCCCAGCGGAGTCTTGTACAGCAAAACCCATGTCAGAAAGACACAGAGAAAAGCTACATAGGTCAGCAGGGAATGCCCGGAAAAAACCGGACCCAGAATGGGAATTTGTGCAAGCAGCGGAATCTGAATCGTCGGAATTTGTAAATTTGATGTGATCAACGACGTAGTCGACGCCATTGCCTGTCCTTCACTCAGCTTGGTTAACACCTTTACGAAAAAGAGGGTTCCACCCGATCCGATCATATTGATCGCCACACCGACCAGAATCACATCAGTCTGTAATCGGAAAGCAAAAAGGCTCATCAACAACGAGATCAGGACGCCGACAAGTACCGCCGTGAGCAGTCCTATCACCCAAGAGGATGTCCAATAGGAGACAAGTGATCCGAAAAGTGCGGCAATCATCATGGTTCCCTCCAAACCGATATTGGAGATTCCCGCCTTTTCTACAATAACCGCTCCCAGCGTTGCAAAGAGTATGGGCGAGGTAATACGAATCACCGAAAAGAAAAATTCAGGGGTTAAAATTATGCTCAAAAAATTATTCATAGATTTCCTCCCTGTTGCTCTGCATCTTGCAATTCGGCGGTTTTCTTAACGCTCTTAACGACCATCCTCTGCTTGTATCCGGATAAGAAATGTTCTGCCGCAAAGAATACAAAAATAACAGCCTGAATAATGTCCATGAGCTGAGACGCCACTCCGCTATTGGAGGCCATCAGATTGCACCCCTTACTGAGATAGGACATGAAAAAAGCAGCAAAAGGAACCAGTACGGGATTGTTTCCGGCGATGCAGGCAATGGTAATTCCCGTCCATCCATATCCGGGAAGGGATGACCACGCAAAGGCCGTATCGCGTCCCAAAACCTCAAAGCCTCCTCCCATTCCTGCAAGAATGCCTCCCAGAACCTGCGCCAATACCATGACACTCGCCACACGAATTCCCGAATATTTGGCAAAATCCTGATTCAGTCCGATCATTCGAATCGAATAACCCCAGCGTGTTTTTTTCATAAAAATTGCTGTGATGATCACAAAAAAGATTGCGATCAAAAAACCGGCCGTCAGCTTCGATCCATTGGAAATTAACTCGGGAACCGCCGATGTCGGTAGAAAATTCATTGTCTGGAGCGATCCCTTTGACTTGTCCGCAAAGTAGGTGTTCATTAAAAACTTGATAAAATACATGATGACATAGTTCAGCATCAGTGAATTGACCATTTCGGAAACATCCAGTTTTGCTTTCAGCACCCCCGGAATCAGCATCATGGCTCCTGTCGCGAGACTGCCTGCCAGAACCGCCGCAACCATGTGAATTCCTGCAGGCATAGGCACGTAGATTGCTACCAGAGAGGCCACAAAAGCCCCCAGCATAATGCCTCCCTCAGCGCCCAGGTTAAATAAATTGGCAGAAAACATCACGCAGGTTGCCAGCCCCGTAAAAATAATGGGCGTCATGCCCGCCAGAATGTCTGTAATATTTTTTATTGAAATAGCGCCCCTTGCATTGACAAAGGGACGAATCAATAAATTCTCCATGGCCTTTGCGGTAGCATTCAGCCGCTCTCCCCAGGAAGGCTCATCCACACTGAGAAAAATTAGAATCGCCGCCATGAGAAGGGCAAGAAAAATTGCTACCGCTCCGCGAAGAATGATGAATTGTAATTTTTCTTTTCTATTCATGACATGCCCTCGCAATTTCTTCCGCACCCTGCCTCCGTATGCCCAACATATATTCTCCCATCAGGGTATCGCTGAGCATGGAGGAATCCTCAAAATAGCCGGCAATCTCTCCGCCATGCATTACCAAAAGGCTGTCGGAAAGCTCCATGACCTCATTCAAATCGGCAGACACCAGAAGTACAGCTCCTCCTTCTCTTGCAAAATCCACGATACGCTTTCGAATAAAGGCGGTGGCCCCCACATCCACACCACGCGTCGGCTGATCGGCGATCAAAAGGCGCGGGCTTCCGGAAAGCTCTCTGGCAACAACCACCTTTTGGATATTTCCTCCCGAAAGCATCCCCACCTCCTGTCGCTCATTTTTACATAGAATATAGTAATCCTGAATCAATTGCCGCGACAGATCATGGATTTTTTTGGAATCAAATAACGGTCCTCTATTATAACGTTTTTGATTGACACGATTGGAAATGAGATTCTCTTCCACGCTCCCTTTTGCCGCAATGCCATAGAGCATACGATCTTCGGGAATCAGCGATACACCGTTTTCTCTCAGCTTCTCCTGTGAAATGCCCAAAATGGACGTTCCCTGCATCTCCACAGAACCGGCCTCCGCCTTGGAAAATCCGAACAAAAGATCTACAAGCTCCTTTTGACCATTGCCCTCCACTCCTGCAATGCCCAAAATTTCACCCTCTCGGACATCAAACGATACACCGCCGACCACTCTTTTTCCGAATTCATTGTGAAATTCCAGGTTGCGAACGCGCATTACAACGTTTCTCGGCTGCGCTTTGCTCTTTTCCACCTTCAGAACCACATCGCGCCCCACCATTTTGCGGGAAATTTCTTGCTGTGTCACATCCCGAGTGTTCATCGTCTCAATCAAACGACCGCCGCGTAAAACCGTGATACGATCGGTAATTTCCATGATTTCATTCAATTTATGTGAAATGAAGAGAATGGTATATCCTTCTTCCTTTAATACGGTCAGCTGACGGAAAAGCTCCTCCGTCTCCTGCTTGGTTAAAACCGCCGTCGGTTCGTCCAGAATCAGAATTTGTGCTCCACGTAAAAGTGCCTTTAAGATCTCTATTTTCTGTTTCATTCCCACGGGGACATCCGCGACTCGCGCACGCGGATCTACCGGCAGATGAAATTTTTCCGCATATTGCTCTGTAATTGCTATTGCTTTTTCCTGATCAACAAAGATTCCTTTTTTCTTCGGCGGAATCCCGAGCACCAGATTTTCCGCTACCGTCAGGCTCGGCACCAGCATGAAATGCTGATGTACCATTCCCACCCCCTTGGCAATAGCCACGGCAGGAGATGTCAAATTCACCTTTTCTCCGTGAATAAAGATTTCTCCTTCTGTCGGTTGTTCCAGACCGAACAGCATCTTCATGAGCGTCGTTTTTCCCGCTCCGTTCTCCCCCATAACGGCATGAATTTCTCCCTTACGCACCGAAAGAGAAATGTCTTGATTTGCCGCAACCCCGTTGGGATAGATCTTGGAGATTCCTCGCATTTCCACGGCGTACCGGATATTTTTTTCTTCCATTGGCTTCCTCTGTTTTTTATTTTCGTCCCGTCTTACCACAAGAATTCCAAAGGGAAAAGGCCGTACTGTCTTCTCAGCACGGCCTTTCCGAGGATACCTACGGACGAACCTGATCACGCAGCGTGATCACGCCCTCATTGTCCTCTAATGCGGAAGGCACGGTAACCTTGCCGTCAAGAATGGCTTTTTCGGCATCCTCAACACTCTTTTTTACCTCGTCTGTCGCATATTTCGCATAATTTTTATCGGTTACGATACCGACGCCGCCATCCTTGATTCCCAGTGTCACATTCGTTCCCCAGTGCTCGGAGCCCTTATCCCACTCATCAAACAACCAGATCATGGAATTGCCGATATTTTTAAGGCCCGAAGTCAACGTGATCGCAGCCAGGTCCTTTGAAAAGGTGGCTTCCTGATCGGAATCCACGCCGATAAACCATGCCTTGCCGTTTTCAAGAGCCGCCTCTGCAGCACCGTTTCCGGCATTCCCCGCAACGCCCCAAATAATGTCACATTTGTTGTCGTTGATCATGGAAACTCCATATTCCTTGGCATTGGCCGTATCCACATAATCTCCCGTATATCTGGTATCCACCTTGATATTCGGGTTGACAGACTGCGCACCGCGAATATAACCATAAAGGAAGTCGTTGATTACCGGGCTGTCAATGCCGCCGACAAAGCCGATCACCGGCTCAGGATTGATTTTCTCTACGCCTGTACTTGTTGTCATACCCCCGGCAAAAACTCCGATTAAATATCCGAGATCATTTTGTTTATACGTCAAATTGACAACATTCGCATTTTCTCCTACATAGGTATCATCGTCAAAAATCGCATATTTTTGATTCGGATACTTGGTGGCCACTTCCTTCAAATAGTCCGGCATCTGATATGTGCCGCACACCACAAGATCATATTCTCCGGACTCGGAAACCTCGTAGAGCGTATTGAGCCAAACCGGCTTATCCTCATCTCGGCCGCCCATCTCTATGGTTTTAAGAGTAATCCGGCCATCCTTTTTCAATTTCTCCAGTCCTGCCTGGCAGGAATCAAAGAATGACTTGTCTCCAAGATTGCCGTTGACCAGATATACGACATTGCGAACCTTCGCGTTTTCCGTCGATTTTTCACTCGTTTGTGCTTGCGCCTGTGAGGTCTCCCCGGAGCCTGATGATGCCGGAGCCTTTTCCTTGCCTTGGCCGCCACATGCTGCAAGTCCAAATACAAGTACTGCCGTCATTGCGATTGTCAACCACCGTTTCTTCATAATCCCTCCTGATTCTCGGATAACGTTATCCTTTTTTAGCTCTATTGTAACCGATCAAACATGCTTTTCAAAGCAAATCACGGAGGAAATCCTCCGGCAACGCCCCATCCTCCTTTGAAAAGCAGCTGTATTCCTCTCCTCAAATAAGAAAAACCGGATAAGCAAATCACCGAGACAACCGATTCCGGACAGAAATTCGGACACAAAAAAACCGGCTTGGATAACCAAACCGGTTGCGATTGCGGGGGCAGGATTCGAACCTACGATCTCCGGGTTATGAGCCCGACGAGATACCACTTCTCTACCCCGCGATATACGGAAAGGCACCGTCCGTTAAGGAAAGTACCTTTCCAAATTGGCAACGTCCTACTCTCCCAGGCAGTCTCCCGCCAAGTACCATCGGCGTACTCGGGCTTAACTTCTGTGTTCGAGATGGGAACAGGTGTATCTCCGAGGCTATCGTCACCATATTGCTCCTTGACCGCATGTCTC
>JALFST010000002.1 GCA_022779285.1 Peptoniphilaceae bacterium
TTTTATAAAGCTTCGTGATGATAAGATCTGCAAAATGGATGAATACCGGGCGAGTGATGGAGAAATACCATCTTGGCAAAAATCAGGTATCAGAACAGCAATTCACGGAAGCTGACGAGAATGTGACTCTGTATAAAAGAATACAGGGCAAGTTGAGAAAAACAGCCCTCGATCTTAGAAAATGTTGTAAGAGATATCAGCAAAAAATTTCCGAAATGGATTCAAGCTGACTTCAACAATCGGAAGTGAGAAAACAAAGAAGCGAATCAAGGATATCCGCCAACCGGTGAAGAAATGAGAAATCACTCTTTTTCCGACGACATTCAACGTGGATAGTACAGAGAAAAAAGATCAGAAAACAGTATCAATGAAGAATAGATGATTCCATCGGGAAGATTGTATTGTGAGAACGCGCATGCTTCTCTGCTGTCATGCGAATAAAATCCGTTGCCGTTTTGACAGGTTTTTATTCGAAGTATACGGGTATGCTTTCCAAATGCGTGCACATTCGGTAAAATATTTGAACGGAAGAGAGAAATTGCCGATCGGCGGAAGCGGTCAAAAGCTTTATGGCCGACATGGAAAATGACCTTGCGCATTTGTGAATTTACGGATTCTATGATGCGGAAAATGCAGAGCAGGCGGAGGAGATTTTGGATGCTCAGCCGAGTTGCTCCATGAAGAAAGGAAAAAAATGGAACGCAGGAACCCCTTAGTTACGATGCAGATCAATGGGAAGGAAGAAGTTGTCATCGAGCTTTATCCGGAGCTGGCGCCTAACACGGTGAATAATTTTATCGAACTGGTCAGAAAGGGCTATTATGACGGCTTGATTTTTCACCGTGTCATCCGCGGATTTATGATTCAAGGAGGAGATCCGACAGGTACGGGAATGGGAGGCCCGGGCTATTCGATTGCCGGAGAATTTTCATCTAACGGTGTGGAAAATCCGTTAAAGCACAGCCGCGGAGTGATCTCGATGGCACGTACGATGAACCCCGACAGCGCGGGCTCCCAATTCTTCCTGATGCATGAGGATGCTCCTCATCTGGATGGGCAATACGCGGCTTTTGGACGCGTGGTGTCCGGGATGGAAGCGGTGGATCACGTGGCAGAGGTGAAAACGGGAGTCCATGATCGTCCGGTCGAGGATCAGGTAATGACCAAGATCACGGTGGAGACCTTCGGTCAGGAATATCCCGAGGCGGAAAAGCTTCGGTAGAGAAAGCTGAAAAATGGTTGTAAAATTAATTTGTTTGGAAACCTGCTCCAATTGCAGGAAAGTAAAAAAGTGGCTGGAGGCGCGAGGCGTCCAATACGAGGAAAGATCCATCCGATCGGAGAATCCTACCGCTCAGGAAATTGCGGAGTGGCGGGAAAAAAGCGGATATCCCTTAAAACGTTTTTTCAACACAAGCGGAGAAAAATACAGGGAGCTGAAATTGAAGGAGAAGCTTCCTGCAATGACGGAGGAAGAACAGCTTGCGCTTCTGGCTGCCGACGGAATGCTTGTGCGCAGACCGATTTTGCTTACGGAGGATCGCGTTCTGGTCGGCTTTCGCGAAGCGGAATGGGATGAGATTTTATAAAAAAACGAGCGGAAAGGCTCATTGAATTAGGGATTCTTGAAAAATTGTTGTTGCATCTTTTCAACTCTCCGGAAATAGTCGAGTGATGAAAACCCGGAATTTTCGCTATTCTTCTAGAAGAACCACCCTCTTGTTTTCATACCTCTCTTATTTCTATCATTTAGGGGAAGATGTTTATAGCTCATACTGACTTCCGTGTGTTTGTCGTTATTGACATTTTATACGAAGTTCGTATGAGTTTTTTTATATTAGGTGTCGCATTTAATTTTACAACCTATCTTTTCAAAAAAATAAAAGGAACTGTATATAAGAAAAAACAAAATAAATAATACAAGCTTTAAGTAAGACACAAAATAAGGGTGCAGTTTAAGACTGGCACCCTTATTACATTTAATTTAACCAGAAGGTTATCAAAAAAAGGATCATTAAAAAACACTTATTTTTCAACAGCTTTTCCATCAATGAAAGTCTTATATACAGAAAGATCATCATTCAATAGGTTAAAATCAGCTTCATAGCCTTCTTTGATCTTACCGCAAATGTTATCAATCCCTACAGACTTGGCAGGGATCAGAGAGGCCATCATAATGGCTTCAAATTTACTTGCTATTCCCCAATCGACAACATTTTTCACAGCCCTTCTCATTTCAAGAATTGATCCGGCCAAAGAACCACTTTTCAATCGGCAGGTTCCATCTTTAACGACAACATCGAATTCGCCCAACTTGTACATGCCTTCTTTAAGTCCGCCGGCCATCATACAGTCTGTAATTAAAACAACTTTTTCATAGCCTTTAGCTTTTTTTACGATTTTTGCAGACGCAGGATGGACATGGTGACCATCACATATGAGTTCAGCATATGTGCCATCTGTTGACAAGCAACAGCCAACCATACCGGGCTCACGATGGTGGAGGGGACTCATCCCATTATAGGTATGGACAAAAATATCAGCCCCTGCCATAACAGCCCTATATGCATCTTCATAATTGGAGTCACTATGACCCAGAGCAACCTTCACTCCAATTTTCTTACATTCTTGTATAAATTCAGCAACACCATTTCTCTCTGCCGCTATGGCTATTTTATTAACAAGTCCATTGGAAACTTCTTTCCATTCTTTCAATAAATTTATTTCAGGATCAGAGAAGTAGATCGGATTTTGCGCCCCTTTGTGCTTTTCTGTAAAAAAAGGCCCTTCCAGGAAAATCCCACGAACCTTTGCCCCCTCAAGGTCTTTATAATTTTCCCCAACCACTCTACAAGCTTCTTTTAGCTGTTCTCGGCTTGCGGTAAGAGTTGTGGGGAGAAAAGATGTCACTCCTATTTTTGCAAGTTCTTTTGAAATATTTTTCAGGCCATCAGGATCACAGTCCATAATATCGCTACCGGCATAACCATGAATATGAGTATCAACATAGCCGGGAGCTGCAATATAGGTTCCATAATCTTGGTATTCTTCAAACTTATTGCCTCTTTTGTATTCACTTTCGTCAAGTATATGCTTAAACTTTCTATCTTCTATTTCAATATAGGCAGGAGATAAGATCCTGTCCTCTAAATATACTTCTTTAACCTTTATAAGCATTTTAGTCTCCTTTCCCTTAATTCATTTTACCCTAATAAAGGGAAATAATAAAAAGACCCCACAGTATAAAGTGGGGCCTCTTTAAGATGAACTTAAATTCCATCTTCCTCATTATTTTCATCGACATGAGATTCATTAAATTTAAACATTGCCATAGAATCTTTTGCAGCCGCTTGAACTTCTTCAGCATACAAGTCAATATCATCCGCATCTGAAACAAGAGCCTGGTAGGCCATGCCAAAGTTGACACCGCTAATTACTCTCACTCCTTTTTCACGACCATAGAGGATAACCGCCCTGTTAAAAGGGGTTCCCCCCATAAGGTCTGTCAGAAATAGGATATTCTTAGCTTCTTTTAAAGATTCATAGGCTTCCTGTAAACGGCCATCTAGGATTTCAAAATTATCGCCCTCCTCAAAATCCACAACTCGTAAATTTTCCATTGGGCCGGCAATAAGTTTAATGCCTGATTCAAGACCGCTTGCTTGGTGACCATGTCCACAAATTATTACAGCATTTTTCATGTTTCAACCCTAAAAGATGCCTATCCATCCGCCTAGTACACCAATTACAAGTAAGAGACAAATTCCCATTATTGGAGTCCAGTGCTTCTTTGTGAAGAAATAATAAAGGCCGAGTGTTAATGTCAGAGGGATTAACTTAGGAAGAACACCATCTAGGATCTTTTGAAGATTGATTTTCACAGGCTGTTCTTCGTTACGATTAAAGGTGATTTCGCTGCGATCATTGTCAAGTGCTACAACACTGGCACCATCCTGCAATTTATCAGTTACATTGCCCTTATCATCTTTCACGTAGAGATAATCAGCATAATCTTTGAGTTCTTCATTATAAACAACAGTTGTTACCGGAACAGCAACATTAGTTTTGCCATTATTAATCTCTGTTTTAATTGTTGTAGCACCATAGATACATGTAAGGGCGCCAACAACGAAAACACCAAGGATTGAAGCTGCTCTTGTAAATTCTTTTGCATTTGCTGTGAGAATACTGATTGCCTGTGTACCCATCTTATATGACCAGTGCATGAGCCAATAACGGATCAGAAACTGGGCAACGTTGAATACCAACAAGAATATAAATGGTGCAGCTATATTCTTTTGAAGGGCCATATTTGAGGTTATACCGGCAACAATCGGTACCAGTGTGAACCAGAACAGAGCATCACCAATTCCTCCCAAAGGCCCCATGGCTGCAACACGGACAGCACGGATGGTTGGAATATCTGATTTATTTTGCTCAAGAGATAGGACAATACCCATAACAAAAGTTACTAAGAAAGGATGCGTATTGAAGAATTCCAAGTTATGTGACATGGAAGCTGCAAGGTCATCCTTGTTTGTATGAATTTTTTCAAGGCCGGGCAGGATTGCATAAAGCCATCCTGCGGCCTGCATGCGCTCATAGTTAAATGAAGCTTGGAGGAACAGGGACCTCCAAACCATTTTATTTAGAGTTTTCTTGTCCAGTTGCGGTGCCGGATTTTGATCTTTATAGGTGTCCGGAATATTATATGCCATCTTCTTCACCTCCTACGACTTCAGCTGTTTTTAAGCGAGTTTGAATCTGATAATCCCAATAAGCGATTGCAAAGCCAATAAGGGCAAGAATCAGAAGGGCAGAACCACCGAGGTCCGAGTTTGATGAGACAATGATTGAAAGACTGAAACCGGCAAAGTAGAAGCCCCAAAGCTCACGGGACATCATAACCTTAAGAAGGATTGCAAATCCGACATACCTCATCATTCCACCGGCAGCAGCTAAACCATTCATCAGCCATTGAGGTATGGACTCTGCAAGCTGTTTGCCGAAAGCTGCTCCGGCAAAGAAGAAGATCAAAACAATGATGCCGAAAATTGTACCAAGACCAGCCATTGCCAAGTAGTTTAATCGTACAATTCCCTTTGGATTAGCATTTTCTGCATATTGGTCAGCCTTAGCCATTAATGGGGACATGATTGTAAATAGCAAAGTAACTCCATATTGTCCAAGTAGGGCAAAGGGGATGGCAGCAGCTGCAGCAGCAGATGTTTCAAGTTTTGAAGTAATTGCCAAAACGATAGCCATGATACCGCCAATAACAGCATTGGGAGGTTGGGCACCGCCTACCGGCATGTTTCCGATTGTTAGTAGCTGATAAGTGGCACCAACTACAAGGCCTGTGTTGACATCGCCTAAAATAGCACCTATTACAGGGCCGGTTACGATTGGCTGGTACAGAGACTCAAGGAAACTGAATTGGTCAATCGCGGCTATGAAAGTCACCACAAACACTAATAAAATTTGAATAAAATTATAGTTCATGATTCCTCCTATTCCTATAGTCCGCTCCAAGTCTATTCAAATAGTTTGGAGCTATCTAGTTTGCCTTCGGATGGCACTTTTTGCACGAATATCTCTACGCCCCGATCACGTAAAGTCTTGAATGTCTCAATATCATTGTCATCAACGGCCACAACACCCACAGCAATATGCTTTCCCTCGGCCATGTGCATGTTTCCGACATTCAATTTGTCAATAGGTACGCCTCCTTCTACAAGTCGAAGAACATCCTGTGGGTTTTCACAAATAATAAATATTTTTTGCCTGTCGGCAGCTTTATGAATAATATCAATAGTTTTTTGGATTGTGAAATAACGGGTTGCAACTCCATTAGGAGCAGCCATGTCCATCAGACCTTGGCGCATTTTATCTCCGGCCACCTTATCATTAGCAACTAGGAGTAGGTTGGCACCTATAAAGCTTGTCCACTGTGTGGCTACCTGTCCATGAATTAAACGACTATCAATTCGAGTTAATAAAATATTAGGCATTTCTTACTCCTTCACAATACTTTGGATGCTAAATCGACTTGCTTTAATTTCAACGTCCTTGGTTAATTCCAACAATACATATTCATCACTTACCTTCTTTATTTTTCCATATAGCCCGGATGCCAATAGGACTTCCTGACCTAAAGATAGGTTTTTATGAAGTTCTTCAAAGTGCTTTTTCTGCTTGCTCAAACGTTTTGTGTTTACGATTTGAATGATGATAAGTGTTAGGGCGATAAAAGCGAATAAGACTATGGCCGACGCTAATATCGCCCTGGTAAATTCTCCCATATATGCTCCTTTCTTTTTCTTAAGTGGTAATAACCACTTCCGGCGTTTGTTAACGTTTGCCAATAAAAGCCCGAACTACAACTCATTCAACAACATATGGATAAAAAATGCAAATTCTTGATGAATGCATGTTTGTATTAAGTATATGTTTTGATTTTTTTTATGTCAATTCTTATAGTAATGAAATTATCTTTGAACTATAATAGGGGTGGTAATAACCAGTGATACAGAACAACAATTCATTTCATTGATAGGTTGTAAAATCAAATGCGACACCGAACACAAACAAAAAACTCATACGAACTTCGTGTAAATGTTAATCACGATAAAAACACACGGAGACCGGTTTGAGCTATAAACATCTTCCCCTAAATGACAGAAATAAGAGAGGTATGAAAACAAGAGGGAGATTCTTCCGGAAGAATCGCGAAACTTCCGGGTTTTCATCACTCGACTATTTCCGGAGAGTTGAAAAGATGCAACAACAGTGATTCAGCTATACAAGCAAACAAAGACAGAGAGATGAAAGCTTTACAAAAAGGAAGAAAAAGCAAAGTTACAGAAGCAACAGAAAATAAAATCATAGAGAAATTGAATGGTAGCGGTCTCCGGAACAAATCGCTTCTACTGCATACAATAGCATGATTTCCTTTAAGACCATATACAACCTGTTTTCTTCAGATCTCATTAGATTTGACATAAGTAATCTTAGAAGGAGATGCAAATCAAGAAAAACCAAAGAAACCGGAGGTAAATTTCATTTTGGCACTTCTATAAGAGAAAGACCGAGTAAAATAAAAAAAGAGTGGAGTTTGGTCATTGGAAATTAGATACTGTTGTATCTTTCGGAGGCAAAAGTAAAGGTTGCTCAGCTACTTTTCTTGAAATGAAGTCAAGGTTCTATGTTGCATTACCAATTCAAGATAGAACCAAAGAGTCTATGCTTGAAGCAATGAAAAATTCCGTATAACCTCTTCCAAAATCAGCTTTCAAAAGTTTTCCATACTGATAGAGGCAAGGAATTTGCTTGCTATAAAGAAATTGAAAATATGGGAATAGACTTCTATTTTGCCGATCCATATGCAGCATGGCAAAGAGGAACTCATGAGAATTCAAAGGGATTATTCAGAGAATACTGTCCAAAGAAAACAGATTTTGCTAAGATAGGTGTAGAAGAGTCGATAAAAAATATAATGGAGCTGAATAATCGACCTAAAAAACGTTTAAATTATCAAACTCCATTTGATGTATTTATGCACGAACCTGGTTTGTTGTAAGTGTCGCAATTTGTAAGGGAAAGGAGCATCTATGTTTACAGTAACAGGATCACAAATTTCACCATCTAGTTATGAAAATACTCTTAAGGAGATTAACCAACAGCCTGAGAAATGGCTTGATGTATTTACTAATTATGAATTAAACCATTCTAAAATCGAAGACTTTTTAAATGGGATTCGGCAGGGATCAGACAAACCTATCAGAGTAATATTTACAGGAGCAGGTACTAGTGAATATGTCGGAAACACCATTGTTGACTATCTCAATCAATTTTCTAAAGATTTTAGATTTGAATCCATAGGAACAACAAGCCTTGTTTCAAATCCTTACTTATATTTTAAAAAAAATGAAAAGACTCTTCTGGTTTCCTTTGCCAGAAGTGGAAATAGTCCTGAGAGCTTAGCTGCAGTGGGTATTTCAAAAAAACTTGTCACACCCCTATACCAGCTTGCCATCACCTGTGCAGAAGACGGAAAGCTTGCTATGCATCTTGCAAACGATCCAAACGCTTTGGTTTTAATAATGCCTGAGGGAACAAACGATAAGGGTTTTGCCATGACATCTTCTTTCTCTTGCATGATGTTAAGTGCTCTCTTAGTTTTCGGGCCCAATTCGCTTATTGAAAAAAAAGCTGGAATCAATAAAATTGTTAATGCCGCCAATAAAGTACTTGAAAGAGCAGAAGAAATTCAGAAGCTGTTGGATTTTGATTTTTCAAGAATCATATATTTAGGCTCAGGTCCACTCTATGGACTTACCAATGAATGCAGGTTAAAAGTTCTTGAATTGACAGCGGGTCAGGTTGCAACTATGCATGAGTCCAGCATGGGTTTCAGACATGGCCCTAAGTCCTTTATAAATGATAATAGTTTTGTCATAGATCTTATCTCTAATGACAACTATACACGCCAATATGATGGCGACATCTTGAATGAAGTTTATCATGACGGAATTGCTAAAAAAGTGCTTGCTTTATCAGCTAAAGACATAGAGGGAGATTTTGATAAGTTCATTTTGAGTGAGGCACAAGACTTGGAGGATATTGAACTGGCTTTTCCATATGTTATGTTTGCCCAATACCTGGCCTTGCTTACAAGTTTAAGGGTGGGGAATACTCCTGACACTCCTTCAAAAACCGGTACAGTGAACAGGGTGGTGAAAGGAGTAACCATTCACGAGCTATGATTCTTGCAATTACGCCTAATCCGTCAATAGATATTTCCTATAAGTTGGATCATTTTGAACCGGCTGCCATAAATAAAATTCAAGACCGGGTAAAAACGCCTGGGGGCAAAGGAATCAATGTTGCTAAAGTTCTTAAACTGCTAGGAGCAAATCCCATATGTTCCGGTTTTCTTGGCGGAAAGGTCGGAGAATATATAGAAGAAGAACTTGAAATTAGGGGGATTAAAAGCGATTTTATTAAAATCAATGGAGAAAGCAGATCATGCTATGCGATAAGAAATGGCTTGGATGGACAAATTACTGAACTTAGGGAAAAAGGACCTGAAATATCGGAAGCGGAGGAAGAAGCTTTTTTTGACAATTTAGAAAAGATTTATCCTGCTATTAGTATTATCACTTGCAGCGGTTCCCTTCCTCTTGGGCTTGGTCAAACTTTTTATGATAAATTACTTGAGAAAACGAAGGACAAAAAGTTTATTCTCGATACATCAGGAGAATATCTTAGAAAGATAGTGCTTGAAAATCCGATCAAACCTTTTGCGATAAAGCCAAATATGGATGAGCTTGTCGATATTTTCGGTCAAGAATCCACATTGAAAAAACCTGTTGAACTGCTCAAAGATTATAGGTTAAAAGATATTCCGCTGGTTATTCTCTCGATGGGGAGCCGGGGAGCAATTTGTAAGTATGAAGATAGGTTTTTCACTTGCACCGTTCCCTCGATTAAAGCCATAAATCCCGTTGGCAGCGGAGATTCAAGCCTTGCAGGTTTGGCCTATGGTTTGGATAAGGGGCTTGATATTGAAGAGATATTGTGTTTATCTATGGCATGTGGAGTTTTAAATGCTATGGAAAGAGAAATAGGACATATTGATGTAAGAATTTTGGAAGATATTAAGAGGCAAATAGAGATAAAGGAGTTGTCATGAAAATATCAGAAGCTAAGTATCAAAGATTAGAGAACTTGTCCACAGCCGGACATATAATTGCGGCTCTTGCCATTGACCAACGTGATTCAATGGAAAAGATGATGCCAACCTTAAAAGGAGAAGAGAGAACAGAAACCATTAAGTCATATAAAAGTGAGGTTTCAAGACGTTTAACCCAATATGCATCTTCAATATTATTAGATCCTATATATGGGCTGGAGGCCAGTAAACTTCGTCATGAAGGAAGAGGACTTTTACTTTCATATGAGATCAGCGGCTATGAAGATAGCGACAGGTCTTTACGCTTGTTGGATCATTGGAGTGTTAAGAGGTTGATTGATGAGGGGGCAGATGCAGCAAAAATTCTTCTTTATTATGATGTTGATGATAATGACGAAAATAACGATAAGAAGAAAGCTGTTGTTGAAAGAATTGGTGCCGAATGCAGGGCCTTAGATTTACCATTCTTTTTGGAGATCATCACATATGACAGAAATATTGAGGACAGCAAGTCGCTGGAATTTGCCAAACGAAAGCCCCATAAGGTTTTGGAAGCAATGAAAGAATTCTCAAAAGAAGAATATATGGTAGATGTTCTGAAAATGGAAGTACCTGTAAATATGAATTATGTTGAAGGCTATGGAAAGATCAGCTGTTATAGTAAGGATCAGGCTAAAGAGTATTTTCTAAAGCAATCCAAAATAACGAATCTCCCATATATATTCTTAAGTGCAGGGGTTTCAATGTCACTCTTCATGGAAACTCTAAGACTTGCTAAGGAAGCCGGAGCTGAATTCCACGGGGTTTTATGTGGTAGAGCTACTTGGAAGGGCGGAGTTGATGAATATATAAAGTCAAGGCAGGCAGGAATTGATTGGCTTGAAAGTCAGGGCAAAGAGAATATTCAAGCTTTAAATGAAGTGATCGAGGAAACTTCAACTAGCTGGACCGGTCGCCTTGAAAAATAAATCTTATCTCCATCAACAATTAAATGATGCCCTCCTTGAAGAAATCCTACAAATGAAGCCTGGTGAGAAGATACCTTCAGAAAGGCAACTATGTGATATTTATGGCGTGTCAAGAACAACTGTTAGAAATGCCATCCTCGATTTGGAATATCAAGGGAAATTACGCCGAATTCAAGGTAAGGGAACATTTGTATTAGATCCAAAAGATTCCAGAGAAAATCTTTCCCACTATTACAGTTTTACTGAAGAAACCAAGAAAAGAGGCATGATTCCTCGTTCGGCCCTCCTTGAATACCATATCGTTGCTGCAAGCATCCTGGTTCAAGATGCCCTTAGTCTTGCTAGCGGGGAAGATGTTATAGAGTTCTTAAGGCTGCGTATGGCAAATGAAGAACCAATGATGCTGGAAAGGACCTTTATTCCATATAGCTATTTTTCAGAAGTTACAAAGAAGATGCTTGAATCTTCTCCCCTCTATGATATTTTTGAAAAGAGCTATAATAGGAAAATATATACAGTTAATGAACGTTTTAGCGTTGCACTTCTTGATTCTAAGCAGGCAGAACTTCTGGGAGAGAAGGCTCATCATCCTTGCCTAAAGATCGAGAGAAGATCTTATGATGCAGATGGAATAGCGCTTGAGTTCACGATAAGTGTTGCTGCAGGAAATAAGTTTCATTATGAGACAACTTATAATCCTCAGTAAATGATTGCGGTATAAAAGTGTTTGGACCTATTGAAGATTAAGATATGGAACGCCCCTCACCATAAGCTTGATGAGGGGCGTTTTTTTCATGTGATAGGTTGTAAAATTCAATGCGACACCTAATATAAACAAAAACTCATACTAACCGGAAGATTCAAAAGTTAGAATTGCAAAACTCGACTCCATCGTTCAAAATCTATATGAAGATAACTTAGAAGGTCAAATCTCTGACCAAAGATTTGAAAAAAAGGCGAAAGCTTATGATGAAGAAGAAATTTCACTTCAAAAAGAATACTTGAACTTGAAAGCACGATTACTAAATCGCAGGAAGAAGAACTCAATGTGGGATCATTCCTAAAACCGGTCAGGAAGTACACGGATATTAAAAAACGGATCCGGAAATCATAAGAACATTGTAGATAAGATTTCTGCAGAACAAGCAGAAAAAATTCCCGGAACAAATCTTAAAAAGCAGACGATTTGGATTTATTGGAATTATATAGGGAAAGTAGAAATATAAAAATCGGCACAAAGATTAACCTTCATGCCGATTAAATATTAAGGAATAAAATCCCTAATTAAGAGCCTCTAAATCCGCTCGTTTTTTATCGGACGAAAGGGCTATTTTTCTTGCGCCTTGTACAGTACCCGACGCTCTTCATAATCGCCTGCATTGTGAAGGTTGGCCGCAATCTCCTCCGGAGTAGTTTCTCGGACGATTTTTCCCGGCACTCCCACGACTAACGATCCGTCTGGAATGACTTTGTTTCCGGCAACAAGAGCGCCTGCGCCGATGATACAGTTTTTGCCGATGACAGCGCCGTCCAAAAGGATGGCGCCCATGCCGATGAGTGAGCCGTCTCCGACGGTGGCACCGTGTACGATGGCGCCGTGACCGATGCTTACATTCTTTCCAATGTGGATTTCGGTATTGAGATCGGTATGAAATACGGCATTATCCTGAACATTGGAGCCCTCTTCGATGGCAATGGATCCGAAATCTCCGCGAAGTGTGGCATTACACCAAACGGTGACGCGTTCGCCGAGGGTCACGTCTCCGATCAGCACGGCAGAGTCGTCGATATAGGCGCTTTCGGGAACCACCGGTGTAAAATTACGATATTTACGAATCATAGTTTTTCCTTTCTATGGTTGTGTAATAGGAACAAAAACATTATACCCGTTTTGGAAGAAGAAATGGAAAGGAGAACAGGAATACAATGCAAAATGGTACATTGGAAAACACATATTGGCAGAGACAATGGCAAGGAATCATCCACTATTTCCGGCATCTGCGAAGGAATCTTTTTTCCGCCGGAAAATGGATTGCCTTCAGTTTGATTGTCGGAATTCTGGTAGGAGGCCTTTCCGCTCTTTTCGCATTAGGAATCGGCAAGGTGACGGCATGGCGCTTAGCGCATAGTTGGATGCTTTTCGGCTTACCGATCGCGGGAATGATTATTGTATATTTTTATGAAAAATTCGGAGACAGCATAGAGGGAGGCACCAATCTGGTGTTAACTTCCATTCGCGAGAGAAAAGAAATTCCCGGAAGGATGGCGCCGATGATTTTCGGAGCAACATTGCTTACGCATGCCTTTGGCGGTTCTGCGGGACGCGAGGGCGCGGCGCTGCAGCTGGGAGGAAGTCTTGGCTCCAAGGTAGGAGAAGCCCTTCACCTGGATCGCGATGATGTACGGCGTGCCATCATGTGCGGCATGAGCGCGTCCTTTTCGGCGCTTTTCGGAACACCGCTGGCCGCCACCGTTTTGCCGCTGGGAATGACAACGGTGGGTGCTATGTATTATTCGGCGCTGGTTCCCTGTTCGATCGCATCGATTGCGGCCTACTTTGTTGCAGGAATGCTCGGCGTTCCGCCGGAGCAGTATTCCATCCCCGTGATGCCGGATTTGGTGCCGGGATTATTAAGAGCGGCGCTTCTGGCGCTGCTTTGCGCGGTAGTGAGCAGCTTTTTTTGCTGGATGATGCATATGACGGAGCATCAGTTCAGAAAATGGCTTCCCAATCCGTATTTACGCGTTTTGGCCGGTTCCGGCATGATCCTGCTGATGACATATCTGGCGGGCTCGCAGGAATTCAACGGGACGGGAAATGGCGTGATTCATGCGCTCCTGACCGATCCCGAAATGCATCTGATTCCTTGGGCATTTTTCATTAAAATCGTATTTACCGCCGTCACTCTGGGGAGCGGCTTTAAGGGCGGAGAAATCGTCCCGTCGCTATTCATCGGGGCAAGCTTCGGTGCGCTTTATGCCCAATGGATCGGAGGATATCCTCCGTTTTATGCCGCTATCGGCATGGCGTGTCTTTTTTGCGGCGTTACCAATACGCCCATCAGCGCGCTGCTCATCAGCTTCGAGCTTTTCGGATTCGGCAATATGCCGTTTTTTCTGATTGCGGTCAGCCTCACGTATCTTTTTTCGGGCAACTACGGTTTGTATCGCGCACAACGCATACGCTACGGAAAGTTCGATATTTCTCAAAAGGACAGCAGGATTCATTAAAGGGGGAAAGGGCGATCTGCAAGCATTTTGCGGATTGCTCTTTTTTGGGTTTGAAAATTCCAAATGATAGTGGAAAAAAGCGAAAAAAGATGGTATGATTTCCATGTGCTGTAACGGCACATTTTTTCCACACTGAAGTTAGCATTAACTAACTATTTTTGACCGATAGTTAATATATGCTAACAAAACACGGCATACATATGGCATAAAAATCGGAAAATCTTGAGACAAGAGGACATCGCGGACATACGGGATACGCGAAGATTTTCATCGTAAGGAAAGGAGCGATTATGTGCATATCGGAAGCCTGCTTTGTGCGCTATTGTTCACCGACACTGGCAGGATTGAAAACGGCAAATCTTTTTTCCTGCTCGGTCGAAAGCTCGGAGGCACTCCGAAAAACGATCGGCGAGCTGAATCAGGCGCTTTCCCCGAAGGGAATCCGCGTTGTTTCTCTGCGCTATCGCAGGGGATGTGCCCTGATCTATTCCTATCGTCCGGATTGTCTGGAACGCGATTTGAAAAATGAATGTGCGTGCCGTTTGTTGCAGAAGTGTGGTTATTCCTCGACCAATCCGGAATGCTGCCTGTCCCGGCTGATTGACAGGCTGGCATCACAGGAGGACTTTCCTCATGAAATCGGGCTCTTTCTGGGCTATCCGCCGGAGGATGTTTCGGGCTTTATCGAACATGGAGCCAGAGATTATAAATGCTCCGGAAAATGGAAGGTATACGGAGATGAGGAGAGGGCGAGGAAAATTTTTGAAAAGTACAATATTTGTACGAAGATCCTATGTGCGCAGCATGCGCAGGGAAAGCCGCTCGATCGCCTGACGGTTGCGGTCGGAGCGACGGAAAGGAGCAGAGCATGAGTAAGGTTGCGGTTGTTTATTGGAGCGGAACGGGCAACACGGAGCAGATGGCACAGGCCGTTCTGGAAGGTGCGCAGGGAGCCGGGGCGGAGACACAGCTTTTTACCGCATCAGAATTTGACGCCGGTCAGATGGAGCATTTTGATGCGATTGCATTCGGTTGTCCGGCGATGGGATCAGAGGTTTTGGAGGAAGAGGAGTTTCAGCCCATGTTTGATTCCGTTGAGGGAAAATTGAAGGGCAAAAAAATCGCGCTCTTCGGATCCTATGGCTGGGGAGACGGCGAATGGATGCGCAGCTGGGAGGATACCTGCCGCGGCGCAGGCGCAAACCTCATCGATGACGGACTGATGTGCAATGAAGCTCCGGACGAGAACGCCTTAGAGGAATGCAGGGATCTCGGAAAAGCGCTGGCGTAAGCGCATTCGAAGCATTCCTCCAATGCATTTCAGGCATCAAAAATCCCCGGCTCCCTGCGGAGCCGGGGATTTTTCAGTGACTGACCGAGTTTTCCCGTGTCTCGGATTCTTGCTGTTGCTCAGAAGCCTGTGTATGAAACTCGTCCTCATGCTCTTTGAGTAATTGAACGCGTTCTTTTCCGATTTCCAAAAGATTCTCATTCGAGAGGCGGAAGATTTCGGAAGAGTTTCCGTCGGCAGATTCTTCCTTGACCTCCAATACCTCAGAGGCGGAAAGATCGATTCGCCAGGTGTAGGTGATATCGGCGGGAAAAGGCTCGGCTTGAAAATAGGTGTCCTGAAAGAAGCGGAAGCTCAGCCGGACGATATTGAGCTTCGGATTGTATTGCACTTCATAGTAGTTGGATTCCGGAAAAACGGGATCGGAGGCATCGTCTGTATAAACGGCAAGATCCCGGCCCCTTTCCACCCACAAATCGTCGAAGAGAGAATATTCCGTGTGAAGAGGGATGTCCGGCTCTGAAGAGCTTTCCTGAAACAGAAAATCAGGATCGGAGGATTTGACAGAGGCATCCGGCGGGAGTGTTTCTTTTTTGCCGCATGCTATCAAGGTAAGGGATAGAAAGATCAATAATAGAGCTTTGCGCATATGGGTTCTCCTATGAATCATACAGGGTGTATTTTCTGATATTTGTTGTGATACGGAAAGCAATATCATATAGGCAATATCTTTGATCAGGATAAAATGGGATTTCACAGTTGTCAAGCGTTGACGGTTTCTCTCGCGGAATGATTCTTTATCCTTTATAATAATAGCATTCACTGTAATATAGATTAACGATAAGAGATAAGGAGACCGGCTATGGGAATCCGTTTGATTGTTGAAGGAATTTATAAAGCGTTTCAGAATAAAAAAGTACTCAACGGCATTGATGCCGATTTTGAGCAAGGAAGGGTGACGGCTCTCCTGGGCAGGAACGGAGCGGGCAAGACCACGTTTTTTTCCATTCTTGCGGGAGAGCTTACGGCAGATTCGGGAAATGCGTGGCTGGAAGAGAATGGCGAAAGGCGGAGACTGGTGCCGGAGGATTTGTTTTTTATGGTATCCGAACCGACACTTCCCAATTTCCTTACAGGAAGAGAAATGATCAGTTTTTTTATCGATGCCAACAGAAAGCGCTTATCAGGCGATCTGACGCCGGATCCTTTTTTCGATCAGGTGGATTTTGAAGAGGAGGATCGGGACCGGCTGATTCAGGATTATTCCACAGGCATGAAAAACAAGCTGCAAATGATCATGTTCCTGATTCTGCGCCCCAAGGTAATTCTGATGGATGAGCCGCTGACTTCGCTGGATGTTGTCGTACAGCTGGAAATGCGAAACCTGATCCGTTCCATCCATGAGGATCATATTATTATTTTCTCCACACATATTTTACAGCTGGCGCAGGATCTCTGCGATGATGTGGTGCTTTTGCGGGATGGCGTGATGCAGCGCATGGATGAGGACATTCACGGTGAGGATATTGAGAAGCGCATTATTTCGCTGCTGAAGCAGGATGCCGATACTGAGGCGAAGGACGGTCTTCCGGAAAACAATTCAGAGGAGGGCGGAGCATGAGGTCATCCTTTTCGATTTTTTTACTGCTGAAGCGAATTCAGGTGATCAAAGCATGGAACGCCATCATTCGTCTCATACGCGGGATTCCGTGGCTTGGAAAAAAGCTGGGCAATCAGTACCGCTTTCATACCGTAAAAAGGATTTTACAAGCGGGAGCCATTCCGTTTACAATTCTTAGCCGGATGCTCGGATCGGCGATTTTCTCGGGCATTTGGATTTATGCGTATGCAAACATCGTAGGAAGCGTCTCCGTGTGGTTTTTTCAAAATGGGAAAAACCATGCCGATCCGTTGGCCCTGCTTTCTTCGGGCGGATGGTTTTTGCTGTATATGATCCCGTTTCTCGGCAATTCGATGCTTTTTTCCGGACTTTTGGAGATCAAAGCATGGAAAAATCAGCTGCAAATTCCGGTTCGTGACGCCGGTCTTGTGTATGCCGTTTGGGATCCGCTCGTAAAATACATAGCAAGAACGATGACCTGGCTGATTTTATTCCGGCTGCTGTCTCCTACTTGGAGTGCGGGACAGACGCTGCTCGGATCCACGATGCTGATTTTATCGGAATGGGCTGCGGAATGGTTCTGGCTGCCCATACGCATCCGATATCAACGGGATGAGAAAAAATGGCTCAAGAACGGGATTTCGATCTTCCTCTTCATCACGCTGCTGTCCTTAGGGATTGCGGCATCCGTTGATCAATGGAGGCTTCTTGACGGATTGCTCTGGATGAATCTGGCATTGGCCGTTCCGGCATATATGGGCTTAAAAACCGTATTTCGCACGGTTTCGATGCCCGTGCTTTTGGAAAAAGCGCGGGAAGAGGAGGCCGTCGTTCAGGAGGCCGTGAAGGCGGTCACGGGAATCAAGGTGCAGGAAGAGGATCCGAAGCTTTTCCGGGAAACGAAAAAGAAAGGCTATGCAAGGCTCAACGAGCTGTTTTTCCGGAGACATCGCAAGAAAATCATGAAGCCCTTTCTGCGTAAGGTGCTGATTCTATTCGCGCTTTTGACGGTGCTTTCGGTGTATTTATGGATTCACAGAGCCTCTCTTCCTCAGCAGGAAATACTGGAGATCTCGGTTTATATGACCCCGTTTGTTCTCTATATTCTGCTGCGAAATGAAACGATCACCAGGGCGATGTATGAAAACTGCGACCGGGCGCTTTTGCGGTACAGCTTTTTTAAGGAGCCGCAGGCGATTCTTTCCTTATTTCAGGAGAGAGCGAAGGTCTTGACAAAGATGACGGCCCTGCCGATTTCCATTGTGATTCTCTTTTTCCTTGTGAACGGATTTTTATACACGGGATCTTTTCGGAGCGTTGTGCCGAACATTTTGACGTCTTTTTCCTGGGGAGTGTTTTTCAGCACTTACGCACTGTTTCAATACTATGTTTTTCAGCCCTACGACAAGGATGGAAAAGTGCGCAGCTTTACGGTTTCCGTCATGAATCTGTTGCTGTATGCGCTGTGCTTTTTCATTTTTCCGCCGATGGCGGAGTACATTCCTTCCCGGATCTTTGCATGGATCAGCTTTGGCGGTATTTTGCTGTTTGCGCCCATCGCTTTTTGGTGTGTATATCATATTGGACCGAAGGCATTGCGCAGACAGCGATGATGAAAGATCGGAAGACGGGGCTCGGATCCTGATTTTTGCAAGAAGCCTTCCCATTGAGTATGATAGATGATACTCTATAGGATATCTTTTTTTGGATGGTGATTGAATGAAAGCAAAGAAAAAAATGGATTTAACGGAAGGGGTGATCTGGAAGCAGATTCTCCTCTTTTTTCTCCCGATTGCGGCAGGAACCTGTATTCAGCAGCTTTATAATGCGGTAGACGGCATCATCGTCGGAAAGTATGTGGGAACCGTCGCCTTGGCTGCGGTCGGCGGGAGCTCATCTCAGATTATCAATTTTCTCATCGGATTCTTTGTTGCCCTGACTACTGGGGCTTCGGTTTTCATCGCCCAGCTGCACGGAGCGGGACGAAGAGACGAGGTACAGGCGGCCTCCGGCACGGCGCTCCTGCTCAGCGTGATTTTAGGGATGCTGGTGGGACTTGTATGCATTTTTTTCGCAATGCCGATGCTTGAGGCGTTGGATACGCCGGCGGAAACGATAGAGGGTGCGGCTTCCTATCTCAAAATCTATTTTATCGGCATGCCTTTTATATTGATCTTGAATATGGAATCCAATCTTCTCCGCGCCGTTGGGGATTCGATGAGTCCCTTTCTCGATATGCTGGCAGGATGTATTACCAATATCGTATTGGATTTTGTATTCGTGGTATATTTCCATTGGGGAGTTTCCGGAGTGGCGGTTGCGACGGTGATTGCACAGATTGTGAACATGAGTCTTTTAACCTATCATTTGCTGCGCACCAAGGATTTTGACCACCTTCGTCCGTCCCGATGGAGAATCCATGGAAATCAGGTGAAAAGCATGATGCGCATCGGCGTGCCTTTTGCTCTGCAGGCCTCCATGTACAGCGCCTCCAATATTATGATTCAGGTCGGAATCAATTCGCTCGGCACGGTGGTGGTAGCTTCCTGGGCGATGACCGCAAAAACCGACGGGGTATATTGGGCTGTGAGCAATGCGCTGGGCGCAGCCATAACAACCTTTATCGGGCAGAACATCGGAGCGGGCAGGGTGGATCGCGTCAAAAAATGCTTTCGGCAGGGCATGATCCTTTCGCTGTCGATGACAGTGGTGCTGAGTACCGCCATTATGCTGATTGCGCGTCCTTTTGTCTCAATACTGACTTCCGATGCGGAGGTGATTGAAACAACATATCTCATTTTGACTTATTTCGTCCCATATTACTTCTTATGGACCTTTATCGAGGTTCTTTCTGCTATACTACGAGGTGTAGGAGATGCTGTGAAGCCGGTGATTATTATCGGATTGGGGATTTGCCTTTTCCGTGTGATCTGGATGCTGACGGTTTTTGCAACGTGGCATACCTTGGCGGCGCTTTCCTTATCTTATCTGGCGTCCTGGCTGGTTACAGATATTGCGCTCATCATATACTTTAAAAAGGGAAATTGGCTGCTGCGCGCGAAAAATCGCATTCGGCGGCAAGAGGAGAATTCCGCAGAAGAATAGGAGTTCATAAAACAGCGTACCGGTACGCTTTAGAAGGGAGAAAAAATGCTCAACCTGGCAAAGATCAAAGCTGTCTTTTTTGATATCGACAATACTCTCTTGGACTTTGATGCATATGTAAAATGTTGTATGTTGGACGGATTTACGCACTTTGGTCTTCCTCCTTTTGAAATGGAGATGTATGATACATTCCTTTCAGTCAACGACAAGCTATGGATGGAGATCGAGGAGGGAAAGCTTTCTTTTGAGGATCTGCAGGCAATTCGCTGGAATCGCGTCTTTGACGAATTGAACATTGATTTTGACGGCCCAACCTTTGAAAGATATTTTCGGGACTATTTATACAACAGCGCCATCCCCGTGGACGGAGCCCGTACACTGCTTCGCGTGCTTCAGGGAAGGGCGCTGCTGGCCGTGGCGAGCAACGGTCCTTATGAGCAGCAGATGCACCGGCTGGAAATTGCGGATATGAAGCCGGACTTTGATTTCTTCTGCATCTCAGAGGACATCGGCGCACAGAAGCCGACACCGGCCTTCTTTGACCGGGCATTTGAAATTTTGAATCAAAATCAGTTCACCCCCATTCGTCCGGATGAAACTCTGATGATAGGGGATTCGGTTTCGGCGGATGTCATCGGCGGAAAAAGCTACGGAATGCAAACCTGCCTTCTCAACCGCACCGATATGCCAAGGGAATATTTAGAACAGAAAACACAGGCGGATCTTGTGGTGAAGAACCTGCGTGAGCTGGCGGAAATTATAAATAATTATTCATAATGCAACAATTATTTATAAATAATTATTTATAATATATAGGAAACAGAAACTATACGGTGATCAGAATAATACAGCGATCAGAAAGAAGGAGGGACTATGATTCGAATCCTGGCGGACAGCGCTTCGGATTTTCATAAGGAATGGGCAGAAAAAAATCACCTCGTTATCGTTCCGTTACATGTGCTATTAGGAGATGATGACCGGCTGGACGGAATAAACATTACACCGGATAAGCTCTATGAATGGGCGGAAAAAAATCATAAGACGCCGACCACATCTGGCGTCGTCTTAGATACCGTGATTCAGGAAATGCGGAAAATTTTAGACGAGGGCGATGATATTCTTGCCCTGTCCATGTCTTCCAAAATGTCCGGAACCTATGGCATTATGAAGTTGGCCGTTGAGGAGCTGCACGCCGGGAATCGTGTGGAAGTCATAGACAGTCTCGGATTGACAGCGGGAATTCAGATCCTTGCTTATGAGGCGATGGATCGGGTACAGGCGGGAGAGCAAAATTTACAGAAGCTGGCTGAGGAGATTCGGGAGCTGGTGCCCAAGATTCACATTTCCTTCGTGATCGATACCCTGGAGTATTTGCGCAGGGGCGGACGATGCTCCGGCATGGCGGCGATGCTGGGCAGTATGCTCAGGCTTCATCCCGAAATCGTATGCAAGGACGGCGTTTTGGTTGTGGGGAAAAAGTATCGCGGAGCCATGCCGAATGTGATGAAGCAGTACATCGATGCGATTCTTGCCGTTAAAGAGAATGCAGATCCGAAACAAATTTACATATCCACCTCAGGCGGAAAATTTACAACGGGAGAGCGGGCGATCGATATGTGCGAGACCATTCGTGAGCGCCTGGCAGAGGATGGATATTTCAGAGACATCCGGATCGTACAGGCGGGCAGTGTCATTTCCTCTCATGCGGGCCCCGGAACCATTGGGATTATGTATCGTCAGAAATAAAGACGGAGGGTGCTGAAATGCATCCTCCTTTTGCTTGCAGTTTCCATGGGAGTATGCTATGATTCGAAAGTAGTCTGAAAGATCCAATATAGGTTTGAAAGAGATGGTTCAAATGTTTCTACCGCACGCCTCAGTTGCGACTATTGGCTTTTTAAGAGAATATTTTTTGATGCGCCGGGGAGGCAGAGGTGCGTCCGAAAATGCAAATTGTTTTTTGTTGTATGGACTTAAGCAATTAAGTCTATTTTTTATTCTCTTGTGTCAATTTTCCCGTGTGCATCTTATGAAACGTGAACCGAACGGCGCAATTGCGTAAAGGGGAGGGAAAAATGAAGAATTGGCTCAAGAAGATGATTGTTTTTTCGTTGGCAGGCACACTGCTCGTCGGGTGCGGCTCCAACGGCAAGACGCCGACAGATTCCGAAAAGGAAAAATCCTCGGCGGAATCGGTAAAGGCAGGCGCAGTCGACAAGGACTTTAAGGTCGGATTTATCTTCCTTCACGATGAAAACTCCACCTATGATAAAAACTTCATTGATGCTGCAAATAAGGTCAAGGAAAAGCTCGGTCTCTCGGATGATCAGGTGCTTTTCAAAACCAATATTCCGGAGTCTGCGGAAGCATACGATGCAGCCGCGGATCTGGCGGATCGCGGTGCTGATGTGATCTTTGCGGACAGCTTCGGCCATGAGCCGCATCTTCTGCAGGCCGCAAGCGAGTTTCCCAAGGTTCAGTTCTGCCATGCAAGCGGAACCAATGCGCATACGGCAGGATTGGACAATTTCCACAATGCATTCGCCTCCATCTATGAGGGACGTTATTTGGCTGGTGTGGTAGCGGGACTCAAGCTGAATCAAATGATTGAGGACGGCACGATCTCCGCCAACGAAGCGAAGATGGGCTATGTGGGCGCATATACTTATGCCGAGGTGATCTCGGGATATACATCCTTCTTCCTCGGCGCTCGTTCGGTTTGCCCGAGCGTGACCATGGATGTACAGTTTACAGGCAGCTGGTATGATGAAACGGCGGAAAAGGAAGCAGCCAATATGCTCATCAAAAACGGAGCCAAGCTCATCAGCCAGCATGCCGATTCGATGGGAGCGCCAACAGCTTGTGAGCAGGCCGGCGTACCCAATGTTTCCTACAACGGCTCCACGATTGAAGCATGTCCGAACACCTATCTGATTTCCTCCAAGATTGATTGGGAGCCGTATTTCGAATACATGATTACGCAGACCATGAAGGGTGAAAAAATTGACACCGATTGGTCCAAGGGGCTTGCAGAGGGTTCTGTAGCGCTTTCTTCTTTGAACGAGAAGGCGGTTGCTCCGGGAACTCAGGAAAAATTGAACGAGGTGGAAAAGAAGCTGATCAGCGGCGAGCTGCACGTTTTTGATACTTCCACCTTCACTGTGGACGGAAAAAATCTGGATTCCTACAAGGCGGACGTGGACACGGACGAGGCATATGAGAAAGATACCGAGGTGATTTCCGACGGATACTTCCATGAATCCGAGTATCGCAGCGCACCGTATTTTGATCTGCGCATCGATGGAATCACCACATTGAATGAGAAGATGTAAGGAAGCTTATGCAGGAAACAAAGAAAACTCAAAATCACGTAGACGAAAAGGCTCCCCTCAATGAGGGGAGCCGTCTGCGCATTCCCGCCCTGGAGCTGGAAGGCATCACCAAAACCTTTGGCTCCGTGATTGCCAATGATCATATTTCTCTTTCCATCTATCGCGGAGAAATTCTTTCCGTGCTTGGAGAGAACGGAAGCGGAAAGAGCACATTGATGAATATCATCGACGGGATCTATTATCCGGACGCAGGCACCATGCGCGTCAACGGAAAAGAGGTACAAATTCACTCTCCTCGTGACGCCTTTGCGCATCGCATCGGTATGATTCACCAGCATTTCAAGCTCGTCGATGTGTTCAGCGCCACCGAAAATATCGTGCTGGGTCTCAATGACGGAAAATTCAATTTGAAAAAAGCGGCGGATCGGATTCGCGAAATCGGTGCACAATACGGTTTTCGCTTGGATCCCGACAAGAAGATCTATGACATGTCCGTCTCCGAAAAGCAGATGGTGGAAATTATTAAGGTTCTTTATCGGGGGGCGGACCTTCTGATTCTTGATGAGCCGACGGCAGTTTTGACACCGCAGGAGATTCGAAGCCTTTTTTCCATCCTGCGCCGTATGCGCGATGACGGAAAGGCCGTTGTCATTATTACACACAAGCTTCAGGAGGTGCTGGAGCTTTCGGACCGCATTGCCGTTTTGCGAAAGGGCAAGCTCACGGGAACAGTCAACACGCGTGATACCGACGAGACACAGCTTACGGAAATGATGGTGGGCGAGAAAATGGATCTGAACATCCGCCGCGCCGAGCCTCAGGGCGAGGAAGCACGACTGAAGGTCAGGCACCTGGACATTCGCCGAGGCAATCGGGACGTGATTCGCAATGTCAGCTTTACCGTTCGTTCCGGAGAAATTTTCGGCATTGCGGGAATTTCCGGAAACGGTCAAAAGGAGCTTTTGGAAAGCATTGCGGGATTACAAAAGGTAGAGCACGGGTCGATAGAATATGTCAATCCGGAGACCGGAGAAAAGGAAATGCTTTTGGGAAAGACTCCCGACTCGATACGCGCCATGGGGATCCGCCTGTCCTTTGTTCCGGAGGATCGGCTGGGAATGGGGCTTGTCGGCAATATGGACATGACCGACAATATGCTTCTTCGCAGCTATGACTTATCTCATCATATGATTTTGAATCGCAAGGATCCGAAACAGCTTGCAGAGGAGATCATCCGGAAATTGAACATTGTGACACCTTCGGTCAATACGCCCATTCGACAGCTCTCGGGCGGAAATGTGCAGAAGGTGCTTGTAGGGCGCGAGATGGCATCCTCTCCCACACTGCTGATGGTTGCCTATCCGGTGCGAGGACTGGACATCAACTCCTCGTATCAGATCTATCACCTTCTGAATGAGGAAAAGGAACAGGGCGTAGCCGTGGTCTATGTCGGAGAGGATTTGGACGTGATGGTTTCTCTTTGTGACCGTATCATGGTTTTAGCGGACGGAACGGTAAGCGGTATTGTGGATGCAAGAAATACCACAAAAGAAGAGATTGGACTTTTGATGACACAGAATCGCACATTCCTCAACACATCGGAGGCAGAGGAAGAAAGGAGAGAAGAATGGAAGTAAAACGATCGTTATTCCCCTCCTTTTATATGACCAAAAGAGAGGCAATGCCTTTTTGGAAGTCCTGGCTGATTCGGGCGATTTCCATTTTATGCGCTTTGATCGTATGCGGTATCATGACAGCGCTGATTACGCATATCAATCCCTTGAAGTTTTACAGTACGGTCTTTGACGGCGCGATGGGCACGACGAGGCGCATTTGGAATCTCCTGCAGAACATGTCGATTCTCCTTTGTATTTCGGTAGCGCTCACTCCGGCATTTCGCATGCGTTTCTGGAATATCGGCGGGGAGGGTCAGGTGCTGATCGGCGGAATGGCAACGGCGATTTGCATGATTGTTTTGGGAAGCAAGCTTCCTCTGCCGCTCCTTTTTGTCGTAATGCTGTTTGCAGCCCTTGCGGCCGGAGCGATTTGGGCGACCATTCCGGCAATTTTCAAGGCAAAATGGAACACCAATGAGACGCTTTTCACGCTGATGATGAACTACATCGCGATTCAGATCGTTTCCTTTTTTTCTTTGAAATGGTCGGTGCCGAAGGGCTCGGGACAAATCGGTGTGATCAATCAGCAGTCGCATATCGGCTGGCTGCCGCGCGTGTTCGGCAACCAATATTTATTGCCCATTCTGATCGTGCTGGCCGTAACGGTATTTATGTATTTCTATTTGCGATCCACAAAGCACGGCTACGAAATCGCCGTGGTAGGTGAATCGGTCGACACGGCGCGCTATATCGGACTTCGCGTGCCCAAGGTGATGATCCGCACGCTTCTTCTTTCCGGAGCGCTTTGCGGATTAACGGGATTTCTGCTCGTTTCGGGGGTGGATCATACGATTGCGCCGGATACGGCAGCGGGGCGAGGCTTTACGGCGATCATGGTGTCATGGCTGGCTAAATTCAACACCTTCTATATGATTCTCACCTCACTTCTTCTCGTCTTTATGCAAAAGGGAGCGAGTGAAATTTCAACGGTGTATGGTCTCAACGATGCATTTTCGGAAATTCTTACAGGAATTATTATTTTCTTTATCATCGGGAGTGAGTTTTTTATCCAATATCGAGTTCATGCGCAGCGCATGGTGAAAGGAGAGGAAAAATGATCGGAGCATTTATACATCGTGCCATTATCCAAGGCATTCCTCTGCTCTACGGCTCCGTCGGGGAGATGATCACCGAAAAAGCGGGGCATCTCAATCTCGGAATCCCCGGCATTATGTACGTAGGCGCCATTTCGGGCGTTATCGGCGCATTCTTATATGAACAGTCTGTTCCGCCGGAGGCCATGAATGCCTTTCTGGCGGTGGGCATTCCTCTTTTCTTCTGTATTGTATCTTCGCTTCTGATGGGATTGCTCTATTCCTTTTTGACCGTGACGCTCCACGCCAATCAGAATGTAACGGGTCTGGCGATGACGGTGTTCGGTACCGGCGTCGGCAATTTTTTCGGCGGTTCTCTGATCAAATTGGTCAAGACGGACATGCCCTCCATTGCGCTGACACAGACGAGCGCCTATTTCCGCACGCCTTTGCCCTTTGCGGCATCTCTCGGAAGGGTGGGCGAGATCTTTTTTTCCTATAGCGCCATGACGTATCTTGCGATTATCATTGCAATCATATCTTCCATTGTTCTCTTTCGGACGCGTGTGGGACTCCAGCTTCGTGCGGTCGGGGAAAATCCCGCTACGGCCGATGCCGCGGGAATCAATGTCAATCGATACAAATATGTGGCAACGATGATCGGAAGTGTGATTGCAGGGCTGGGCGGCCTGTATTACATCATGGATTATGCCTTCGGCGTCTGGTCCAACAACGGATTCGGAGATCGAGGCTGGCTCTCGATTGCGCTCGTCATCTTCTGCATATGGCGTCCTCATTGGTCAATATTGGGATCCATTTTATTCGGAGGACTTTTCATCGTATACAACTATATTCCCGATATCAGCATTGCGCAGCAGGAGCTGATCAAGATGCTGCCCTATGTGGTCACGATTTTTGTTCTGATCTTCATCAGCATGAAGAATTCGCACGAAAACCAGCCCCCTGCGGGACTGGGAGAAAATTACTTCCGAGAAAACCGGTAGCGATGAATTTTGAAAGAGCGGGTCACCGCTCTTTTTTTGTTTTTCACAGTTAACATTTTCGATTTTATTAGTTATAATTAACATACATTCAATACATACCAGGGAGGTTATTATGGAAAAGACAGTATTTGACGCATTGAATGAGCAGATCAACTTTGAGTTTTATTCCGGCTATATCTATCTGCAGGCAGGTCTTGCAATGGAGAAGGCAAATTATAAGGGATATTCTAAGTGGCTGATCGGCCATTATCAGGAAGAGCTTGATCACGCAAAGCAGTTTATTGACTACATGCTCAAGCGCGACGCGACTCCCGCATTGACGGATATCCATGTGGAGCCGCTGGAAATCAGCGAACCGCTGGATGTGGCCAAGCTCGTTTTGGAGCATGAAAAGAAGGTGACGGCGCGCATCTACAAGATTCATGATATTTCGAAAAAGGCCGATGATTATGCAACAGAAATTTTCATGCATCAGTTCATCTCCGAGCAGATTGAGGAAGAGGATATCACCAAGGAAATCTTTGACAGCTTCACCTTGGCGGGCGACAGCGTTGCCGCAAAATTAGCGGTTGATCGCTCTTTGGAAGCATAACGATTCTTCAGCGAAAAAGTGTTCAGAAAAAAGATTGCCCATGGAGCCATACTCCATGGGCAATTTCTTACGTTTTTTATAGGAATCCCTCATGAAAAGCCGAACGTCCGGCGGAGGATCCGGCCCTTTCGATTTCATTTTGCCGATTCATTGCCGTTTACGCCTTCACATGTACACCTTTTTCGGCAAGCTTTTTACGAAGCTCCTCCACGTCATCGTTGAATACAATCGCATTCATTCCTGTGAATATGGCCGCCTCACAATTGGAAGGCAAATCATCGATAAAAACACTTTCTCCGGGAGAGATTCCGAATTTCTGATAGGCCAGAAGATAAATTTCCGGTTGCGGCTTGACGGTCTTTACATCGGCACTGATCAGCGTATCCTTGAAATAGCGGCTGGCAGGGATGCGCGGCCAGTACTCATGCTGTCTTGTGCTGGCATTTGAGATCAGATAGATGAAATAGCCGTTTTCGAAAAGCTCGGCGATGAGCGTCTCCATGCCTTCAATGGGAAGAATGGGGCGGTCCCACATTGTTATGAGCTTGGCAGCCGCGTCGCGAAGCCTTTCCGGAAGACGTGCGCAGATGATTTTTGCCGCATCCACATCTTCCAAAAGTCCGCGATCCATCTGTGCCCATTCCACGGAGCGAAAGAGCTCGCGCTCCAGCAAAAGGGAATCCTCCTTTGCAACATGGAGGCGTTCCAAAAAGATCCTTTTGTCAAAGCGCATCAGCACGCCGCCCATGTCAAATACAATATTTTTAATCATCAGATTATTTTCACCTTTCCTTTGGTTACACGGAATACAATGGCAAGCAGGAGAGCGGTAGACACCGTTAAAATCGTTGCCAGCGCGCCGGCCGTTCCATCAGACATTCGGGTAACCTCCTGATAGATCGCAACGGAGATCGTAGAGGTTCGTCCGCTATAGAGCATGATGGAGCTGGACAGCTCGTTGATGCAGGTGATCAGGGAAAGCACCACGCCGCTCATCAGTCCCGGAATCATCATGCGCGCCGTTACGGTAAAGAAGGTCTTCATGGGACTGACTCCCAGGTTGATGGACGCCTCCTCGATATAAGGATCCATTTGATAGAGAAAGGCGCTCCCCGATCGAATCGTATAGGGCAGTTTTCGCACAATATAGGAAATGATCATGATTGCGGAGGTTCCAACCAAAACGATCGGAGGACGGTTAAAGGCGATAATCAGTCCGATGCCGAGTACTGAGCCCGGAATTACGTACGGGAACATGATGAGAATATCGATGATCTGCGACGCCTTGCTTTTTTTGCGTACCAGGACATAGCTGACAAGAACTCCGATGAGAATGATAAAGAATACCGCCGTAAAGGCATAGACATAGGTATTTCGGATATTCAGGGAAAGCTTGCTTGCAATCGTCCTGTAATTGTTAAAATTGATGCCCTTGATCATGCCGGAGAAGCTGCGCTCGATAAAGGACTGTGCAATCACGACCAGCTGAGGAAACAGCGCAACGATCACGACCAGATAGATGGGAAGGCTTGCCAGAAAGCGCTTCATGCCGTGCAGCTTCGTTTCCTGCGGAGGACGAAGGGCGCTCATCATATAGTTTTTCTTATCCACGATGAGCTTTTGTACCAATAAAACCGCGAGGGAACAAACGACAATAATGACCGAAAGTGCGGAGGCCATATAAGGGTTGGTTGCACTTTCCGACATATATTCGTTATATACCATAACCGGAAGCACCGTATAGCCCTCTCCGAGGAGCATGGGCGTGCCGAAATCCGCAAGACAGGTCATAAAGACCATGATGCAGCCGGCGAGGATGGACGGAAGAATCACAGGAAGCGTTACGGTCCAGATGCGGCGAAGCTTGCTCATGCCCAAATTTTCCGCCGCCTCCTCCAGCGAGGAATCGATGCTGTTCATGGCGCCGCTGGCATAGAGATAGATGTAGGGGAAAAGATGAAGGGTAAAGACGAAGATAATGCCGTTTCTTCCGTAGATGGTGGGCAGAAGCACACCGATTTTTTCAAAAAGCTGCGTAATCAATCCCGAACGCCCCAGAAGAATGATCCACGAATAGGCTCCGATGAACGGGGGACTCATAAGAGACAGGATAATGCCGATATGCAGCGCCTTCTTCCCGAAAATATTGTACCGTGTCATGAGATAAGCGATGGGAAGTCCCACAAGGGTGGCAAAGAATACCGTTCCCGCACATACGACAAAGGAATGGAGCAGGGAGGTATAGTAATACGGCTTGGAGAAAAAACGACGGAAATTGTAAAGCGTGACGCCGTCGACCTTATTGGAGAAAATGCTTTTCGCAAGAATGTTGTAGAACGGATAGATAATGCAGATTCCCAATCCGATAAAAACGAAGACCTTGACGAAAAACCAAAAATCGGGGCGCCACTTTTGCACACTTTTTTTCATCAGTTGAGCACCTCCTCCGTTTCAGCGGTAAAGAGCGTGATTTTGGAAGGTACAAAGTGAATGTGCACCTTTTCACCGACGGCATGGTTTTCCTCGGTGTCCTTTGTATACTCGTTGATTTGAATGGATTGACCGTCGGCAAGAGTGACCTCATATTCGATATAATCGCCGAGGAAGGTTGCAAAGCTGACCGTACCGGGAAGCCCGTGATCGCTGAAGAAAAGCTGCTCCGGACGTGCCGCTAAAATAGCGGGACCATTGTAATCACGCATAAGAGACAGGTGTAATGTGGGCTCGCCCTTGATGCTTATGGCTGCATTCTCCTTGCTTCCCGTGACTTGACAGTCCAGAAAATTGGAAACGCCGATAAAACCGGCGACAAATGGATTGGCGGGATAATTATAGATTTCCTGCGGTGTGCCGATTTGCTTGATCACACCATCTTTCATGACAGCAATGCGATCGGAAATGGACAGCGCCTCCTCCTGATCGTGTGTGACATAGACGGTGGTAATGCCGAGCTGATGTTGAAGCTTTTTGATGACTGTGCGCATCTGCACGCGCAGCTTGGCATCAAGATTGGACAGCGGCTCATCCATCAAAAGTACATTGGGCTCGATGACAAACGCACGCGCCAAAGCGACACGCTGCTGCTGTCCGCCGGACAGCTCGCTGGGCTTGCGCTTTGCCAGATGTGAAATTTGCACCTGCTCCAACGCCTTTTGAACGCGTCCCGCAATTTGACTTTTCGGCACTCTGTGCGCCTTGAGGCCGTAGGCTACATTTTCTTCTACGGTGAGATGTGGAAAAATCGCATAATTTTGGAACACCATGCCGATGTCACGCTTATGAGCGGGCACATGATTGATCAGCTGTTCACCGATATGAATTTCGCCCTCTTCAATGGAGTTAAAACCGGCAATCATGCGCAAAAGCGTGGTTTTCCCACAGCCTGAAGGCCCGAGCAGCGTAAAGAATTCGCCCTCCTTGATGTTCATGGAAACGCTGTGCAGCGCAGTAAAATCACCATATCGTTTGACGGCATCCTGGATGATGACCGCATTACTCATAATATCCTCCTCCGGTTAAAAACGGGTGTCATGGGAGACCCCTGACACCCGACGAGCGGAATGACACAACCCTTGCGGAGACTGTGTCGTTTTTCTTTTATTTTGTTTATTTCACGGTCAGATCGTTCCACTTTTCGATAATGGAATCGCGCTCGGTTGCAGCAAAATGGAAATCATAATCTCCCATATCGATGTCGGTAAGCGGAGCCAGTCCGACGGGAGTAATGTCGCTGCGAACAGGGCGGCGTGCAAATTCCTGATTCTGCTCCGTCTGGCATTCCTTACCGGTGACAAAATCGATAAAGAGCTTTGCGTTTTCACTGTTCGGAGCGCCCTTAATCAGTGCAACGCCATCGGGAACGGCGGAATCCTTTTGGGGATAGACAAATCCGATGTCAGGATTATCCTTGTACAGGACAGCGCTCTTTTCAATGGTGATCCCCAATGCGTATTCGCCGGAGGCGACGAGCTTGTGAGCATTTCCCGAGGAATCCTGAATTTTGCCGTCAAGGTTCGCAATGAATTTCTCAACCAATGACCAGCCTTCCTCCATGCTCGGCTGGCTGAAGAGCATCGTGCAAAGCTGCGTATAAGCAGATCCGGATTTGGCAGGAGAAGCATATGCGATCTTGCCCTTCAGAGCGGGATTTGTTAAGTCCTCCCAGGTTTTCGGAACATCTTTTTCATCGATCATTTTCTTGTTGTAGATAAAGACCATGGGCAGAGGACTTTCGCCGGTCCAATAGTTGTCCTTATCCTTGAATTTCGCGTCGATGACATCGTCATTCGCCGTCACATAGGGCTCCAGATATTCGGTATAGGCTGCTACGGTATCCGCTCCGCCGCCCCAAAGCACATCTCCCTGCGGGTTTGCCGATTCCGCAACGATGCGCTGTGCAAGCTCACCGGTACCGGCAGCAACTGTACTTACCTTAATATTCGGATAGGTTTTTTCAAAGAGTGCGACACCTGCCGCCAGGGGATCCGCATCATGGGGTGAATACACAACAAGATTTCCCGTATAATCTTCCGGCTTTTTTTCTCCCGTCTGTGTGCTGGCCGCCGCAGAGCCGGAGGTCTCTGTTTTTTTCGGATCCGAGGAGCTTCCCCCGTTGCCACAGGCAGTGAGCGCCAGGGCTGCTGCCAACAATACCGATAATGTCCTTGCTTTCATGTTTCTCCTCCAAAAAATTGTGTTTTCATAGCTTTCGCATATTGAATGAAATAAATATATCATGATCTGTAAAATGTGGCAACGTTTGCGAGCCGGAATTGCCGGCCGGAATGTGATGGAATGTGATATTGAAGGCATGCTCATACTTTTTACAAAAATGTTGAGGATGATAGAAAAAGGGTAAAGATAGTCAAAACATTCAAACCGAATGCCTGAAAGAGAGGAAAATTATGCTGAATAACAATCCATCGGACAACGGCCCCAAAAGACCTCGTTCGCTGATTTACTACTATATATCCGTATTTGTGATTCTTCTGGTGGTGCAGTTTTTCGTATCTCCGATTCTTCGCAGATCCACCACCAAAGAAGTCAGCTATTCCGAATTTGTCGCCATGGTCAATGCGGATAAAGTGACAAGGGTTGAGAATAAGGGAAATTACTATGAATTTGCGGCGAAGGACGATACGGGCAAGGAGGGGATTTACAAGACCGGTCCATGGGAAGACGAAAAACTGACGCAGCTTTTGACGGAAAAAGGGGTGAAGTTCGGCGCGAAAATTCCGCAAACGATCAATCCGTTCTTATCGCTGTTGATTTCATTCGCGGTTCCGGTCGCCATCCTTTGGCTCATGGGCCGCTATCTCATGAAAAATCTGGGCGGAGGCATGGGCAATGCAATCAGCTTTGGAAAATCCAATGCCAAGGTCTATGTCAAAGCCAAGAACGGAAAACACTTTTCAGACGTTGCGGGACAGGATGAGGCGAAGGAAAGTCTTACGGAAATCGTGGATTTTCTGAAACGTCCTGAACGCTATGAACAAATTGGAGCGGTGATTCCCAAGGGTGTGCTTTTAGTAGGTCCTCCGGGAACCGGTAAAACCTTGCTGGCAAAGGCCGTTGCCGGAGAAGCCGATGTTCCCTTCTTTTCCATTTCGGGCTCCGAATTTGTGGAGCTCTTTGTCGGAATGGGAGCATCAAAGGTGCGTGATCTTTTCAGCGAAGCAAAGAAAAAAGCACCCTGTATCATTTTTATCGATGAGATTGATGCCATCGGAAAGCGCCGCGATTCCTCCGGTTTTGGCGGAAATGATGAACGCGAGCAGACGCTGAATCAGCTTCTTGCCGAAATGGACGGCTTTGAAGGAAATACGGGTGTTGTGATCCTGGCGGCGACCAACCGTCCTGAGATTCTGGATCCTGCGCTGACCCGTCCGGGAAGATTTGACCGTCAGGTGCGCGTGGAGCTTCCGGATATTCGCGGGCGTGAGGAAATTCTCAAGGTGCATGCCAAGGATGTTCGCATGGAGAGGGATGTGGATCTCAAGCAGGTGGCGCGCATGACAGCGGGTGCTTCCGGAGCGGACCTTGCGAATATCATCAATGAGGGCGCGCTGATGGCGGTTCGCGCAGGGAGAAATCAGGTAACCACGGAGGATCTGATCGAATCCGTGGAAACGGTCATCGCCGGTATGCAAAAGAAGCATTCCGTGATTACGGATCGGGATAAACGGATGATTGCCTACCATGAGGTTGGTCATGCCTTGGTAGCGGCACTCCAAAAGCATACCGCACCGGTCACAAAAATCACGATTATTCCACGCACCTCCGGTGCCCTTGGCTATACCATGCAGGTGGACGAGGAAGAAAAGGTGATTATGACCCGCGATGATTTATTCAAGGAGATCGTTACATTCACGGGCGGACGTACGGCAGAGGAGCTGATTTTCCACACCAAAACGACGGGCGCTTCCAACGATATCGAACGTGCAACGAAAATCGCGCGTGCCATGGTCACACGCTATGGAATGACGGATGATTTTGATTTCATCGCTTTGGAAACATCCAGCAACCGCTATTTAGGCGGCGATGCGGAGCTTCAGGCGGCGCCGCATACCGCATCGGATATTGATAACAAGGTGCGTGAGATTATTTCGGAAGCGCATCAAGAAGCGACCCGGATTCTTACGACGCATGAAAAGCAGCTTCACGATATTGCCGAATACCTTTTGAAGGAAGAGACGATTACCGGCGAAAAATTCATGGAGGTGCTCAACGAGTCTCTCGAATCAGAGGGAAGAGAACGCATTGATTTTCAGCCGGAGGAAGATGCTTCAGCCTCGCAGGAAGCAGCACAGTCCGGGCATGGAGACCGCACAGACGAAAACGCAAAATCCGCAGACGAAGGCGGAAGGCCAGCGGCGGACGAAGGTGGAAAGCCCACGGATGAAGACAAAGAAGCCGCAGAGGAAACCGGAAAGCCGACAGATGAAGGCGGAAAAAGTCTGTACTGAAAAGAGCCCGCCGAAGGGCTGATCAATCGAAGGAATTCAAAATAAGATGGCTGAGCTTCCATATTTTCGGAAGCTCAGCCATCTTTTGCGCCTGTCATTCAGATTGTTGCGGCTCTGATTCTCTATTCATTGCCCTTGAGAGCTTCTACCATATTGATATGCTTGAGCCGATAATGGAAGATGAGAGCAATCAATACCGTGACACCTGCCGTAATGCCGATCGAGATGGCATAGGAGGACCATGTGAGCACAGGATCGAGTATCAGGAAATACGGTGTGATGATTTGAAGCACCACATAATGCAGTGCCTTTCCGAGAAAGCAGCCGATAAAAATCCCGAATAAGGTGAGCAATGCCGTTTCCCGGAAAATATAGGTTGTCACCTCCAAAGGATAGAAGCCGAGCACCTTGATGGAGGAGATCTCACGCATTCTCTCCTGGATGTTGATATTTGTCAGATTATACAGGACGATCATTGCCAGCAAAGCGGAAGCGAGCGTAATAATGACCTGCACCTTGGAAATGGAGATGAGATATGCGTTCATAACGGATTTCGCCTCGTTGATATCCGCGGTGGATACGACGCTGCGATAATCCCGAAATTGCTTTGACAGCTCCGAGGACTGAGTCGGTGCAAGAAAGAGATCCGTATTCGCTTTGTAGGTCTTGCCGAATATCTGCTCATAATAATTCTTGTTCAGGATCACGGTATGCATAAGGTATTGCTCGAAGATGCCTCGTACAGGTACCGTATGCTCCTTTCCTTCCATGTCCTCGAAGGTGATGGAATCTCCGACATGAATCCGGTTAAGATTCGCCATCTTCTCATTGATCAAGACGCCGTCTCCCGGGATGGAAAGGGATTTTCCCGATGTGCGCTCTCGCAGCGTGAAAAATTGGGGAAACGCATGATCATCGTCGACGGCGATCAGATTTGCCGTCTGCTCGATGCCGTCGGGGGTTGTGAAATTGAGAGGGGACAAAAGCACGGATTCATAAGGAACGCCGGCGTTTTCTCTGCTGTCCAGATACTGTTGATGTGCATCCTCGTCCAGCTCGGACCAGTATGTGACGGCCAGATTGTAGTGTAAGATTTCATGAAAATTCTTGCTTGCCAGACCCTTTACGGAGCCTTCAATGCCAAAGCCCAGGATGAGCAATGCGGTACAGCCGGCGATGCCGATGACGGTCATGATCATGCGGCCTTTATAACGGAAAAGATTGCGCGCCGTGACCTTGGATAAAAATCCCATGCGTTTCCAAAGCGGGCGGATGCGCTCCAAAAAGATGCGGTTTCCCTGCTTAGGAGGTTTCAGGCGCAAAAGGGAGGCCGTGTTTTCGCGAAGCGTCAAAAGCACCGTGGCGAGCGCGGTACCGGCGCTGAAGAGAAAGCCCAGAGCAATGGAGAAAAGAATGCGTCCCGGATACCAACGATACAACAGCTTATGGAAGAAAATCGTTTTGGTGTTGTAGGCATTTCCGATAATTGCGGGAAGCAAGGTGGATCCGACGATCGCGCCGATGATTCCTCCGAGGATGGAGGCGAGTGCTCCGTATACGAAGTATTTTTTGGCGATGACGGAGGAGGGATAGCCCAGGGCTTTATAGGTTCCGATAGAGGTTCGATTTTCTTCAACCATGCGAGTCATCGTGGTGAAGGTGACGAGCATGGCGATCAGGAAAAAGAACACCGGAAAAACGAGGGCAAGCGCATCGATGCGGTCCGCGGATGTGAGACTGAGATCTAAGTTTGCATTTTTATAGAACGGATCTGCCGAATAACGCGGCTGAGAAAGAGAGTCCAGCGCATCGCGCGCCTCCTTCAGATCCGCGGTTCCATCCGCGATTTTTTGATCGGCATCGGCAGATTCCCGAGCAAAGGTTTCTCTTCCCTCGGCAAGCTTTTTCTCCGCCTCCTGCAATTTTATGCGGGCCTCTTCCAGCCTTGCGCGCCCCTGCGCAATTTCATCGGCATAGGACGAGCGTCCCTCCTGATAGGAGAGCAGTCCCGATTCATAGGATTTTCGTCCGCTTTCCAGTGCGGTGCGCGAGGCGCTCAGCTTAGCAGCGCCTTCCTGATACAGCTTTTGTCCGGCTTCATAGAGCGCCAGATTCTTTTGATAGAGAGCCTCCGATGTTTCCAGCTGCTTTCTGCCGTCATCCAGCTTCGCCTTGCTGCGAGACAGGGCCTGCTCCGCGCTTTTTAATTGAGCCTCTCCCTTCTCCAACTCCTTTTGTTTTTGATCCAGCGTCTCTTTGGCGCTGTCAAGAGCAGCCTTCGTTTCCTGCAGCTGCTTTTTGCTTGTATTTAAAAGAAGGCGTTTGGCATCCAGCTCTTTTTTTGCCTGCGCGAGCGTTTGCTCGGTCTGATCCAGAACCTGTTTTTGTACATCCAGTTCCTTTTTTGCCTCGTCCAGAGCCTTGGCGGCCTGTTCGCGCTTGGCCTTCCAGACATCGAGCGCTTTTTGCGCATCCGTCAGCTCCTGATATTGGGTTTCCAGAGCCTGTTTGACATCATCGGGAGGATTTGGACCGGCATTGGCGAGTGCTTCCTCATATTGCTTTTTCAGCTCCCCGACACGAGACACCTCCGCCTGATATGCGCTTTGATCGTCATCATATGCCTTTTTTTGTGATTGATATTTTGCAAGAGCGGCATCGTATTGAGCTCTTCCGCTTTGATATGCCGCAAGCCCGGCGGCATATCGGTCGTGCCCCTGCTTCCACGCAGACTCTCCCTCCTCAAGCTGCCGGAGCCCGTCCTCGTATTGGGCAAGTCCCGCCGCGTATCGGCTTTGGCCTTCCTCCAGCTGTGCGCGTCCTTCCGCAAGCAGCTTTTGATTCGCATCGTACCGCTTTTTTCCTTCCGCATATTGAGCCTCTCCCCGGGAAAGCTCCTGACGGCTTCGATCCAGGAGAAGCTTGCCGTTTTCCAGTGAGGCTCCGGCATCCGAAAGGGATTTTCCCTTTTCTGCGAGAGCCTGTTCTCCGGCTTGCAGCTCATTTTTCCCTTTTTTCAAATCCTCAAGCGCATCCTGCAGCTTCTTTTGAGCCTGATCAAGAGTGTTTTTTCCCTTTATGGATTCCTCGCGAAACGTGGATTCTCCCTTTTGCAGATCGGTATGTCCATTCAGGATTTCCTGCTCGGCATCGTCCAGCTTTTTTTGTCCGTCCGCCAGCTTCTGTTTGGCGTCGGCGATCTTTTCTTCTCCATCGCGGATGCCGTCCTGCAAATCCCCGCGGATCTCCACAAGCCTCTCCTCTCCGCGCATATCGTAGGCTTTTTTCAGCTCATCCACGTGTGCCTGAACCAAATCCTTGTATTTTTCGGAGGAAACGTTGAGACCGATCGTGTCCTCAAAACGGAGGCGAACAAGTGCTGGATCTCCTTGAAAGTGCTCGGATAAAATGTATCCGAAGGCGTAGAGCTGTCCAAGCCCCTGTGAAGATTCCCCGCGATTGGACCGATCAATAAAAGATACGGAATTTGCAAAGCCGACAACAGTAAACTGATATTGATTGAGCTGATCCTCCTGACCGAGGTCGATCAGGGGAGTTTCTTTTTGAAAGGAGATGGTGTCACCGATGGCATATCGATCCCTGAGCTCCTCATCGAGCAGGATTTCACCGGGATTTTGCACCGTCCGACCCTCTGTAATTTCGGGAAGCGTGATCTGCCGGGGAAGACTTTGAATTTGAAAGAGCTCATCCTGCTCCGTGTCCTTCAGCTCCACCTGATAGATATTTTCGCGTTCCGCAATACCCGGAATGCGATCCAGAATTTGCATGTCGGTGTCATTGAGCCCTACCATGCTTGAAATCTGAACATCCTGCGCATTCTGCAAATGGAGTCTGGCATCCACGGTGCGCCTCATGACAAGCCCGCTGGTCAGAAGCCCGACCAGCACAAAAACGCCCAACCCCACAATGAGCAGGATGGACAGAAAACGAGAAAATGAATTTTTAATCTCACGAAACAAATCCTTGTTAGCGGGACTCATCTTGCCCTCTTTTCTATTTCAATTTCCGTGCTCGGCTGAAATACCGATCAGCCGGCGGAAAAACACAATAACATTATTGCAAACGTGCCAACGAAGGCTACCATTCGATGGAATCGATTGAAACGGGATGGGGGTTGACCTCAATCCCTTTTACACGGGCATCTACGATATGGATGACCTTATCGGCGATGGGGGCGACTGCGGTATTGTGTGTAATTACGATTACCGTGGCGTCCGTTTCACGGGAGGCACGCTTCAAAATCTTGAGCACCTGTTTTCCTGTGAGGTAGTCCAGCGCTCCGGTAGGTTCGTCGCAGAGCAGGAGCTTCGGCTTTTTTGCAAGTGCACGAGCGATGGAAACTCGCTGCTGCTCTCCTCCCGACAGCTGTGAAGGAAAGCTGTTGATCCTGTTTTCAAGCCCGAGATCGCGCAAAATCGTTTCCGGATCCAATGCATTTTTCACCACATGAGTCGAAAGCTCCACATTTTCCCTGGCGGTGAGATTTTCAATCAAATTATAAAATTGAAACACAAACCCCATATCCTCTCGGCGATATCGGGTAAGCTCCCGTTCATTCATCCGGGTAAGATTTTTGCCGTCAATCAGAGCCTCGCCCGAGGATGCGGTATCCATCCCTCCTAAAATATTGAGCAGCGTTGATTTGCCCGCCCCGGAGGGACCGATGATAAAAACAAATTCATTTTTTTCAATGGTAAAAGAGATATCCCGATTGGCTGCAATCGTATTCTCACCAACTTTATAGTATTTGCAAAGCTCTTTGACTTCGATAAAAGACATAATCGCCTCCGGGTATTGTCAGCATTCTTATTTATATGAATGATTCTATTTACACGAATTATAGCATAGTGCAATGTATGAGTTTGTGAGGAATCTGTGTCAGAAATGAGAAAAAGAGGACCTTTTTTCCGCGATGCTTCTTCTTTCTGAGGAATAGCGGATATAATGGATATAATATAAATAAGCGGTCGATTGGGGATGAATCATGAATCAAAATGAAGTGAAAAGCTTATTCCGTTCCGAGCGGATCATTATGGCGGTCAGAAATCACCGAGATCTGGAAAAGACAGCGAATTATCCGTGGCAGAATGTTTTTCTGTTATACGGCAATATCGTTACCCTGCCTCATGTCATTGAGGATCTGAAGCGGCAAAAGAGAACGGTTTTTGTGCATGAGGGTCTCATTGAAGGATTGTCGCAAAGCAGCTATTCCGTGGAATTTATCCAACATTATACAAGGGCCGACGGCATTATCACGACGCGGCCGGCAGTCGCCCGGAAAGCGCAGGATATGGGACTGGCTACGGTATTGCGATTTTTTATCCTGGATTCTCTGTCTTTGACGACCACGAAGCAGGCTCTCAAGACGGCCCGCTCCGACTATATCGAGATTTTGCCGGGAACGGTGCCGAGAGTGATCCGGGAGCTGACCATGTTTACCGGCATTCCGATTATTGCAGGAGGTCTGATTCGAGATCCCAAGGAAGCGGAGGGGGCATTTGCGGAAGGAGCCGTCGCGGTATCCTCAAGCAATCCCAAAATCTGGAGGAGCGATCTCCATCGCGGGAAAATTTGACGCAAAGACTGATATTTGTTAGACTTTAGCCATTCATTTATTATATTTAAAGAAAGAAATTACAAGTTAAAGAAAGAAATTACAAGAGTCCAATACGGTTCATGGGGGAGGAATTATGGCGAAGATTGAAAATCAGCTGAAGGCGCGGATTGCGGAATCTGTAAAGAAGCTGTACGGCATCGATGATGCATCAATGGTACAGGTTGAGATTCCGAAGAACACAGATTATGGTGACTATTCAACCAATATGGCAATGCAGTTACCGAGAATTCTGCACCGATCCCCGAAAGAGATTTCTGCAGAGCTTGCAGAGGAGTTATCCAAGCAGACGGATCTGATTGACACCGTGGAGGTTGCAGGACCGGGATTTATCAACTTCCGCCTTAAGAAAAGCATTCTGGCGGATATTATCAATGCGGCTCTCAAGGAAGGGGAGCATTTCGGAAAAAATGAAAGCGGCAAGGGCAAAAACATTCTTGTTGAGTATGTCAGCGCCAACCCTACAGGAGACCTTCATCTCGGCCATGCACGCGGCGCTGTTTGGGGTGATGCCATTTGCCGTCTGCTCAATGCCAGCGGCTGGAATTGTCTGCGCGAATACTACATCAATGATGCAGGTGCACAAATGCTCAATCTCGGCAAATCCGTTTATGCCCGTTATGCGGAGTGCTTCGGTGTCGAGGTTGAAATTCCCGAGGACGGTTACTACGGCGAGGATGTCAAGCAGATCGGTCATGATCTGGCGGAAGAGCTCGGCGATGTCTGGCTGAACAAGGAAGAGGGACGTATCGAATATTTCCGTGATCGCGGATATGAGCGCGAATTGGAGAAAATCAAGCGCGATCTCAAGGATTTCAACTGCGAATTCGACTCATGGATCTCGGAACGCAGCTTGTATGACCGCGGACTTGTCGATGAGACCGTGGAAAAGATGAAAAGAATGGGGCTCACCTACGAAAAGGACGGCGCGCTCTGGTTTACCACTACGAAATTCGGCGATGATAAGGATCGTGTTTTGGTGAAGTCGGACGGCTCTTTGACATATATGACGCCGGATATTGCCAACCATTTGGATAAATTCGCTCGCGGCTATGAAAAGCTGGTGGATTTATGGGGAGCCGATCACCACAGCTATGTAACGCGTATGAAGGCTGCAATGGCGGCATTCGGCCATGACTGGAATGATCTTGAGGTCGATATCATTCAGATGGTGCGTCTGGTGGAAAACGGCGAGGAAGTCAAGATGAGCAAGAGAAGCGGCAATGCCATTACGATTCGTGAACTGGTGGCGGATGTCGGTCTGGACGCGGCGCGCTATTTCTTTGTCAGCCGCGATGTAGCAACCCATCTGGACTTCGATCTGGGTCTGGCACGCAAGAAAACGTCAGAAAACCCGATTTACTATATTCAGTATGCACATGCACGTACCTGCGGCGTCTTTAAAAATGCGCCTGAGGTCAAGCCTCAGGAGCACTATGAGCTTCTCAAGGAGCAGAAGGAAGTGGATCTGCTCAAGCTGCTGAACGATTATACGGATTTGGTGGCGGAGAGTGCGCTTCTCCGTGCGCCGCACCGCATCAGCAACTATCTCATGAGGCTTGCATCCGCATTCCATAGCTACTACGGCTCCTACAAGTTTGTGGATCCCGAGCATCCGGAGCTTATGAATGAGCGTCTGGCGCTTGTTAAGGCGGTACAAATCACATTGGAGAACGCGCTTTCCCTTTTGGGATTGAGCGCACCTCAGGAGATGTAACAAATTCGGCTTACGAAAAGATCGAGGTTTCCCTCGATCTTTTTTTGTGCGCATTTTACGGTATATAGCATATTTTACGGTATACAGCATATAGTATAGAAAAACAGCGCGCTTCGGAGCAGGATTCGTTTGGAACCGATTCGATATCCGAGTTTTTCAGAATTCAGGTTTCCAAGATTTTACAATGAAATTCGACTTCTTTTCCCTTTTCAAAGGCAAAAGGTTTTCCTATACTATAAATACATTCTGAATGCTTGTGCATTCCTGCACAGCAAGAAGAATCCCATTTCATTTCGATATCCGAGGTCTGACTCGAGAGGCTTGCGGGATATCAAAAATTACAGGATATTACAGAAAGGAAGTCAAAATGAATCCAATTCAAGTCCGAAGTGAAATTAAACCGTTAAAAAAGGTACTTGTTCATCGTCCGGGAGACGAGCTGAAGTATCTCACTCCAGACACCTTGTCAGAACTGCTTTTTGATGATATTCCGGATCTGTCCAAAGCACAGCGCGAGCATGACGCATTTACCGACATTCTTCGCGGAGAGGGCGTTGAGGTAGTGTATTTGGAGGATTTGATGGCGGAAACTCTGGATGCCAATCCGGGACTTCGTGAACAGTTCATTGATGAATTCTTAAATGATGCCGGCATCTATACGGAAACCTATCACAACATCCTCAAGGATTTCTTCGGCAAGATCAAAGATACCAAAGAATTTGTCATGAAGACCATGGCAGGCGTTACCTTCGATGAGCTGGGAAAGATCGAGACCAACTTCCTCGTAGATCGCCTGGAGAAGGCACATCTGCTGCTCAATCCGATGCCCAACCTCTATTTCACACGTGACCCGTTTGCAACAGTCGGCAGCGGCGCCGTAATCAATAAGATGTTTTCGGTTACGCGTAACCGTGAGACCATTTATGGCGACTATATTTTCAAATATCATCCCGAATATCGCGGAAAGGTTGCGGATCTTTACGGACGTCACAATCATTTCCACATGGAGGGCGGCGACATCTTCAGCATTGATGCGAAAACTCTCTTTATCGGAATTTCTCAGCGCACACAGGCGGATGCGATCCAGGAGCTTGCCAAGAAGCTCTTCTTCGGCGGCGTAGAGAACACCATCGAGCGTATCTTTGCCTTCAACATTCCGGTAAGCCGCGCATTCATGCATTTGGACACCGTATTTACGATGATCGATTATGATGCCTTCACCTATCATCCGGGCATCGAGGGAACGCTTCAGATCTTTGAACTCACAAAGGATGAGGAGAAGAAGGATGTTCGTATCGAAGAGCACATCGGCACATTGGACGAGGTTCTTGCCAATATCCTGAATCTGCCGAAGGTTCGCACACTGCAGTGCGGTGCAGGAGATCCGATCGCTGCGGAGCGCGAGCAGTGGACAGACGGTTCCAACACGTTGACCATCGCTCCGGGAAAGGTTGTTGTTTACAAGCGCAACTACGCAACCAACAAATACCTTAAGGATAACGGATTCGAAGTCATCGAGCTGGATTCGGACAACCTGACGGTAGGCCGCGGCGGCCCACGCTGCATGTCCATGCCGCTGGTGCGTGAAGAATAGTCTGTTTATAAAGAACAACATTTCATCGTAAGTTCGATTGTATCGATTCGAAAAAAGAGTATACTTTTCCATCCCCTGTCAAAGGGGATGGAATTCATTAGAAAGAGGAAAAAATATATGCCAATTAATTTTCAGGGAAGAAGCCTGCTGACCTTGGAGGACTACACTCCGGAAGAAATCAGCTATCTGATCGATCTCGCAGCGGACTTTAAGCGTCTTAAGAGAACTCGTACACCGCATCGCTATCTCGAGGGAAAGAATATCGTTCTTTTGTTTGAAAAGACTTCGACTCGTACTCGCTGCTCATTCGAGGTAGCCGGATACGATCTCGGCATGGGCGTTACCTACTTGGATCCCGGTTCCAGCCAGATGGGCAAAAAGGAATCCATCGAAGATACCGCAAAGGTGCTGGGACGCTTCTATGATGGCATCGAGTATCGCGGATTTGACCAGACAATGGTCGAAAAGCTGGCAAAATACTCCGGCGTGCCGGTATGGAACGGCTTGACGGATGATTTCCATCCGACACAGATGTTTGCCGATATGCTGACCCTTCGTGAAGAATATGGACATCTCCGTGGCCTGAAATATGTCTTTATGGGCGATCTTCGCAACAACATGGGCAACTCCCTGATGATCACCTGCGCAAAGCTGGGCGTCAACTTTGTAGGCTGCGGTCCGAAGGCTCTCTGGCCGACGCAGGAATTGATTGACAGAGCCACCGAATATGCAAAATATTACGGATCTACCGTTGAGCTCACCGAGAGCGTTGACGTAGCGGTCAAGGACGCGAATTGCGTGGCGACGGACATTTGGGTATCCATGGGCGAGCCCGATGAAGTATGGCAGGAGCGCATTGAGCTTCTTCATCCTTATAAGGTTACCCCGGAGGTCATGGCAAAAGCGGATAAAAACTGCATCTTTGAGCATTGCCTGCCTTCCTTCCATGATCTCAACACCACCATCGGTGCGGAGATCAATGAGAAGTTCGGCGACAAGTATGATCTCGAAGGCATGGAAGTCAATGATGAGGTATTCCTCGGCAAGCAGAGCCGCGTTTTTGATCAGGCGGAAAACCGTATGCATACGATCAAGGCTTGCATGTATGCTACCTTGAAGTAAGGGAAGGATTGATATGGCAAAAAAACGGATCGTGGTTGCCCTGGGCGGAAACGCCCTGGGCAATACCCCCGAGGAGCAGCTGGAGCTTGTAAAAAAGACAGCAAAAACGATTGTGGATCTGGCAGAAAACTATGATGTGATTATCGGTCACGGAAACGGACCTCAGGTCGGTATGATCAATAATGCGATGGATTTCTCATCTGCCAATGGCGGCAATACGCCGTACATGCCCTTCCCCGAGTGCGGAGCGATGAGCCAGGGATATATCGGATATCATCTGATTCAGTCGGTGCAGGCGGAGCTTGCTCGCCGCAACATGGCGGATCGCCAAGTCGCCTGTATCGTGACGCAGGTAGTTGTTGATGAAAAGGATCCCGCTTTTGATAAGCCGACAAAGCCCATCGGAAGCTTTCTGACGAAGGAAGCTGCCGATGAGATGGCTGCAAAAAAAGGATTCACTTTTGTAGAGGATGCCGGACGCGGCTACCGTCGTGTAGTGGCAAGCCCCATTCCTCAGAAAATCGTTGAACTCAATGTGGTCAAGCAGCTTGTTGAGCTGGGTGATATCGTTGTCACCGTCGGCGGCGGCGGAATTCCTGTTGTAGAAGAGGAAAACGGCTATCGCGGCGTGGCGGCGGTCATTGATAAGGATCGTTCCTCCTCACGCCTTGCATTGGACATTGAGGCGGACATGCTGGTGATTTTAACTGCGGTGGATCAAGTAGCAATCAACTTCAATAAACCGGATCAAAAAGCTCTCCCGGAGCTTTCCGTAAAAGAAGCTGAATGTTATATTAAAGAGGGTCAGTTTGCTCCCGGATCCATGCTGCCCAAGGTTGAGGCATGCTTGGATTATGTAATGAACCGTGAAAACGGCACGGCGCTCATTACGTCATTGGAAAAAGCAAAAGAGGCCCTGGAAGGGAAAACGGGAACCCGAATTCATCGATAACGGGTACCGGGGGAGCCCTCTGCTTGAGCGGCGGGCTTAGGATGTGAAAGGAATTATTTATGGATACTGCTAAGAAAAAAAGACAGTCCCTATCCGCTTTTACAATCCTGGTCATTATTCTGGCTGTTGTATGTCTGGTTTCATTCTTTGTCAACGGCGCACAGATCAGCGACAATATTATTAAGACGCTCGATCCGGAAAAGTACCAGAAATTGTTGGATATCGTAGATAGCGGAAAACATGTGCAGGTTGTCGGCGCCGGTGTTTCCGACTTTATGATGGCGATCCCCAACGGCTTCACAGATGCTGCAGATCTTCTGATGTTCATCATTGCCTTGGGCGGATTCCTGGGAATTGTCATGAAAACAGGAGCCTTGGAGGCAGGAGTCAATCACCTTGTGCACAAGATGCACGGCAGAGAAGAAGTTCTCATTGTGATTTTGATGATTCTCTTCTCCCTGGGCGGAACTACTTATGGTATGGCAGAGGAAACGATCGGCTTCTATGCTCTGATTACATCAGCGATGGTGATGGCCGGCTTCGATACGGTTGTTGCGCTTTCGACGGTTTTGGTCGGATCGGCATCCGGCGTTTTGGGATCCACCATCAACCCCTTTGCGACCGGTGCGGCTATGGGTGCTCTCAGCTCTGTCGGAATTGAGCCGGACAAGACATTGGTTTATATCATCGGCGCCATTCTCTGGATCACGAGTACCGGCATCGGAATCCTTTTCACACTTCGCTACGCAAAGAAGGTAAAGAGAGATAAGGGATCGACCATTCTCTCCCTGCAGGAGCAGGAGGATATGAATACGCACTTCAGCACGGAATCCGCCACAAAGCTCCCGTTTACCGGACGTCATAAGGGCGTTCTGATCGTATTTGCACTCTGTTTTGTCGTGATGATCGCTTCGCTGATCTCCTATCAGGATCTGATTTTCCATGGCGATGAGGATGCGTTCCTGGCGGCATTCGGCTGGTCCAAATACTTAACCGGTAAGCCGCTTGGCTGGTGGTACTTCCTTGAGCTGGCAAGCTGGTTTATTCTCGGCTCCGTAGTGATTGCCATCATCGGAGGCTTCAATGAGCACAGCTATATTGAAACGTTCATCGACGGTGCAAAGGATCTTCTCTCTGTAGGACTGATCATTGCCGTTTCTCGTGGAATTACGGTGGTTATGGCAAATACTCACCTTGATTTCTGGATTCTTGATAAGTGCACGCAGCTTCTGCAGGGCGTACCCGGACTGATCTTTGTACCGATGTCTTACATCGTTTACATCCTGTTGAGCTTCCTGGTTCCTTCAACCTCAGGCCTTGCCGGGCTCTCCATGCCCATTATGGGCGGCTTGGCTCAGCAGCTCAGCTTTAACCCCTCGATCATGGTCAACATCTTCTCGGCAGGCTCCGGTGTCGTCAACATGGTTACCCCGACCTCGGGCGTTGTCATGGGCGGAGTCGCGGCGTCTCACGTACAGTATTCCACATATTTCAAGTGGGTATTTAAGCTCCTGATCATGATCGCAATCGCAAACGTCATCGTTTTGACCGTTTCGGAAATGATCTGGTAGCTTGTACTTGGTAAGTCCCGATCGGAAAGAATATTTTCTAAAATATTTCTTTAAGACTGAGAATAGCGGCATAGCTGTTACGTTTTTGTGACAGCTATGCCGTTTTTTTGTGGGCCTGAGAGCTTATTTTTCCTGACCCCATTTCCAATAACTGATTGGATTTGAATCGATGCGCCGGCTCGTGTCTTCATCGCCAAGTCAAAAGGGTGTTTGTGCAGAGCTCTCGGCAAAGGGACGGATGTCAGATACACCTGGAACTGAATAGATAACACATGTATTGACAGTACAAGAACATTGGAGGTGAATTTTTTCAGGGTAAAATAAAGCAATTGCATTTATCGATGAAGCTACAATGAAAAGTAAGATTTACTATATACGAAAGCAAAAGTTCATGCTTGATTTCGAGCTTGCTGAAATTTATGGATGCTTTACAAAAAGATTTCATGAACAAGTTAAGAGAAATGATGAAAAATCTGATGAGTACTTTATGTTTCAATTAACGGATGAAGAAGCGTTTGAACTTTCAAGGTCGCAAAATGCGATCTTGAATAAAGAAACAGATAGAGGAAGCGATATAAAGTACAATGTCTATGCTTTTACAGAACAGGGAATCTATGCTTATGACTGTTCAGGGGCGAGCTTGCAGTAAAACAGAGCAAGGCCTTAATGCGAATGTTTCAGCAGATGAAAGACTTTATTATTGAAAACCAGGATTTTATCGGCTCAAAGGAATTCGTATAAATAGCGATTCAAACCAACCAAAACACAAATGATATTGCAGAAATAAAAGCTTATATGGCGACGAAAGAAGATTTGAAAAAAGTGATGGATCATTTTATAGACCCAGCAACATATAAGCATTTTCTTTTGATGATTTTTTCTTCCGTAACTTTTTCCACACTTTAAAAGATATAGAATATTTATTTTTATTATTTTTGCAAGCATTTATAGTATGTATTAGCTTTTTATATAACATTGGGAAAGCTTTCCGTTTATTCTTTCATTACAAGTCTTGCATTAGATATATCTGTCTTTTCCATAGTGTTTTTGTAAGTAAAGTCTATATTTTGAATTTTTATAGCGATTATATTTGTGTTTTCTTTGTTACTCATAACTTTCATTTAATAGTTTTATTCGCATGGCAGACAGACATAATTGAATAGATTTGACTTAAAATGACTAATTTAAGATTATTTTTGAAATAAGATGGATGATATTGATTTATTATGGTAAAATCCAATCATAAATAATGAACAATAATGAGAAGGGAGAAAACAGGATGTCGTTATCACTGATGATCAAGCCGGCTTCCGGAGCTTGTAACCTGCGCTGCGCTTACTGTTTCTACCGTGATGAGATGAAAAACCGGAAGACGGCCTCCTATGGATTTATGAATCGAGAGACGATGGAAGCATTGATCCGGAAGGCGATGAAGCAGGCGAAAGGCAGTTGTACATTTGGATTTCAGGGAGGAGAGCCGACGCTTTGTGGGCTGGATTTTTTTCAAGATTTTGTGGAGTGTGTGAAAAAACAGAAGAGAGACGACTTGAAAATCTTTTATTTTCTTCAGACGAACGGATATACGTTGGATGATCAGTGGTCATGTTTTTTCAAGGAAAACGATTTTTTATTAGGCGTATCTTTGGACGGAACGATACATACTCATAATCGTTGGAGACAGAATATCCGAGGAGAGGGAACTTTCCATCGGGTGATGGAAGGAATTGACAGCTTGAACCGATATCAGGTCCCATTTAATATATTGACCGTGGTAACTAGAGATGTGGCCGAAAAAGCGAGTAAGGTATACCGTTTTTTGCGAAAACAAGGATTTGCTCACTTACAATTTATACCTTGTTTAGATTCGTTGAATGGAAAAGAAAAAAGCGCATATTCTCTGCATGGAGAAGAATACGGGGACTTTCTGTGCACTATTTTTCATCTATGGTACAGCGAGCTCCGTAGAGGGGAGAGAGTATGGATCCGTCAGTTTGACAACTACTTGGATATACTCAGCGGATATGAACCAGAAGCCTGTGATATGCGGGGATGCTGCGGGAAAAATTATGTGATAGAGGCGGATGGAAGCGTATATCCTTGCGATTTTTATGCGATAGATCAATGGAAAATCGGAAACATAAAAAAAGACGAATTGAAGGAGATTGACCGAGAGCGGGAGAGAAGTGGCTTTTTAAACGAGATTCCTTTGCCGGAGGATTGCAGAAAATGTCCTTGGATATTTCTGTGCCGCGGAGGTTGTCGCAGATATTGCGAAGGGATGGATGGGAAAAATTGTTTTTGCGTTGCCTATCGAAAGTTTTTTGAGACTTGCGGAGAAAAGCTAGTCCATCTGGCTCGTGCACGGTTGTAGAGGAGAGAATATATGAATTATGAACTGCGAAAAGAAAAAATCAAAGAACTTTTGGATGAAAATGAGATTGTGAGCAAAAGACAGCTGGAGGAGACACTGGAAGTTTCATCCTCCACCATCCAACGAGATTTGCTTGCTATGGAAAAAGAGGGACTCCTTACCCGTCTCTGGGGAGGAGCGCAGAAGGTTCGAAATATTGATCTGTATAAAAGAAAAGATGAGGAAATCGATTTTTCGGAACCTATGAAAGTGATCGGTGAGCTGGCTGCCAGTAAGGTGCAGGATGGGGATCTGATCTTTCTGGGATCCGGAAAAACGACACTTGCCATGGCGGAGAATATCACCGCCGAGGACATTACGGTAATTACTAACGGTATTCCTCAGCTGGAAGTTCTCTCCGGAAGAGGCATCAATGTTTTTCTTCTTTGTGGTTTTTTTAAGGACTATTCCCGATCTGTTGTAGGAAGACAAACTACGAAAATGTTAGCGTCCTACCGGTTTGACAAAGCATTTTTGGGGATTAAGGGGTTTGATGCAGATTTTGCGCTACTTTCTGCGGATGAATATGAGTACGATATCAAAAACATCTGTATCCGAAATGCTCGGGAGACATATATCTTGGCGGATCACACAAAGTTTAACAGAACGGCCATGTATGTCACCCCGAATGAGCGGATTAGCAATTTGAACATAATTACAAATCGGCAGGTGGAGGGAGTTGAGGAATTTATGCGAGAGAAGGAGGCATATATCTGGAAAAGAAAAGGAATACAATCAAAATAACATAATACATACGACAATATTAGGATCTAAAAATACGTCAAGAATATTGATTAAAATTGACCGAAAACATACATGACATACAAAACACCCGAAGAAGATTTTTTTCTTTTTTAGGTATTACATCGGGTTGAAGCATCTGTCATGAAAAAGGGGGGAGATGTAAATGAACGGAGTGATTAATTTTCTACTTAATGATTTTCTCACAAAGCCGGTGATCCTGATCGGCCTTTTGATCTGTATCGGTTATTTGCTGAAGCGGGAGAGTGCAGTGAAGACAATTACCGGAACCATCAGTGCTATGGTGGGTATCCAGATGGTGATCTTCGGAGGAAATCAGTTCACCAACACATTTAAACCGATCGTGACGGCGGTGAGTGAAGCAACCGGAATTCAAGGGTACATAATGGATTCTTACGCGATGAAAGCAGCAAGCCAGGAAGCACTAGGGGATCGTTTCGGACTCATGGGGTATGCGTTTCTGATCGCTTTTGCGGTAAATATTCTTTTGGTGTATTTTGGAAAATACACCAAGGCAAAGGGGGTGTTTCTAACCGGAAATGCAGGAACGGCTCATGCGCAGTCCGTATTATGGCTTGTATTGGCGAACCTGATGGTGAGCAATGCGGCGGCTGTTGTAATCACGGGTGTTCTGGTGGGAGTGTATTGGGCTTATTCCACTACACTAGCGGCAAAAGTTTGTGACGATGTGACGGGAGGAGCCGGATTTACTATAGGTCATAACCAGCAGATCGGCATTTGGTTCTTTGGCAAGATCGCTCATTTCTTTGGTAATAAAGAGAAGGATGCAGAAAATCTGAAACTACCGGGATGGCTCTCTATTTTTAATAACAATGTAGTGGCGACCTGTGTGATTATGTGGATTTTTGTGGGCGGATTCATGGCACCCTTGGGCATTTCCGGAATTCAGGAGTTGGCAGGAAAGGATAACTGGATCGTATATATTATCAGCGTGGGAATCGCATTTTCCATGGACATGGTAATTTTGCTTACTGGTGTGCGTATGATGTGCGCAGAATTGACGGAATCATTCAAAGGAATCCAGGAGAAGTTAGTGCCGAATGCGATTCCGGCGATTGATGTGGCAGCGCTTCTCCCCTTTTCCCCCAATGCGGCAACACTGGGATTTATCTTCTGCACGATCGGTACTGTGATCAGCATTGGAATTTTGGTTCTCATCAAGAGCCCAATCATGGTGCTCCCGGGATTTGTTCCCCTATTCTTTTCCGGCGGTCCTATCGGTGTGGTGGCGAACAGGAAGGGTGGAATCAAGGCTGTGATTATCTGTTGCACCCTGCTGGGCATGATTCAGTCTTTCGGAACAATTTGGGCAATTTCCCTGATGCAGTATCCGCAGGGAGTAGGCTGGTCCGGAATGTTTGATTTCAGTACGGTATGGCCGGCAATTACTCAAATTATGAAATGGCTCGGTAGTATCTTTGCATAGATATTCAAAAAGGCCATCGATAAGGATGCAGTCACAGGAGCAATTTTCGATGATATACATCAGTTTTGCCTCAGGCAAAAACAGCTTGTAAAAGCATTATATCCGTAAGTCATTTATCAGGCTCATCCAATCTATAGGCGAACGAAACAGATGGAGTTGTCACCTGTATTTTCCGCTTGCGGGAAAATGATATCAATAGAAATAAGACAACTCAATGAAAGCAAAAGTATGAGGTATTTCTCAAATGACTAATGCAATAAAGGAGAGAAAGATGAAAGATAAGATTCATGTATTGTTTGTATGCGGGTATGGAGTGGGAAGCAGTGCAATGGCGGAAATGCTAGTGAAAAAAGGTTTGGTTGCCGAGAAAATCAACGCAGAGGTGAAACATACTGCTGTTGGGGAAATGAATTCTTTGCGGGATTGGGCCGATATGGTCGTAATTTCAAAGAAGCTAGCAGAAGGACTCAAATTTGACGAGAACACTCATTTGGTAGAGGTGGTCAATATTATGGACGGACCGGGAATTGCAAAAAAAATCGGAAAAATTGTAGATGTTTTCTATCCGGAAGCCAGAAAGCAGGTGTTATGAGAGCAATTATTGTATTTTATGATACTTTGAACAAGCGGTACCTGCCACCGTACCATTCGGACTGTGGAACGATCGCGCCAAATTTTTCCAGACTGGCGGATCATACAGCGATTTTTGACAACAGTTATGTGGGCAGCATGCCGTGTATGCCGGCGAGAAGAGAGCTTCATACGGGAAGATATAACTTCTTACATCGGGAGTGGGGACCACTGGAGCCATTTGATGATTCCATGCCGGAGATTCTGAGAAAAAACGGAGTATATACGCATCTGATCAGTGATCACCTTCATTACTGGGAGGATGGAGGTGCCACGTATCATAACCGCTATTCTTCCTGGGAGATTGTTCGGGGGCAGGAAGGAGACCACTGGAAAGGTCAGGTGGAACGGCCTGAGATCCCTCCCGTGGCAAGAGTGCCGCAGAAACAGACGGGTACAGGGGAATCAGGTTTGTGGCGATACGATTGGGTAAATCGGCAGTACATCAAAGAAGAAACGGATTTTCCTCAGACACAATGTTTTGACCGGGGGTGCGAGTTTATCGAGAAGAATAGGGATGCGGACAATTGGTTGCTGCAGGTGGAAACATTTGATCCCCATGAACCCTTTTATGTGCCGCAGAGATATCTTGATCTGTATCCGGAAGAGGAGTATAAAGGGCTTCATTTTGACTGGCCAAGAGGACCGGTAGAAGATGATGAGGCAGAGATCCGTCATTGTCGCCGTCAGTACCAGGCACTAGTTAGCATGTGCGATCATAATTTGGGACGAGTACTGGATTTGATGGACCGGTATGATATGTGGAAAGATACTATGCTGATTGTGGGAACAGATCACGGATTCTTGTTAGCAGAGCATGGATACTGGGGGAAAAATCAGATGCCCTATTATAATGAAATCGCCAACACTCCTCTCTTCATATGGGATCCCAGATCGGGCATAAAGGGAAAGAGAAGACAATCTCTCGTTCAGATGATTGATTGGGCGCCCACACTTTTGCATTATTTTGGAAAGAAGATTCCAGAAGATATGTATGGTAAGGACTTGGAAGAAACTATAGCTAAGGACACAAAAGTCCGGGATTGTGCGCTGTTTGGTGTATTCAGCGGACATGTAAATATTACAGATGGGAAACACATCTACATGCGGGCGCCGCTTCCAGAAAAGGCAAACGAAATCTACAATTATACGTTGATGCCGCTTCATATGAATCAACGTTTTACACCGGAGGAACTGAAAACGGCGGAGCTTGTTTCCCCCTTTTCATTTACGAAAGGGTGCAGAGTGCTAAAGATAAAAGGCAAGGATAAATACAAGGTGGGACGTTTTGGAAATCTGCTTTTTGATTTGGAAAAGGATCCGAGTGAGAGTTTCCCCCTGCAGGATGAAACACTTGAGAAGGATATGATAGAGAAACTGATGAAAGAAATGAAGAAAAATGAGTGTCCGGAAGAACAATTTGAGCGGTTAGGGTTAAAGTGATGGAAAAAACATGGGCTTTATATTAAAGTCGAAAATATATTGCCACAGTTGCAGGGAAATTTACGAGCAATGAAAAACATGGCGCGGCTATGTATGGATGGAAAATCCAGAGAATGTAGCTGAGAAGTTTAACAGTTTTGTATAGTAGGCTGGCCGAAAGGAGGCAGACAAATGGAAAAAGAAGAGAAAAAACAGGTTCCGGTCAGCTGTCTTAGGTTGTTTTGGGAGAATCTGATTTTAAGTGCCTGCACATTTGGAGGCGGTTTTGTGATTATTTCCATGATGAGGAAGAGGTTTGTAGAGGAGATGGGCTGGCTGGAAGAGGGAGAGATGCTTGATATGGCAGCAATCGCTCAGTCAGCTCCGGGCTCGCTTGCGGTAAATGCCTCCATTGTAGTGGGATATCGGCTCCGACGACTCTCCGGAGCAGTGACAGCGGCGGTGGCAACTGTGATTCCACCGCTGGTGATCATTTCCTTGATTTCAGTTTTTTATAATCAATTTTCTTCCAATCCGTACATTGCAGTTGCCTTGCAGGTGATGAGGGCCGGTGTGGCGGCTGTTATTTTTGATGTAGTACTTTCTCTGGCACATAATATCCGAAAGACGGGGAGTGTGCTGTGGATCTCAATGATGGTAGCGGCTTTTATAGCTTCCTATTTTCTAAAGGTGAGCGCTGTTGTGATCATTTTAATTTGCGGAGCCATCGGTTTCGTTCACAGTAGAGTGGAAGATAAAAGGAAGGGGAACCTATGATCTATCTGCAGCTGTTCTGGAGCTTTTTTCAGATTGGTATTTTCAGTTTTGGCGGAGGATATGCTGCGGTTCCTTTAATCCAGAGCCTGATCGTGGAGAAGAACCAATGGCTGTCCATGGGACAATTTGCCGACCTGATTACTATTGCGGAGATGACGCCTGGACCGATTGCCATCAATAGTGCCACATTCGTTGGAACTCGGATGGCAGGGTTTCCCGGAGCCGTCATCGCCACTTTTGGTTGTGTCTTTCCGTCTTTTGTTCTCGTACTTCTGCTCTCCTTTCTTTACATCCGGTATCGGAATCTGAAGGGAATGCAGGGCATACTGACAGGGCTTCGTCCGGCAATCGTTGCCATGATTGCCGGTGCAGGTATGTCTCTGCTATTATTAGCGATCTTTCATCATGAGGCGAGAAATCTTCATTTCTCCGATTTTCGGATTGTGGAAGCAGCACTTTTTCTGGGAAGCTTCCTTCTGCTTCGAAAATGGAAAGTCAATCCGGTACTCATTATTTTCGGAACGGGAATTTTGGGAACTGCCCTTTATGTGTTGTATTTTTTCTTCTTTCCAGTGTAAAATGAAGACAAAAGGAGGGCGCCATGACGAACATCAGCATGATTCAATCGCGATTTACTTCATTACTGAATCCTGAAAAGATTGCCAGTTATGATCATGAAACGGATGAAACTGCTACGATTACACTCATTCACAGTGCTGCGCGCTTTCTATATATACGGGAAGGACAGGGCACGATTGAAATCGACGGGAAGGAGTATCATTTGCTTCCCCATACGGTGGTCTCCATTTTGCCATGGTCTGTCACAACGATCAAAAATGTACAGGAACCCCTGTTTTATGAACGAATCATTTATAATTTGAATTTTATTAATCTTTTTTTGCGTTCGGACTTCAATCCCAATCACCGCTTTCTGGACCTCTGGCAGGATATGAGGCAGTGTCCGGTATTGCTTTTGTCGGAAAAGGAACGACATCATTTTGAATACTGCATTGAGCGCATTCGCGAGGAAGAGGGCACGGAAGGAATGCTGCAAACGCCGAAGCAAAAACGCTTTGGAGACATGTATACGATTGCGACCCTGATTCAAATGCTGGTTCTTTTTAATCGCGGAATTGAAGGAAAAGGGCAATCCTCCTCGGAGCAGGACCATCTGGAGACGAAAAACGGATTTCAGATCAACGAGCTGCTGAATTATTTATATAGCCATATGCAGGAAAAGATCACTCTGGAACGACTGGAGAAAATTTTCTTTGTCAGCCAATCCACGATCGTAAAAAAATTAAAAAGCTCTCTGGGCTACAGCTATCAGGAGCTGATCATGTCCATGCGCGTTTCCAAGGCCATGGATCTTTTGACGTATACAGTGTTGAATTTAACGGAAATTGCGGCATTGGTCGGATTCAATGACGCGGCACATCTCATTAAGTCCTTTGAAGCCATGGAGGGCATTACACCGGCGGCATTTCGGAAAAATGTACAGGGAAAATCAAAGAATGCCCATCTACAGACAACGGATGCCGAAAAAGGGATGACGATCATCAACGAAATTTTGAATGAATATCAAAATCCGAATTTGCATCCCTCCACAATTGCGGAAAAATTCAATATCTCTCTGGCCGAGCTCAATCGGATCACCATATTTTACGTAGAGAGATCCGCCGCCGAATTTATCGCGTGGCTGCGCATATCGCGCGCCTCGGAAATGCTTCTTCGGACGCGAATGTCGATTTCCGAGGTGGCATATGTGGTTGGCTTCAATACAACAAAAACCTTTTATCGATATTTTATGAAATATTTTTCTACAACTCCGACACAGTTTCGCGAGCAGGTGCATTTTCAGCGTGAGGACGGCACCACGATTGAGCCGGACGAAGCACAATCAGACAATCAGTAGCGGAAGAAGCAAGTCTTTGAGCTCGCTCGGCGAAAGATCGCTTTGTCCGTTGACCAGCTGCGGAGAACCGCCGCCGCGAATTTGTGCCGATTCCGAGAATTTTTTGAGAAGATCTCTTGCCTGATTTTCGGGAGAGACGATGACAAGATTGGTTTTTCCGTCCTTCTCGGAAAGCAGGACCTTTCCAAGCTTGTGTCGGGTTAAAAGATATTGTCCGATATTCCGGAGAGATGCGACATCCGTATTCTCCAAAATGACCAGAGCATCCGGCGAGGACGCGATCCGGTCAGCACGATAACCGTTCAGCTCCCTTTGCAGCTCTTCCACCTGCTTTGCCATATTTTTTTCAGAGTCTTGGAGAGCCTTTATCCGGTCGACAACCTCTTCTCGTTTGGTTTTCAGAGAGCGTTCCAGCTCTTGAAAATCCTGATATTGTTTTTGCAGCATTTGATTGGCGGCAAGATTACACGCCACATAGACCCGTGTGCCTCTTGAAGAATTTTCTTTTCCCAGGATGACAAAGCTGCCGATCTGTCCCGTGGAGGAAAGATGCGGAGTCCCGCAGGGCTGTTCATCGAGCTCGCCGAAGCGTACAATGCGTACCGATTCAAAGTGCCGGTATTTTTCATCCGGATAGTCCTTGCCGGAAATGTATTGAAATTCCACGGGAATATCATCCAAAATGGCCCGGTTCATGTATTCCTGCGCTTCCTGCAGATCCTTTTCCGTCAGATTCTTCTCATTGACCTCATACCATTGGTGACCGGGATCTACGCCGATTGCCGGAATATAGGATCCGCGTCGGCGATAATAGCCATCCATGAGATGAAGAGCGCTTTGGATGGAGGTGTTTATGAGGCGTGTAGAAAGATCCGCTCGCATTCGGATCGGGTTTTCGAGACAACCTTCTACCTTATGATAGAGAGTGTCGCCCTCCCAACGCAGCTCCGATACACGCAGCTCGTTAATCCAGCCGGTATCCGCAGGCATGCCCCCCTTTTCTCCCCAGAAAACGGTATCGTGAAATGCATACCAGCCATCCTTTTCCTCCTGAATGGTTGTCGTCGTCTCCAGACGCAGAAAATCATCATAATGTCCTTGTTGCATACGATCTCCTTTCTCAAAACAGTATTTCTCAACCTGTGTTCAGTATACAACAAAAAATAAAACAGATCATTCGTGCAAACTATATCGAAAATTGATATGATGAATCATCGACAGTTTTCCAACCCAAGGGCGGGCATGTGCAACCAGGAGGAAATATGCATCAGAGAAAACCGAAAGAAAGCTCCAATCATATATCATTTCTGTCCCGCAAGGGTGTTGTTGCAGGAATTGTCCTGCTCGGCGTGTTACTTTTACTTCTTGGCATTGAGCTGGGCATTGCATTTATGACAAGGACGCCGAGTCTCCGTCCAATATCGGCAGCGCAGGGATCGGAATCCGCAATTCACGAGCAAGAGTCCACATCTGAGGTTCATGAAAAGGCCTCACTTTCCGATTTTGCTTTGACGAGGGAGACATCCGATAAGACTTCCGAGGCTTCCGCGGAAAAGACGCCGCAGGAAGCTCCTTCCTCTGATCAGGGAGATATCAGCCCGGACAGCAGTACGCGAGAGCTTACGGCCGAGGATGTTGCGCAGGCTGTTGCGAAGCACAGCGCTTCGATTCCTGCGGGGAGCAATGTTCCTCAGATGATGATCAATGAAATTCTGGCGCGTCACGGGTATCGATTCAAGACGGAGGCGATTCAGCGCTATTTCGAATCCAAGGACTGGTACCGTGCGATTGGAACCTATGACACCGATATGGATGCCGTGAGTGCGCAGCTCAATCAAATCGAAAAAACCAACGTCAATTTTTTGGCGGAGAATTATCGTTAGGAGGCGGATATGTTCTGTCCGAATTGCGGCGCGAAAAATGAGGCGGGCGATTGCTATTGCTCGCATTGCGGAAATCGACTGCCACAGCCGGAAAACATGGCTCAGCCGGTGGATCGCTCAGGCTCGGCAGATGAGACGACGCTTTTTCATCGGGTGAGCATTGAGGAAAAAACTCCTCGTTCGACGCGAGCATGGTGGATCCCTTTGGAAATTCTGGCAATCCTTGTTGTGATGGCAGGAGGATTTTTCATATTGAGGGATCGGTTCACAGCGGAAAGAGCGGCAGAGCGCTTTGTGGTTTTGCTTATGAACGGTGAATATGTCGAGGCTCGAGAGTCCATAGATCTACCCGACAGGGATTTTTTGTCCGCAGAGATCTGGAAGAAGGTGTTTCAGGCGCCTGAGGAGTGGTCTCATGCGACAAAGGTACGAGGCGTATCCTCACAAGAGAGTACATTGCAGGGCGAGGAGCCTGTTTGGGAGGGGCATCGCCGGCGAAGTGTCACCATTCAGTATCTTGTGGAAGGAGAATCCTCTCCAAGATCCTTTTCCATCGAGATGATTCAAGACGGAAAAACATTTCTGTTCTTTGATCGCTGGCGAGTTGATGCCGGAGCCTATGTGACCGGGGATGTTCAGGTCGTTGCACCCAAAAAGCTAAAGGTGCAAATCGATGGAATTCCGCTCGGAGACGGTGAACTGCTTCAAGCGGAGTCAACGGAAGAAACGGATGTGTACCGGCTTCCGCGCATTTTTTACGGCAAGCATACGCTTGAGCTCAGTGCGGACGGATATCAAAGCAGACGGATTCAGACTGTGATCAAGCCCGATTCGGAAAAACAAATCCGGGTGCCTCAGCTTGCCCTTAGTGAGGACGCTGTTACGAAATTGCAGGAATTGACCGCGAACAATCTCAAAAGCATTTATGAAGCGGCGTTTCACAACAAGTCATTTTCGGAAATTGCGGATCTTTTCACGAAGGATGCTCTTGTAAGGGATCGAATTCGCTCCGATTATAATCAGCTGGCAAGAAGTTTTCTGCAGGACACATCGCGGAAGAAGATCCAGATTCATGGCTCGGAAATTCAGATGAATCCGTCCGGCAAGGATGTGCAGGTGAAGCTGCAATATACGAGTGAGAGCAGCCGCAGTTTTTTGGGCTTGGCAATGCCATCGACAAGTGAGAACAGTACAATGCTGAGCTTTTCTTTTGTCAATGAGCAGGGTGAGTGGAAACAGAGTACGTTGGGCTGTGGTTTTCTGACGTATTGAGCATAATGGAGGATGAAAAAGGAGGCAGGAATGCATTGCTCGAAGTGTGGCGCAGAGCTCAAGGAGGGCGCAAATTTTTGTAATCAATGCGGCAATCCCGTCGTTTCGGAAAATCCGGAAGGACAGAGCGCGGTAAATACGGAAGAAAGCGCAATGGCGGAAAGAAAGCAGGATGCTGTTGAACCGGAACCGATCGCCCCGGACACGGAGGAGACGGCTTCTTCCCGGATCGAGGCTTCGATGGAAAAAGCTTCCATAGACGATGCCGATGCTGCGGACAATGAGGGGGCCGGTGATCGAGCGCAGTCGAACCGCCAGGAGGCATACGAGCAGTCCGGCCCGACTCAGGAGCGGAGGGAGGTCGTATTCTGCTCACGCTGCGGAACGCCCAATCCGGCTGATTCCACGCATTGCGTGCATTGCGGAGAAGCTCTGGCGTCAAAGCACAGGGCGGAGCTGAACGTCAATGCGGTTTTGGATCAGATTTCGGGTATCTTCGGTGGAATGTTTACGGATCCTTATGGAACTCTCAAGCGACATGTTGCCGGCGGTTCCATGCAGACAAATTTGATTTTGTTGGGCATAAAGAGTGTGATTCTCGGAATTCTCTCCATGATCGCCGCGGAACCGATCCTGTCCTTCCTGATCAGGGTGTCCAGCTTCTACGGACAGTATCCGAATTTCATGGGGCACATGGACTTTGTCTATATATTCTTCTCTGCATTTCTGACCTCTGCGGTTATTGATGCCGTCGCGGTGCTGGCATTCACCGTGACCGGGAAGATTTTCCGCTCTCAGACGCCATGGACGACATGGCTTGGCGTAGTTACAATCGGAGGCATCTGGAGCGTGGCGGGATTTCTTCTGCTGGCGCTTTTCAGCATCCTTCATTTGTTCAACTTCGTATTTTTTGCGTTTGTGCTCATGATTTCGCTGATCAATATATTGCAGGTGCGTGCATTTGTCGATTATTCAAAACTGAAGGAGCCGGCTCTGACCTATGGAATGGCTGTTGTCACTTTGTTTGAGATGGTAATTCTTTACATTGTGAATATGATCCAGTAAGCTGTCGGAAACGGGAATCCGGTTTGTTATACCCGGAAAACACTGCGCTGCAGCGCTTTTGCCGCTTCATGCTTGGCCAACGCCCTGCATGTTCAGAGCGGAAAAAAACCTAAAAATGCTGTAATATACTGATAAAAATTTTGAAAAGAGGAGGTATGATGCAGCTTTTAGATATTAAGAAAATGGCGCATAGCATTCTTGAAAATCAAAACATAGAAAGCAGTTTTATCGAATATAAAAAGTCGACAAATTTTAAAGATAAAATTCTAAAAACCGCTTGTGCCTTTGCGAATAACTATATGAACAATGAGATAGGCTTGCTGTTTCTTGGGATTGAAGAAGTCGATGATCAAGAAACGGGAGAAAAAGCAATTCCGAAAAGACCGATAGAGGGAATCAAAGAGTCTAAGCTTGAAGGGATAGAAAATGAATTAAAATCGCTCCTTTCCAATATCCATCCTAAAATCAACTATCATATTATTACAGATAAGATAGATGATAAATACTATCTTGTTGTTGCGGTAGAAAGCGGTAGCAACGGCCCGTTCCAAACAAGTGAAAGGGCGGAAAGGGATAAAGATATCAGGCTAAAGGCAGGACGATATATCAGAGTCGCGAGAGACTCAAGACTTCCAAACCCGACCGAGGAATTTGAACTTTTGAAGAAGTTTGCAAACTTTTCTTTCAGTTCCAATTTGAACGATGCAGCCACCATAGATGATTTAAGCTATGAATACATGAAAGAATATCTGCTCCGGACGGGAGCTAAGAAAGATATTAGAGAAATGTCCAAGCTGGATATGGCAAAGAGTATGGGGCTTATCAGTGAAAGTGAGTATGGAGGGTATCGAGCGAAAAACTTTGCCGTGCTGATGTTTGCGGAAACGCCGAATAAATTTATTCCAAATGCTCATGTCGAAATCATTAGAGAAATTGACGGAACGGATAAAATGGAAGCGAAAAGATTTGACGGGCCGGTTTGGATACAGGCAAAACAAGTCAACAAATATTTTGAAGATCATATTATGGCTTCCTATACCATAAGGAAAGCGGATAAAATCGAGCATAAAATTATCTATAACTACCCGCTTACGGCATTTGAGGAGCTTGCTACCAATGCCATTTTGCATAAAGAATATGATACGCCTGAGTATGTCGGAATATACATTTACAAGGACAGAATTTCTTTTGTAAACCATAACAGACCGCTCCCGCCTGTAACCATTGAGGCTCTCAACAGGGATAGAAGCTTTGACAGAAGGCAGTACCTTAACAAAGAACTGAAGGACATGTTCTTCTCATTGAATTTGATTGAGTCTTACGGATCGGGTATCAGGCGCGCAAAGGACGCACTGTTGGAAAACGGCTCTCCTGAGCTGAAGTTTTATCCGGATAATGAGGAAGATAACTATACCAACGCAGTTATGGAGATCAATGCGGAGTTTTTGAAAGAGTTTCATGGTAGCACTACCAAAGAAACTACCATGAAAACTACTACTAAAACTACCATGAAACAGGAAGAGATTATTAGGATCATTGCTGAAAATCCCCATATAAGTGCAAAAGAAATGGCAGAAAAACTAAATCTTACTGTTGATGGCGTGCGTTATCATTTAACCAAAATGAAAAAAGCTAAACTTATTAGATATGAAGGTTCAACAAAATTAGGCCAGTGGATCATTATGAAGTAGTGGTAAGTTTGCCATACACAGAACTAAAGGGGGAGAGTAAAATCTCCCCGCTTTGCGCTTCGGGCGGCCATTCACAGTTGTCTTGCCGCAAACAATATTTCAGGAAAATAATTTGCATGAAAGTCGGAGTGGTGGTATACTACATCTCACAACAGAAGTGTGCCATTAGCTCAGCTGGATAGAGCGTCTGGCTACGGACCAGAAGGCCTGGGGTTCGAATCCTCAATGGCACGTGGAAAAACCGCTTAGATTTCTAAGCGGTTTTTTTGTTTGTATGTCCATGGGACAAAAGAAAGCATGTTTTTTGTAATAAACGTGAAATCGTTATCCGGGCAAGGCGGACTTCTTGATGTAAAAAAGGGGATTGTATATAGTAATATCAGGCAGCAAGCTGCAAAAGAAAGGGAGAAAACGATGGCTGATTTTCATAAGGTTTTACAATATTTTAGTGAACTTTCTCAAATTCCCAGAGGGAGCGGAAATGAAAAACAAGTATCCGATTATCTTGTACAGTGGGGCAGGGATCGCGGATTGGAAGCCCTTCAGGATGAAAAAAACAATGTGCTCATTCGACGTCCGGCCGCACCGGGCGGGGAAAATCGGCCGGGCATGATTTTCCAGGGACATATGGATATGGTTTGCGAAAAAACCGAAGAATCAACTCACGATTTTTTAACAGATCCCATTGAGCTGATCGTGGAGGACGGCGTGATGCGCGCAAAGGATACCACTCTGGGTGCGGATAACGGTGTCGGCGTCGCTATGGGAATGGCGCTTTTGGAGGAAGAGATTCCGGAAGCGCCGATGCTGGAGCTTCTTGTGACAACGGATGAAGAGACCGGAATGAGCGGAGCGATCGCTCTTTCTCATGAATGGCTCCGGGGCAAGCAGCTGATCAATGTGGACTCGGAGGAAGAGGGAGTGCTTACCGCAGGATCAGCGGGAGGAATCACTTTCTTTATTGATCGGGAGCTCAAAAAACAGAATTCAAAGGGACAAAAAGCATACCGGTTAAACTTTTCAGGGCTTCTTGGAGGGCACTCGGGGCAGAATATTCATGAACCTCGCGGAAACATGGCAATCTTAATGCTTGAGCTGCTGACCCGTCTTTCCGGCAGCTGCACATTACAGGTTCAGTCCATGGCGGCAGGAACCTTCGACAATGTGATTCCGGGAAGCGGCACAGCGGAAATTCAATCCGATGACCTGACGGAGGAAATCTGGAACACGTGCGTCGGCGAATGGAAAACGAAGCATCAGGATCTGCTTGGAGAACTGTCGGTGGAGAGGGCTCCTGTGGAAGCGGCGCCGGAGGTGTGGGAGGAATCGCTTTTCCGGGACTTGAGCATGATGCTGCACACCTTGCCCAATGGGGTGCATTCCATGGTTCCCGGCATGGAGCTGGTGGAGAGCTCCTCCAATATTGCGCTCATTCATGAACGAGAGGGAAAGCTGCACATTGAAATTTCCCTGCGAAGCTCGAATGAGGATCGTCTTGCGGAAATGCGAGACGAAATCGCTTCGATTTTGGATAATTGTCATATGCCGTATCGTATCGGCGCGGAGTATCCCAGCTGGATTTATACCGAGGAATCTCCCTTGCGGGAAAAAGCCGAGAAATTATTCCTTGAGATCTATGGAAAACCCATTGAGACGATCGTGGTTCATGCAGGTCTCGAATGCGGCTGTATTTACGAAAAATATCCCGATATGGATATGATCTCGATAGGTCCGAACATTGAGGGAGCGCATTCACCAAACGAGCGCTTCGAGCTTGCATCGGGAGAAAGGGTTTTTGACTTCCTGGAGAAGCTCGTGCTTGCAAAATAAGGAAAGCTCTCAGAAAAAGAGCGGTTTCACTCACACGCTTCGCGTGGAAAACAAAATTACAGGAGGAAAAATGAAACTGAAAAAAGGGATTGCGGCCGTTGCATTGGCGCTGGCAATCATCATGGGACTTCCCGGGGCGGCATTTGCCTGCACGGGAGTGATCGTCGGACCGGAGCTGACCGATGACGGAAGCTTCATCTTCGGACGTACCGAGGACTTGGAAACCAATCATAACAAGGCATATGTGATTCATCAGGCAGGCGAGCGTCAGCCGGGGGATATCATCAAGGATGTTTCTTATGATGAAACGAATGGCTACACCTTTACGATGACAAAGCCTTCGTACCGTTATACCGCCGTAAATGACACGACGCCGGAATATGGAATTTTTGATGAAGCGGGCTTCAATGAAAAGGGACTCATTGCGGATATGACCGTTTCCGCAAGCGCAAGCGACACGGTATTAAAGGCAGACCCTCTTAAGGACGGTTCGGATGGTCAACAGGTAGGAATTTCGGAAGCGATTCTTACAACGTTGGTGCTTTCCAATTGCGATACACCCGAAGGAGCAATTCGTTTCCTAGCGGAGCAGTATGCACAATGCGGTTCCGCGGAGGGCAATGCCTTCGTACTCGGAAGCGCAAGCGATGTATGGTATATGGAAGTGTACACAGGTCATCAATTCCTGGCGATGCGCTATCCGCGGGATAAGTTTTCGGTGTTCCCCAATACCTTCTGGATCAATCAGGTGAAGCTGAGCAAGGGAGAAGAGACTCCGCATTATTATGTATCCGCTGATGGAAATTACATCTATTCGAAGGGCCTTTTTGATGTGCCGAAGGCGGCAGGCACACTGGTCGGCAGTGATTATATGACAGAGAATCCTTCCGCGGAGAAACCGGCTATACCGAAGGAAAGTCAAGCACCGGAGCCTGCACAGCCGGCGATGGCAACAGAGGAAAATACACAATCTCAGCCTGAAAAACCGGCTCCAGCTGAACCGGCCGAGCCGGCACCCGAAACGACTGCAGCGGCACCTGAAAAACCGGCTCCAGCTGAACCGGCCGAGCCGGCACCCGAAACGACCGCAGCGGCGCCTGAAAAACCGGCTCCGGCCGAGCCGATCGCACCGGCGCCCGAAAAGGCGGAACCGGCATCCGAACCGGCCGCACCTGCTGTGGAAAAGACAGAAACGATCACAGGAGGCACGATCGATGTACGGGCCTCTTATGTGGGAGACGGCGTAGGCATTCGCAACTCCTCTCGTGCGGCATCAGGCATTTTGGTTTTGAATCCGGCTGCCAATGTGAAGGTGGACGGTAAGGAATTTCCATTCCTGCAGGATGCGCCGAAGGGCTCAATCCGGTTGGAAACGGTCATGGCAATGACCAGAAATCGCTTTGAAAATATGGGAAATCTCCCCGGCGATGACACGGGAATTCCGGGATATTATCCGATCGGAAACCGAAATGTCATGGAAGCTCATATTTTCCGGATTCCTGAGAACGCAACCGATGAATTCCCGGGAATCCAATATATGACGTTGGGTTCCACGCTGACATCACCCTTCGTTCCTTATTATATGAATCAGACAGACGGATATGCTCCGGCGATGAACACATCCAATGAATATACCGAGGATTCTGTATATTGGGTGGCAATGGATCTTCTTCACATGGTGGAAACCGATCGCGAGAAGTATCAGCCCATCGTCAATCGCTATCTGACGCCGGCTCAGCAGGAAATTCTGAAAAATACGAGTACCGTCGCGCAGACTGCGGAACAAAATACCGCATGGAACCGGAAGGCAGCAGAAACCGCATTTCAGGCAATGAAGCAGGCGCAGGCCGAGCTGAAGAAGCAGCTTCTGGCGGATGGATTCACGTCCAACTCCGAGCGCAATCGCAAGGCAAAGCTCCCTGCGGCCGCCATGCAATTCACGGTTCCGGCAGGTGTGACCGATACGGTTTGGAAGGTCGCCTATCAGGCGGATACAAACGCTTTGAAAATCGTAGACGCCTATGGAAATCCCGTAAAGCTTCCGAAAAACACCAAATTTGTCGTGAATGTTGCAAAGGAATTTGCAGATGCCCATGCAGGGCTTTCCTTTCCGATTCCGAAAATTGCGGAGGAGATACAGGCAGACCGCGTGCTCTATACGCTGATGGATGAGAAAAAGGATCCGGAGCCGCCTGTAGAGGTCAAGACGATGGCGGATACCTACGAGCCGAAGGCCGGGGAAATCACGGTTAAGCAGGACGAAAAGATCAAGGCGGAAGAATTCATCGCGAATCGCAAGGATCTGCCGGAGGGCACGAAATTTGTATTTTCTCCGAACGCGTCGGAATTTGCGGACACGAGGAAAATCGGAGACACCAAGGTGACCATTCACGTGGAATATCCGGACGGATCCGTCGATGTGGCGGAGGCGATGCTGCATGTGGTGACAAAGGCTGTTCAGGCTCCGTCGGGCAATGCGCCGAAAACCGGAGATTTCATGATGGCAGGATTTGTCATCGTCCTTGTGACCGCAGCGGCAGGATTGACGGCGCTTCGTAAAAACAGCCGAAATCCTCAATAATTTATCGAATTTGTTTTGAACGGAACCCGGTGGCATCCGGCATTCATGTCGACGGGGAAAATTCAGCGGAATGAAATGCCCCCCAAAAGCCAGACTTTTGGGGGGCATTTTGGAAAGACGTTCTTTATTCAACTCCCAATCAAATCAGAGTGAAAAAATAGGGCTTTCGAAACAGATGCAGAGATAGAGAAAAAATAAGGCATCGAACAAGGTTTCAAACAGAAGCGACAGCACTCAAAGCAAACTGTTTAGCAAACTGTATAAAAAGGAGAGCAAAAAGTTGACTGAATCGCTTTTTTAGACTATATTACATCTAAGTTATTTTCTTAACTTCTTTGTAATAACATCGCTAAGAAAATTACGACAAGGAATGAGCACGAAAGGAGGCATTTGGTAGCAATTTCTAAATAGACCTTGACAGATTTGAAAGGAAGGGAAAAAAGATGAAGTTAAAGGTTGCAGGAAAAAAAGCCCTGGCAATCCTTCTGGCTTTCTTAATGGTTGTCGGAGTTCTGCCGCAAAGAACATATGCCGCTGAGGATTTGGCGGATTGGAACAACTCCGATACGAACCTTGAGAAGGTGGACTGGAAGCTGCCGGCGGGCACGAAAATTGTGAATGCGGGGATGGCAGGCCCGGATCCGCTCACGAATGTCGGTTTTTCCTATTCCGGTCATTTTACGGATGACCAGGGAAGAACGGTCATTAAAGGCAAGTACACTCACTATCAATCGGTTACCTCGGCGGTATGGAAAAATATCGCATTCCGTTTTGATCAGGAACTGTACGGCATGATCGATTTCACCAGATCCTATATGATGAATAAGGATGAAAACGGTCGTAATCTCTTTACAAACGCCAGCTTTACCAGAGCCAATGAAAAAGTGGTGCCTTTCTACACGCAGGCATCCGGCGCTCAGAGAAGAGACTTTTTCTTTGTGCTGAAGCAGGGAGTGACCTGGAATGACGTTATGAAGAGCGGCGGCCATATCATTCAGGCAAGGATCTACAATGATGACGGTACGACGGTATGGTCGAAGAGCTCATCCAATTCCAAAAATCCGGATACGCAAGTGAACTACAGTACCTATACGCACTCCTTTGCGGTTACGGATTTGATCAACAACAGAGAGGGATTGGTATATTCCAATACCATGCCGGGTGCAGACTATATCAACTCGGTGGCGACAAGAACCGTCTTTTCGCCGGAGACCGGAAAGCTTCGCGTGATCTATCAATATACGAAGCATTCGATGTATTCGAATACGGAGGCAAAATACAAAGCGTTTCGTCAGGCCTTTTCCACCGACTTTGCCAAATTCCTGAAAGAGGATGATCAGGGCTTGGTGGGCAAGGTATATATTCGCGACCATGCATTCAAGCCCTATGATGACGGAAGCAAATTCCTGCCGATCAAGAGAGAAGATCTCAATCTGACGCCGCAGGGTGCCAATTTTGTATTTGCGGATGCAAAATTCAATGTCGCGCAGAATCAGGACGGAACGGATGCCTACAAGGTCATTCGCGTCCCTGACGGAGAGGCTCGTAATTATTTCTTCTCCCAGTCGACCACAGGAAACCCTGTCGTGACCATCGTAGAGTACAATGTCGACACGGACAAGATCCAAAGGGAAGGATTCGGAGCCGATGAGTCGGCAACGTCCTTTGCCGTGGATTCCGCATTCCTGCAGGACGAAAAGCCGGTCACCTATTATGAATATACAACGACCGAGGAAATGAAGATTCCGGCGGAATCGAAAATTTACCTGGATTATGCGGGAAACAACAAGGAAGCAAATCGATTGAATGTTCTCTTCGGGGACAACAGAGCTTTGGATTTGTCGCTTTCCGAGCAAAATGGAACAATCGGCCTGATTAACCGGATGCAGTACACTCTGGATACGGGAATGACCCTTGCACAAGGGACAAAGATCCAGCTCTTCAATCCGGAGGGCAATGTGGATGGCCAGAGCCAGATTACGATGAGAATCGAAACTCCGGTAAGAGCCTCGAACGGAAAAATCACGGGCTATCAGAAGATGTATACGATTACCGCTACGGCACTTCCGGGGACGATTCATCACAATGCCATTCTTCAAAGATCCGATGTGCTTTCCGCGGGCGTTATAAAGAAGACCCAGGAGCCGGTTATCGGGGAAATCTTCACGGATTCCACACATCTGGAAGGTATGGTCGCCAATCCGGATACCATGCTGGAAGCAAAGTATGCCGGCGAAGGCGAAAACAAGCAGAAGCTGTTTGTCTATGAGGATGAAAGTCTGGTGCCGGAAGGACTTTCGGAGAATCAGAAATATCAGCTTGACACGATAACAGACACTGTCGGCACACAGCAGGTTACAACAGCACTGTCCTCGCTCGAAAAAATCGGACAGGATATCTATGAGGGCTATGCCTTCCAGACTACGGGCATTGACACAAAGCAGCAGCTCAAGAAGGATATGCCCATTCAATTCACCGCTACGAGAGTCAACGGTGTGACCTCCGATCCGGTAGTTGAGCAGGTACAGGCGAAGGTCACCTTCAATCTGAACGGCGGAACACTGCCTCTGAACACTTTATCCTATGAAGGCATCAAGATTCGGGATCCCAAGAACCCGGATCCTGTGGATAAGATGGATTATGAAACAGAGCGTCTCTCCGAGATGAGCCCGGTCGTCAGAATCGTTCCGCTCAATCAGGAATATAGTCATGTTGTGGAGACCGGAGAGCCGAATCCCGCTTATACTCCCAACGGTTTTGAGGGAAACAACCTGAAGAAGGTGGATGGCGCTCTTGCGGATCATAACGGACAGGCATTGACCGGAAATGCTCTGACGCTCAGAATGTTCCCCGGCCGGGAGCTCGTGGATGAACAGAAGACGCAGAACCCGAAAAAGGAAGGACTTGTATTTTATGGCTGGTCTACAAAACAGCTTTTTGAGACCGCCGGAAAATCCATTGCTGAGCAATGGGCAAGCCTGAAGGAAGCAAACACGCTTGAGGAAACGAACAGCGATCAGGCGTACAAGTTCACGATCAATTCTCCTGTTGATGAAAACATGGAAGTATATGCCGTGTACGGTCCTCCGAGAGTGATTCTGCATGACAATGACGGCGTAGATAACGAAGGTGAAAACAAAGACACCTTAGAGGTCAGCATCAACACAACGGACAAGAAGACAACCCTGCCCGTCGCCAGGACCTTCACAAATGATGAAGAGGGCAAGGAAAATTGGCAAATCGTAGGCTGGTCAAAGGATCCGAAGGCAACGATGCCGGATAAAATCGGAGATACACCGGTTACCAGCGGCGCTCAGTTTACGAAGGATGAGCTGGACACTCTGAAGGATGAAAATGGAGAGATCAATCTCTATGCAGTCTGGAAGGGACCTGTTAAGATTCATGTCACCAAAACATGGACGGATAATAAGAATGCCGCTGTCAAGGTCGGCTTGATGTATCGTACCGCAGTCGGTGAGCCGGGATCGGAAATCGTCAACTCGCCGCTGGCTGTCTACAGAGTGGTGCCGAATACGGTAAAAACCCTGGAGAACAACGAAGCTACATGGGAGAACCTGCGCGGATACGATGATAATGGTTTCAGACATTCCTATGTTGCGGTTGAGCTGAATGAAAAAACCGAGAAATACTTCACAAATGATTTTGTGGCTACGACAATTGATGACTGGTCAAAGCTCGGAATCAATATTGTCGACACGGAAATTCAAGACAACGTGGTTGTCAAGGTCGGCTACAAGACACAGCAGTTCCTCGATGGCGTTGATGCGTATTCCTCTGCAACAAGGAGAACGCGCCTCGATGCGAAAGGTCAGCCGGTGGCGAACGACATTCCGTATTATGATTCTTATGATATTGTGATGACGAATACGAAGGTCGATCTGGATAAGCCGATTATCGACAACATCTTTACGGACCAGTCCTCTATAACGATCACACCGCCGAGCTCAGAAGGCGTTGAGAAAATTGTAGTGACTCTTCCGGGAGATAAAGAGGTTACACTCACCAATACGACATCCGGGTACACAACAAGTGATCCGGGATATCGTGTAAGCGAAAAGGACGGCAAGATTGTCCTGGACATTCTTCCCGCACCGGGATTCCAGAAGGGCGATGTCGTCAAGGCGGTTGCTCATAAAGGAATCGCCACCTCGGAGGGAAAACAGACGGTAAAGGACAGAGAGCCCTCTGCAAAGCCGTCGATTGATAAGCAGGGTCATAATGATTCTGAGGGAAATCCGACGGTAGTGGCGACTCCGGGATTGATTTCCGGTACAGAGGTGCCCAACGGCACGACCTTCGAGTTGATCAAGAAAGAAGCTGACGGCAGGGAAACGGTCGTAGCTGGCCCGATCACGAAGGATCAGATCCAGGAGGATGGAAAGATCACATTTACTCCGAATAAGGATCTTGTCCCGAACGGAACCGAAGTCTTTGTAAGACAGAGTGAACCGAACAACACCCCGACTCTCAGTGACGGTCTGACGATCGACCTGGCAGGACCGGAAATCACCGTGGATGATCTTGTCGGTGTGGTAGGTAAACCATATACACAGACATACAGCACCGATGAGAATGCTACGATTCAGGTGAAGGATCTGGCTCCGAATCTGTCCAATCAGGACAATGATAAGGATCACACCATCAGCGGTACGGTATCCGCTGAAACGGAGAATCAGGTGACCCTCACGGCGACGGATATTTTCGGAAACGTCACTACGAAGACGATCAATCAGAAGTTTACAAAGATGGTCATTCCGGATCCGACAACGCCGGAAGCGCCCGAGGGTTACGTGCGCGTAACCTTTAATAAGGGTAACCACGGCACCCTGTCTTTGAACAACGTCAAATTAGACGAAAAGAAATATGATGTTGCCGTCGGCGTAACGCTTGATCAGGCAAAGGCGCAGGGTCTTGTCATTCCGACCATTGTTCCGGATAACAACTTTAAGGCTGTTTCGGCAAACGGCGGTTGGGATCATACTCTGTTCACCTTAACAGAAGAAAATCAGACCTATGCATATACCGCTCAATACGAGCCTTCTCGCAATATCATTCCGGGCACGGAGGTTCCGGACAATCCGGATCCGGAGCTCTTTGTGAAGCTGACCTTGGATCCCAACGGCGGTGAGCTGGTGCCGGGGGCAGACAGCAAGGATGCAAACTCTTTCTACTGGGTGAAGAAGAATACAAGCGTTCCGTTTGTTCTTGAGACGGCAAGCCTGAAGGACAAGGCATTCAAGTTCTGGGGCAAGGATGCACAAGCCACAGAGGATGCGTTCCCGCTGGAAGTTGCGGAAGCGGATGTGACGGTCTTTGCGATCTACGGCGAAGACAGACCCATCATTCCGGGCACGGAGCAGCCGGACAACCCGGATCCTGCAAAGTATGTGAAGCTGACGCTGGATGCGAACGGCGGAACGCTGGTCGCAGGGAAGGAAGGCGAAACAGCAAACGAGTTCTACTGGGTGAAGAAGAACACGACAGTGAACAGCATTGTCGAGACCGCGGCCAAAGAGAACAAGGCATTCAAGTTCTGGGGCAAGGATGCACAAGCCACAGAGGATGCGTTCCCGCTGGAAGTTGCGGAAGCGGATGTCACGGTTTACGCAGTCTATGAAAACACAGACGTTCCGTTTGACAAGGACAACATCGCAAAGATTGAATTCCTGAAGGATCCGACGAAGATGGAATACACCGAGGGAGATCCTCTTGAAGCAGACGGTCTGCAGATCAAATTGACAGACAAGAATGGCAAAGAGGTTACCATCGGGAAAGACGAGCTGGCGGAGTATGGTGTCACCTTGACTCCGGCAGACGGAAGCAATCTCACAACGGATCAGAACGGAAAGAACCTGGTGGCAAGCGTCGGCGATAAGACGGCCAACTCACCGGGAACCTTGAAGGTCAATCCGAAGGAGAAGCTGGCAACACCGACGATCGATGATTTGATCGAGGGTGCAACAGAGATTACCGGAACCGTGCCGGGAGGTGCAGGTGCAACCGTTACGGTTCAGACACCGGAAGGCGAAAAGACCGCCAAGGTCGGTGACGATAACAAGTGGACGGTAACAGTCGGCAATCCGTTAGAAGCGGATCAAACCGTTACTGTCGTTGCAAAAGAGGATGGGAAGCTGGATTCCGATCCTGCAACACAAACCGTGCGCGCGAAGGATCAGACGCCGACTCCGACGATTGATAAGCCGATGGAAGGTGCAACAGAGATTACTGGAACCGTGCCGGGAGGTGCAGGTGCAACCGTTACGGTTCAGACACCGGAAGGCGAAAAGACCGCCAAGGTCGGTGACGATAACAAGTGGACGGTAACGGTCGACAATCCGTTAGAGGCAGGTCAGAAGATTACAGCGGTAGCAACAAAGGATGGTGAGAAGCCGTCCGCTCCGGCAACGGAGACTGTCGCTGCAAAGCCGAAGACAGAGACCCCGGTCATCAACACTCCGAAGGAAGGCGACACGACGATCACGGGAACCGCGCCGAAGGATTCCAAGGTTGTAGTCAAGACACCGGAAGGGGAAAAGACGACAACTGCAGACAAGAACGGCAACTGGACAGTAGATGTCACCAATCCGCTGAAAACGGGTGATGAAATCACCGCAACGGCGGAAGAGGAAGGCAAGAAGCCGTCGGATCCTGTCAAGGCTACGGTCATCGACAAGGAAAAGACGGAACAGCCCACGATTGTTCAGCCGAAGGAAGGCGATACGACAATCACGGGAACCGCACCGAAGGATTCTGAGGTTGTAGTCAAGACGCCGGAAGGGGAAAAGACGACAACGGCGGACGAGAACGGCAACTGGACAGTAGATGTCACCAATCCGCTGAAGCCGGGCGATGAAATCACCGCAACGGCGGAAGAGGAAGGCAAGAAGCCGTCGGATCCTGTCAAGGTTACGGTAGAGGATAAGCCGATTGTACAGGAGCAGACCGAGAAACCGACCGTGAATCCCGTGAAGCCGGGAGACAAGGACATTACCGGAACTGCAAAACCGGGCGCAAGTGTTGTGATTACCACTCCAAGCGGAAAGATCACAACGAAAGCGGATGATAAGGGCAATTGGAAGGTCACAGTGGATCAGCCTCTGAAAGCCGGAGACAAGATTACAGCAATTGCACAGGAAGAGGGCAAAACGCCGTCAGATCCTGTTCAGGTAATCGTCAAGGCGCAGGATCTCGGAACACCTGGTGCAGCAAGCACGGGTTCAAGTCCGAAGACGGGGGACACGTTGAACCTTGTACCGTATATCGCCATCATCGCGCTGGCAGTCATAGCATTTATTGTGCTTCGCAAAATGAAAAACGACAGAGCGTAATTGAAATACAACGCTTAAGGTTTTAGAGAGGTGGGAAACCACCTCTCTTTTTTATGGTATACTGATTTCGGTTATTGGAAGAAATGAGGCACAAAATGAAGAGAGTACTTCTCATTGGAACAGGAGGAACCATTGCGTCCGCACAGGGCAGGGATGGATTGACTCCGCAGCTCAATACGGATGAAATTTTACAATTTGTACCTCAGGTGCTGCAATTTGCGAAGGTCGATACACTGAGACTCCTGAATCTGGACTCCACAAATATGCAGATGGAGCACTGGCTTGCTATGGCTCAGTGCATTGAAGAGCATTATGATGAGTATGACGGCTTCGTGCTTTGTCATGGAACGGATACCATGGCCTATACGGCAGCGGCTCTTTCCTACCTGATTCAAAACTCCGTGAAGCCCATCGTGATTACCGGCTCTCAAAAACCGATCAATCTGGACAATACCGATGCTCGCACAAACCTCATGGACAGCTTTCGGTTTGCAATCGATGATCGGGCACACGATGTAGTGATCGTATTTGACGGCAAGGTGATTTGCGGCACGCGCGCACAAAAGGAGAGAACAAAAAGCTACAATGCGTTTACCAGTGTGAATTTTCCTTATATCGCCACGATTCAGGAGGAGCACGTGATTTTTTATATTGATGATGCAAAGCAGAATCCGCCTCCGGTTCGTTTTTATCACCATATGAATGCATCCGTGGGATTGATGAAGCTTACGCCATCAATGGATCCTCGTTTTTTTGATGCCATGGGCGAAATCTATGATGGTATTGTCATCGAATCCTTTGGCGTGGGCGGGCTTCCGGAATATCCTGAAGCCGATTTTCGTGAAAAGGCAAGAGAGCTGGCGCGCAATCATAAAACCATTGTGATGACGACACAGGTGCCCTATGAAGGCAGCAACCTTTCCATTTATGAGGTGGGAAAATCGTTAAAAGGGGATGCCGGTATCTTGGAGGCCTTTGATATGACTCTGCCCGCAACAATCACAAAACTCAATTGGATTTTGGCGTACGCCACATCCGCAGAGGAAATTTCCCGGATGTTCCACACGCCTGTCAACCGCGATACGCTTTGGACGGATAGGGAGGCATTTTAAATGCCGGAGATTGCGGAGCAGTAAGACTTTTGTTGTAAAATAAACGATGTCGGGTAAAAAAGATACATTAAAGAAGAAAGCCATCTGCCGCGTGGAGCAGCTCCGAAAGAAGTTCTACAGGAAGAAAAGGCGATATCGGACGCGGACAGAGATGAGAGGGGCGGAGATAGAAAAATATGATCGCTCAATTATTTGAAGGATTGATGATTCCTTTTTTCGGAACGACACTGGGAGCCGCTTGTGTTTTCTTCATGAAAAAAGATCTCGATCGTCGGGTGCAAAGAGCTTTTACCGGATTTGCCGCGGGCGTTATGGTTGCGGCTTCCATTTGGAGCCTTCTGATTCCCGCGATGGAGCAGTCGGAACATATGGGGAAATGGGCATTGATACCGGCTGTGATCGGCTTTTGGATCGGCACGCTTTTTCTGCTTTTTTTGGATCATGTGATTCCCCACTTACATCTCAATGCGGAACAGGCAGAAGGTCCGAAATCCGGATTCCGGCGAACCAGCATGATGGTGCTGGCGGTGACTTTGCATAATATTCCGGAGGGTATGGCGGTCGGAGTGGTCTATGCGGGTCTGATGACCGGGCAGGGATCGATCACAGCGGCGGGATCGCTTGCGCTTTCCCTCGGGATTGCAATCCAGAATTTTCCGGAGGGAGCCATTATTTCCATGCCGTTACATTCCGAAGGCCAGACCCGCGGAACGGCGTTTCTTTATGGGATGCTCTCGGGAATCGTTGAGCCGATTGCAGGATTTTTGACGGTATTGCTTTCCCGGCTTGTGATTCCGGTTTTGCCATATTTGTTGAGCTTTGCGGCAGGCGCAATGATGTATGTCGTTGTAGAGGAGCTGATCCCGGAAATGAGTGAGGGGGAGCATTCCAATATCGGAGTTGTGGCTTTTGCTCTCGGATTTACCTTGATGATGGCGTTGGATGTAGCTCTCGGATAATAAAAAATTTAGGAGGCTGAAATGAATACTCTATCTGTAAAAATGAATGATTTTATCACCTACATAGGAGCGAACGACCGTCTTACGCCGCTCTTTGAAAATCAGTGGCCGCTGCCGAAGGGCGTGGCGTACAACTCCTATTTGCTGACCGATGAAAAAACGGCGCTCATGGACGGCGTTCATGTGATGGAGTCGGAGCTTTTGATCGAAAAGCTGGAGGAAGCGTTAGGCGGACGCGATTTGGATTATTTTGTAGTTCATCATGTGGAACCCGATCATTCCGGTGCCATTTCTTTGATTCGCCGTCTCTATCCCAATGTCCGATTTGTCGGAAATAAAAAAACCTTCGAGTTTCTGGAAAACTTTTTTGGCCTCGTGATTGAAGATCCCATCGTGGTCAAGGAGGGAGACGAGCTGAATTTAGGCAAGCATTCTCTGAAGTTCTTCATGACGCCGATGGTGCATTGGCCGGAATCCATGGTGAGCTATGATGCCGTCTCGGGTACGCTCTTTTCGCAGGACATTTTCGGAGGCTTCGGTTCTCTGGACGGTATGCTCTTTGATGATGAAGTGCGCGATCTCGAGGAGGTAGGAAACGAGGCCGTTCGTTACTATGTCAACATCGTCGGAAAGTATTCCAAAATGGCACAAGGTGCACTCAAAAAGCTGGGCGGTCTGGATATCCGGATGATTTGTCCGGTGCATGGCCCGATTTGGCGCACACATCCGGAGAAAATTCTTCAGCTCTATCAGGACATGACGGCATGGAAGTCGCAAAACGGCGTGGTGATCGCCTATGGAACGATGTATGGGAATACGGAGCGCATGGTGGACTTCCTGGCTCGTGAATTGGCTGCGGACGGCATACAGGACATCCGAATCTATAATGTGAGTAAAACGGATCTGTCGGTGATTTCCTCCGAGATTTGGAAATATCGCGGGCTCCTGCTGGGATCCCCGACCTACAATAATGCCCTGTTCCCGCCGATGATGAGTTTGTTGAATATCCTGGACGAAAATAAGATGCAGAATAAGACCGTCGGTATATTCGGAAATTATTCCTGGAGCGGCGGAGGCGTCAAGGAGCTGAACGCATGGGCGGAAACACAGAAATTCGAGCGTGTGGAGCCCATTGTGGAGGCGAGAAGCGGCATCAAGAAAGCGGATTATGAGAGACTGCGTGAGCTTGCCGGAGCCATGGCGGAAAATCTCAGAACTCACGAGCAGGAGGATCAATTTCCGTTTTATTCGTTAGAAAAGGGGAGAAAATGAAGCAGAAAAAAGTAGCGCTCATTGTTATGGACGGTGTCGGGATCAGTCCGGAGGGCAAGGAGGCGGGAGACGCGGTGAAAGCCGCAAATACGCCCGTTCTTGATGCTCTCAGAGAGGAATACCCATGGATTGCTCTTCGCGCACACGGTACGGCTGTGGGACTTCCGTCCGATGAGGATATGGGAAATAGTGAGGTGGGTCACAATGCGCTGGGCTGCGGTCAGATCTATGCGCAGGGCGCAAAGCTTGTGAATGAATCCATTGCGGAGGGGCGTATTTTTGAGTCGCAGACGTGGAAGGACCTGATTGCTTATGCAAGAGAGCATGAAGGCGCCGTACACCTGATCGGACTGCTTTCTGACGGCAATGTGCATTCCAATATTTCTCATGTGAAGGCAATTCTTAAGAAGGTAAAGGCCGAGGGAATCGCAAGGGCTTATGTGCATGCGCTCCTGGATGGACGCGATGTTCCGCCAACCAGCGGTTTGCAATATATTCGTGAGATGGAAGACTTTTTCCAAACCCTGAATGACGGGGACTTTACAGCGGAGTTCGCATCGGGCGGCGGCCGGATGAAGGTCACAATGGATCGCTATCAGGCGGACTGGCCCATGGTGGAACGCGGCTGGAACGCGCATGTTCGCGGCATTGCCGATTATCGGTTTGCCACAGCCACAGAAGCCTATGAGACGCTTCGCCGGGAAACGGAGCAGATAGACCAGGATCTTCCGGCATTCGTTTTGGAGCGTGACGGCGCACCGATCGGACCCGTCAAGGACGGGGACAGCGTCATCTTCTTCAACTTCCGCGGCGACCGAGCGATCGAAATCTCGATGGCGTTTGACAATGAGGAATTTCCATACTTTGAAAGAGGATATCGTCCTCAGGTGTACTATGCGGGCATGCTCGAATATGATGGGGATCTGCATATTCCAAATCATTATCTTGTAGCGCCTCCACAGATTCATAATACGCTCACAGAGTTTTTTGTCAGCAAGGGCATCAATGAATTTGCCTGCTCCGAGACGCAAAAATACGGCCATGTGACGTATTTTTGGAACGGGAACAACTCCGCCAAGGTATCGGAGGAGCTGGAAACATGGCTGGAAATCCCTTCCGACAATGTTTCCTTTGATCAGCGCCCCTGGATGAAATCCGCAGAGATCACGGATGCCTTGATTGAAGCGATGGAGTCCGGAAAGTACGGATTTCTGCGCATCAATTATCCTAATGGGGATATGGTGGGGCATACCGGTGTTTTTGACAGCGTTCGCATTGCTGTCGAGGGCGTGGATCTGGGTCTCAAGAGACTCCTTCCGGCAGCTCGGGCGCAGGGCTATACACTTGTCATCACCGCCGATCACGGCAATTCGGATGATATGATCCAGGTGGATAAGAAAACGGGAAAAATCACCCCGAAAACCTCTCATTCTCTCAATCCCGTGCCCTTCATCGTGGTCTCTCCCGAAAAGGACGTGGAGCTGGATGAAACCCTTTCCGGAAAAGCGGGGCTTGCCAATGTCGCGGCAACTGTCGTTGAGCTCATGGGCTACGAAAAGCCGGCGGAATGGGAGCCTTCCCTGCTCAAAAAATAAAGGAATGCGAGCAAGAAGCGGAGATTTCTCCGCTTTTTGCATTTCTGCGCAATGCATTGCTATGCTACAATAAGGACGCGGAGGTAGCTATGGACACCACAACGAAAACAATACAGCATTGCCGAATTTCCTTGATCGTACCTTGCTATAATGAGCAGGACGCGCTTCCTTTTTTTTATAAGGAGGTCACACGGGTAATGCGTGATCTGCCTGTAGATTATGAGCTTTTATTCATCGATGACGGATCCGGAGACGGAACCCTTGCTCTGCTCAAGGAAATGGCCGCACAGGATTTTCATGTTCAATACTATTCGTTTTCGCGAAATTTCGGCAAGGAGGCAGCCATGTATGCAGGATTTTGCAATGCCTCGGGCGATTATGTCGCGGTCATGGATGCGGATCTGCAGGATCCGCCTTCGCTCCTGCCGGAAATGCTGCACATTCTGCAAACGGAGGAGTACGACAGCGTAGCGACACGTCGCATGACACGAGACGGAGAGCCGCCGGTTCGCTCCTGGTTTGCGAAAAAGTTTTATCAGCTCATCAATCGCGTTTCCGATGCGGAAATCGTAGACGGAGCACGAGATTTTCGCCTGATGAAGCGAAAGATGGTAGAGGCGATTCTTGCGATGGATGAATATAACCGCTTTTCCAAGGGCATCTTCGGATGGGTCGGATTTCGCACCTGCTGGATAAGCTATGAAAATGTGGAGCGTATCGCGGGGCAGACAAAGTGGAGCTTTTGGAAGCTCCTGCGCTATGCCGTCAACGGGATCATCAACTTTTCGGAGGCGCCGCTCAACATTGCTTCCTGGTTCGGAATGGGGATGACCATTGTGTCCTTCCTGGCACTCCTTTTTATCGTTTTGCGCAGGCTGATTTTCGGCGATCCGGTGGCGGGCTGGGCATCCACGATCTCGGTCATCGTATTTATCGGAGGAATTCAGCTTTTCTGCATCGGAATTATCGGACAATATATCGCAAAAACCTATACAGAGAGCAAGCGCCGCCCGCACTTTATCGTGTCGGAATCGAGTCGGTCGGATGCTGTCCGCATTCGTTAGGAGAAGGCATGGATACGGAAAAAGATTTTTTTGATCGAATTTTTGAGCTTCCGGGCTTTCGGTTTTTTCTTCCATTCTATAAAACGCATAAGGAGATGCTGCTCTACCTCTTTTTCGGCGCTTTGACGACGCTGGTGAGCATTATCTCCTTTGCTTTCTTGGTAAAAAGGCTGCACATGGATGCCATGATCGCCAATGTGATTTCATGGATTCTTGCCGTGGCCTTTGCATATTTCACCAATCGGAGCTGGGTGTTTTCGGCAAAGCCGTCCGGCCTTGCGGAAGGTGTGCGTCAGGCAGGGGCTTTTTTTGGGGGACGCATTTTGACATTGATTCTGGAAGAGGGGATTTTGTTTCTTTTTCTGAACATCCTTCATTTTTCGGCAATTCCGACCAAAATTGCGGCACAGCTTCTCGTATTGATTGCCAATTATGGAGTGAGCAAGCTTTTCGTTTTCCGGAAACGGGATGCCTGAGATGATTGAAAAATTCCGAGCATGCGTGAAACATCAGTATGCACAAGCGGAATCTGTTATAATAGTCGCACATTTAGAAATATTCTAAGAAAAGTCAATCGACCCGGGAGTAGGGTTTTCCGAAATGCGGATTAGAAAGGAAAGTCATGCAGATCTATGCGGGATTGGATGTCGGTTCTACAACGGTCAAGGTGGTTGCGATCGATGAAGAGGGAAGGGGTTTATTTTCCGTTTATCGCCGTCATTGCAGCGATGTGAAGGAAACGGTATATACGGTATTTCAGGAGCTCCGGGAAAAGCTGGGCAACGCCCCGGTACATATGGCGGTGACGGGCTCGGGAGGCATGTTTTTGGAGAATTTGCTTCAAATTCCTTTTGCACAGGAGGTGATTGCGGAGACCAGAGCGATCCGTGAACGCATTCCCGATACGGATGTCATTATCGAGCTTGGCGGAGAAGATTCAAAGATCACCTATCTTTCCGGAAGTGTGGAGCAGCGCATGAATTCGATTTGTGCGGGCGGTACGGGAGCATTTATTGACCAGATGGCCAATTTACTGGATATGGATGCCGGAAAATTGAATACCATAGCAAAGGATTATGAGAAAATCTATCCGATCGCTTCCCGATGCGGTGTATTTGCAAAGACGGATGTTCAGGCGCTTTTGAATCAAGGCGCATCCAAGGAAGATATTGCCATGAGCGTCTTTCAATCCGTGGTAAACCAAACGATCTCAAATTTGGCATGCGGAAGACCGATCAAGGGGCATGTGACCTTTTTGGGCGGTCCTCTGCATTTTCTTTCTGCCTTGCGGGATCGTTTCATCCTGACACTGGGGGAGGAGGAAAACACCTTCACCGTTCCTGAGGACGGCCAGCTTTTTGTCGCTTATGGCGCGGCGTTGATTGCAAAAGAGAAGGCACGGTCTTGGGATATGGATGTATTGATGGCACGCCTGCGGGACCCCGACGGTCCGGTGATCGAGGATCGCCGCCTTTTGGACCCTCTCTTTTCTTCCCGGGGAGAATATGACATTTTTGTCAAACAACACGAAACCTCTCGTGCGCAAAGAGGAGACATTCGCAGCTATCACGGGCCGGCATATCTCGGAATCGATTCGGGATCGACAACGGCGAAAATGGTTTTGATCGGCTCGGAGAATCAAATTCTCTATTCTCAATATGCCAACAATAAGGGAAAGCCCCTGGAGCGCGTCATCGAGGATCTTCGGGAGCTTTACTCGCTTTTACCGGAGGATGCCTACATTGCCAATGCGGGGATTACAGGATATGGCGAGGACTTTATTCGCGCAGCGCTCCATGTGGATGAGGGCGAGGTGGAGACGATCGCACACTATACCGCTGCTCATTATTTTGATCCGGATGTGGATTTTATTCTCGATATCGGCGGTCAGGACATGAAAGCGATGCACATTACCGATGGCGTGATCGATTCCATTCAGCTCAATGAATCCTGCTCTTCAGGCTGCGGCTCCTTTTTATCGACCTTTGCCGCTTCCGTCGGCATGTCGGTGGAGGATTTTCAGAAGGAAGCGCTCTTTGCTGCAGAGCCGGTGGATTTGGGCAGTCGGTGCACTGTATTTATGAACTCCAAGGTCAAGCAGGCGCAAAAGGAAGGCTCGGAGGTGGGAGACATTTCCGCGGGTCTTTGCTATTCCGTGATTCGCAATGCGATTCAGAAGGTGATCAAGATCCGGGATCCGCGTTCTCTCGGAAAAAATCTTGTAGTGCAAGGCGGCACTTTTTACGGAGATGCGATTCTCCGCGCCTTTGAGCTCATTACAGGGCGTCATGCGACCAGGCCCTCAATTGCCGGGCTGATGGGCGCTATGGGAATGGCTTTGCTTGCAAAATCAAGAAGTACGGAGAAAAAGCGCTCCGCCATTCGCAGTGCCGCGCAGCTTGACGAGTTTACGTATACGCAAAAAAACGCACACTGCGGTCGATGCACCAATCACTGTGCGCTCACCATTAACATTTTTTCAGATGGATCGCGCTATATATCGGGCAACCGATGCGAGCGCGGAGCGGGGATTCGCAGAGAAAGTAACGATTTGCCGAATCTTTATGCGTACAAATACGATCGGCTTTTCCACTATTACAGCCCTCTTCCCGAAGCTCAGGCGCAATTTCCACCCGTTGCCATTCCGCGGGTGCTCAATATGTATGAAAACTATCCTTTTTGGCATACATTTTTTACAAGGCTGGGCTTTCCGGTGCATCTCTCCTCACCCTCGAGCAGAGCTATCTATGAAAAGGGGCTCGCTTCCATTTCTTCGGAAACGGCTTGCTATCCGGCAAAGCTCGTACATGGACACATTGAGGAGCTTGTGGAAAACGGAGAGAAATTCATCTTTTATCCCAGTGCATTTTATGAGAGCAAGCAATTTGACAAGGCCAAAAATCAGATCAACTGCCCCGTTGTCATCGGCTTTCCGGAGGTCATCAAAAACAATGTTTCCTCTCTTGAGGAAAATGGGGTGACCTATATGCATCCCTTCCTTTCCTTCGCCTCGAAGCAGACGATCACAAAAAGCTTACAGGAGGCCTTTGCGGATTTTGTCATTGACGGGAAGCGGTATCAGATCAATGGAAGAAAAATTCGTATGGCGGTGGATGCGGCATGGGCAGAAGAAACAAACTATCATCAGGATGTGGCGAGAGAAGGAAGAAATGCTTTGGACTGGATGAAGCGCAATCACAAAAAAGGGATTGTGCTGGCCGGACGTCCTTACCATGTGGACAGTGAGGTACATCACGGGATTCCGGAGCTGATCAATGGCATGGGGCTTGCGGTGCTCTCGGAGGATGCCGTCGCCATGAATGCCGAAGATCTCCGTGAGGAGCTTCGCGTGCTGGATCAATGGGTCTATCACGCCAGACTTTACCGTGCTGCGGAGTTTGTGACACAATGTGAGGATTTGGAGCTGATTCAGCTCAATTCCTTCGGATGCGGTCTGGATGCCGTCACCTCGGATGAGGTGCAGGAGATTTTGGAAAGTTACGGAAAAATTTATACGCTCCTGAAAATCGATGAGGTCTCCAATTTGGGTGCGGTAAAAATTCGAGTCCGCTCTCTGCTGCAAGCTTTGCAGGATCGGGAAGCGGGAAGCTCTCCGCTCAAAAAACAGGGCTCCTACGCTCCTGAAAAACCGGTATTTACACGGAAAATGAAGCGGGAGCGTTATACGATCCTCGTGCCGGCGATGGCGCCCGATCATTTTTCATTGATCAGGCAGGCGCTCAATAGTGAGGGCTATGAGCTGGAGTTCTTGGAACGGGTGGATCAAAAGGTTCTGGATGCAGGGCTCAAGTATGTCAACAACGATTCCTGCTATCCGTCCATTACCACAGTGGGTCAGATGATGGAGGCACTGGAAAGCGGAAAATATGATCCGAACCGTGTCGCGCTCCTCATGACGCAAACAGGAGGAGCATGTCGTGCATCCAATTATGTAGGATATATCCGCAAGGCGCTCAAGGATATGGGGTATCCTCAGATTCCTGTGATCGCACTTTCCGTGCAGGGAATCGAGAAATCCCCCGGCTTTCAATTGACGCTTCCGCTGATTCGCAAAGGAATGCATGGCCTGGTGTTGGGCGATCTGCTCATGCGCTGCACCAATGCGACCCGACCCTATGAAAAGAATTCCGGGGAAACCGATGCGCTGAAAAAAAAGTGGCTTGAGCGTTTCGGAGAATTCTGCACACATCCTGACCGTACCCTGTATAAGAAGCTGGTGAAGGAATGTATCGCCGAGTTTGATGGCGTGGAGCGTTTGGATATTCGAAAGCCCAAGGCGGGAATTGTGGGAGAGATTCTGGTTAAGTATCTGCCGGAGGCCAACAATCATTTGCAGGATCTTCTTGAGGAGGAGGGCGCAGAGGTTATGGTGCCGGATCTCACCGATTTTATGATGTATTGCTTCCGCAATGCACATCATAAAGCGGAGCTTCTCGGAAAGAGCAGGATTTCCGCTTTTTTCGCCGAGATGGGCGTAAAATACATTGAAAGAATCCGCAAACCCGTACGGGATGCTCTTCGGGAATCCGTGCATTTCCATGAGCCGCTCTATATCGAACAGGTGGAGGAGTATGCGAAGGAGATTGTTTCCTTGGGACATCAATATGGCGAGGGATGGCTGTTAGCCGGGGAAATGATTGAACTCATTCACAGCGGAGCACCGAACATCGTCTGCATTCAGCCCTTCGGATGCCTGCCCAACCACATTACCGGCAAGGGTGTGATGAAGGTGATTCGTGAAAAATATGAGGAGTCCAACATCATCGCCATCGATTATGATCCGGGCGCCTCGGAGGTCAATCAGGTCAATCGCATTAAGCTGATGATGACAACGGCAAGAGAAAGGGTTGCCGAGGGAAATCGATAAAAATCGATTCGCAGAATTTCCGCATATGCTAAAATAGATTCGATCGGAAACAGGAGGAGATCGTATGAAACGTTGGTTCCTGCGAATCGGAGCAGCCTTGCTTCTTTTTGCATTCATATTTTTCGGAGAAAATCTGCTGCTCAATCGAATGATGCATGCCCGGGAGCAATCAAGCGAGGAGGGATGGGTCAACGTGGAGCTGACGGAGCATAAAGGAAATCCGTCAGAGGTCATTGATGATCAGTTCCTCTGTCTCGTTGCGGGCGTGGATATCAATTCGGGAGAAGAAAATACGGGAGCGGAAACGCGCTCAGATACCCTCATGCTTGTGAAGGCGGATTTTAAGACGGGCAAGCTCCAATTATTATCTCTGCCGCGTGATACACGAGTGTCCGTCAATGGGGAAAAAACGAAGCTGAATCATGCGCATTCGTATGGCGGAATCGAGCTTACGATGCAGACGGTGCGCAACTGGCTGGGGATTGATCTTGACTATTATGTGGAGGTCAGCTTTGATGCGGTGAAGCATATTGTGGACACCCTGGGCGGCGTCGAGTATGAAATTCCCGATGACGGCATCCAATACGATATTGCTTATACGGATGGCACATGGGAAACGTTGAAGCCCGGTCTCCAGAAGCTCAACGGAGAGCAGGCACTTGGATATTTGCGCTTCCGCAGCGGATATGCCCTGGGAGATATCGGGCGTGTCCATGCGCAGCAAAAATTCCTGCAATCCTTTGTAAAGCAGACTCTGAGCGAGGCCAGCATTCAGCATATTCCCGGGATTCTGCAGACCGTCTTCAGCGACGTGAAAACAAATATTCCCTGGACGACCATGCTGGGGATGCTGGATAAGGTGAGCATCATGAAGAACGGAAGCCTTGAAACTTATACCATTCCGGGAGACGGGCAGTATATTTCGGGCATTTCGTATTATTTACCGGATCCGGAGGAAACACAAAAGCTGGTGCAAAAGCTTTTTGGAGACTATATGCTGCAAAAGCAGACAAGAAAATCATCCGCAGGGACAGAGAATCAGCAAGAGAAGGACGGACAGAGCGACGCGGAGACCCTTAGGAGGAATCAAGGACAATAGCATCGCATGCCGGAAGGCGGCGGGGAGAAGAAGATATGCGTAAAGAAAGAAAAGATGAACATATTGAGCAGTATCTGCGTACGGAAATTCACGGTCAGACGCTTTTGGATCAGGTGGTGCTGGAGCCCACCTCATTCCCCGAGCTCAATTGGACGGATATCGATCTTTCGATGAAATTTTTGGGAAAAACGATTCAAATGCCGCTGGCCATCAACGCGATGACGGGCGGCACGGAAAAGACGAGAGTCATCAACCGCGATTTATCGATTCTTGCGGAGGAATTCGGTCTGGCATTGCAGGTGGGTTCGCAGCGCATCGCTTTAGACGAACCCGGGACGATCGGCTCTTTTTCGGTAATCCGTGAGCATTTTTCAGGTGTCGCCATGGGAAATCTCGGGTCGGATGCAAGCATAGAGGATGTGCAAAGGGCTCTGGATATGATTGATGGCGACGGCATCGGCATTCACATCAATCCGTCTCAGGAGCTGGTGATGGACGAGGGAGATCGGGAATTTCGCGGCCGCTATGCCAATCTGTCCACACTCTGTAAGGCTTTTCCGGGAAAAATCATTGTCAAAGAAATCGGCTTCGGCATGAGCCGAAGCGATGCGCAAAAGCTCAGGGAAATTCCTGCGGCATACATTGACGTATCCGGCTATGGCGGCACCAATTTCATTGAAATTGAAGCGCTTCGCCAGATCCGCGAGAATTACAGCGAATTTTACCGTTGGGGAGTACCGACGGCAAAATCAATCTGGAATTTGCGAAAAGAGGCGCCGAATCACCGGCTGATTGCGAGCGGCGGGCTGGAAACCGCCACCGATATGATTCATGCGATGGTTATGGGTGCGGAGCTTTGTGCCGTTTCGGGAGCCATTCTTCGCTATCTTCTGATGGGAGGCCTGGATAACGCGCGAAATTATCTCAAGGATCTGCGGCGCAATCTCACGATCGGGATGTTGCTGCTCGGCTGCCGTACGGTGGAAGATCTGCACAAGGTGCCCTATACATTGCGAGGGGAATTGTTATCCAGAATCCGGCAGGAAATCAATTGATCGCGAGCACCCGTTTCGTGATAGGAGGAAATGATGGCACAGGAAAAGAAAAAGCCGATTTTTTACAAGGAACCGAATGAAAAAAGCACAATCAACCATGTGATTGCGGTGATGTCCGGTAAGGGAGGCGTGGGAAAATCCATGGTCACCTCGCTTGCCGCATTGGCGATGGAGCGCGCGGGATGGAATACGGCAATCCTGGATGCGGATATTACAGGGCCGTCCATTCCCCATGTTTTCGGTCTCAAGGGCGGACTGGAGCTTCGAAATCAGGTGCCCTATGCCCGAGAGACGAAAAGCGGTATCCAAATCGCTTCCACCAATCTGATTCTTTCCAAGGAGACGGATCCCGTGCTTTGGAAAGGGCCGTTGATCGCTCAGGCGGTCGGGCAGTTCTGGACGGATATCGTCTATGAAAATGTCGATTATATGTTCGTGGACATGCCTCCGGGAACGGGAGATGTTCCTCTTACCGTATTTCAGACGCTTCCGCTTGACGGGGTGATTATTGTGACAAGCCCGCAGGATTTAGTTTCCATGATTGTGGAAAAAGCCATCAATATGACGCGCATGATGGGGATTCCGGTGGTCGGGATTGTGGAGAACATGAGCTATTTCAAGGCTCCGGATACCGGTAAGGAATATTCCATTTTTGGAGAAAGTCATGTCGAGGAGGTTGCGGCTCGTTTCGGCGTGCCGGTGCTGGCAAAGCTTCCGATTCTGCCGGAGGTAGCAAATTTAGCGGACGAGGGATGCATTGAACAGGCGGATACCGGTCATTTGAAGCCTGTGATTGATGCCATTCTCAATATAACAAAAAAGTAGGGTTTCACCACGAAAGGAGAAAATATGGAAAAAATCGATCAGCTGGCGATCAACGCGCTGCGAATGCTTTCGATGGATCAGATTAATCGGGCGAATTCCGGGCATCCGGGATTGCCGTTGGGAGCGGCGCCAATGGCGTATGCTCTTTGGACACAGGTAATGAACCATAATCCGAAGGATAGCACGTGGCCGAATCGCGATCGCTTTGTGCTTTCGGCAGGACACGGCTCAGCGCTTTTATATAGCTTGCTGCATTTGTCGGGATATGACGTCTCTATGGAGGATCTCAAGAATTTCCGTCAGCTTGGCTCGCGGACGCCGGGACATCCGGAATATCGTCACACAGACGGCATAGAAGCAACCACCGGGCCGCTGGGACAGGGAATTGCGAACGCGGTCGGCATGGCGATGGCGGAGGCACATCTTGCCGCGCTGTACAACAAAGAAGATTATCCCATTGTCGATCACTATACGTATTGCCTTTGCGGCGACGGGGATTTGATGGAGGGTGTTTCCGCGGAGGCGGCTTCATTAGCAGGCAATCTCAAGCTCGGCAGGCTCATCGTGCTCTATGATTCGAATGATATCAGCCTTGACGGTCCGACATCGCTCTCGTTTACGGAAAACGTGGGCTTGCGTTTCAAATCCTACAATTGGCAGGTGCTCAGCGTTCCCGACGGCAATGATACGGATGCGATTGTGAGTGCTCTGGAGCATGCGAAAAGCACCAAGGATCAGCCCACGCTCATCATTGTATCGACGACGATCGGATACGGATCGCCGAATGCGGGAACCAACAAGGTGCACGGCGCTCCTCTGAAAGAGGAAGAAATGGAAGCCCTGCGCGAAAATCTGGATTGGCATGAAAAGCCTTTTACCGTACCCTCCGAGGTTTACGGCAGATTTTCGGATACCATCGCCATGCCGAACGCGGCGCGGGAAGAGGCATGGAAAGCCCTCTTTGCCGGCTACGCAAAGCAGTATCCGGAGCTGGCGGCTCAGTTTGAGAATGCGCTGGCAGGAAAGCTTCCGGAGGATTGGTCCGGCGCGCTTCCCGTTTATTCTCCGGAGTCGCCGAGTCTTGCATCTCGCAAATCCTCGGAAGCTGCCATTCAGGCTTTGGCATCCCGCATTCCGACATTATGGGGCGGCTCGGCAGATCTCGCCTCCTCCAATAACACGGCGATCAAGGGAGAGCCGATCTTCCGAATCGAAAGCGATGCGGGAAGAAATATCTACTACGGAGTCCGAGAATTCGCAATGGCGGCGATCAACAACGGCATCCTGTTTCACGGCGGGACGAAGGTATATGGAGCGACGTTCTTTGTGTTCTCGGATTATCTGAGACCGGCAGTGCGTGTAGCGGCGCTTTCTCATTTGCCGGCGATCTATGTGATGACACATGATTCGGTGGCGGTAGGCGAGGACGGTCCGACGCACGAGCCCATCGAGCAGCTGGCATCCTGGCGCGCAATGCCGAATCTCAATGTCATTCGTCCGGCGGATGCCAATGAGGTGAATGCCGCATGGGAGGCGGCTTTGGAAAGCAATGATCATCCTACGATGCTCGTGCTCAGCCGTCAAAATCTTAAGAATCTGAGAACAACTGAGGCGCTGGCATCGGAAGGCGTCCGTCGAGGCGGATATGTCATTTCGCCTGCTGAGGGAAAAGCGCAGGGCATTCTGATTGCAACGGGCTCCGAGGTTGATCTTTGCATCGCTGCACAGCAGGAGCTTGCGAAGGAAGGAATCGGCGTTTCCGTTGTTTCAATGCCGAGCTTTTCCGCTTTTGATGCTCAGGATCCGGAATATCAGGAGAGCGTGCTCCCCGCGCATATTCGGAATCGTATGAGTGTGGAAGCCGGATCGACCTTTGGATGGCAGAAATATACGGGGCTTGCCGGAATCAATTTGGGCATTGATGAATTCGGCGCATCCGGCAAGGGCGAGCTTGTGCTTGAAAAGTACGGATTCTCGGCCGAAAGCATTGTCGCAAGATACAAGGCGGCTTTTGTAAAATAAAGTCAACGGACAGGAGGTTTTCCTGTCAAGAACGGCGATGGCCAAAAGGAGGAAAAATGAAATTCTTTTTAGATACTGCAAATGTTGATGAAATCCGTCGCATCAACGATCTCGGTCTTTGCGACGGGGTTACCACCAATCCGACCCTGATTTCCAGGGAGGGGCGCCCCTTTGAAGAGGTCATCAAGGAGATTTGTTCGATTGTCGACGGTCCTGTTTCCGCGGAAGTGATCGGTCTGCGGAAGGATGAAATGGTGCAGCAGGCGCGTGAAATTGCAAAGTGGGCGCCGAATGTTGTCGTCAAGATTCCGATGACGGAGGAAGGACTGGCGGCAATTCATGTTCTTTCTCAGGAAGGCATCAAAACCAACTGCACTCTGATCTTCTCCGTAGCGCAGGGGCTGATGGCTGCAAAGGCGGGAGCTACCTATATCAGCCCATTCATCGGACGCATCGATGATATCGGGGAAGACGGCATGGAGCTGATCGCAAATCTCCGCATTGTCTTGGACAACTATGGATTCGAGAGTGAAATCATCGCTGCATCGGTACGCAGCATTGCTCATGTGGAACAGTCCGCACTTGCCGGATCCGACATCGCGACGATCCCGGGAACTCTCTTCCCGAAGCTCTGGAGCCATCCCCTGACAGACCGCGGCATTGAGAATTTCCTTGCGGATTGGGCAAAATTTGAGGAAGGCTTGAAAAAATAATCAGAATGCCGGCGCTCGACGAGCGGGGCTTGCTATAAAAATGGCGTTTCCGGAGGGAAGCGCCATTTTTCTATTTTGCACATTGCAATTGACACGTTATGAAAAAACTCTATATTAAAGATAAATAACGATTTCCCGATTGAAATGAAAAGCAGGGAAACTACAGGTCTTCATATTCAGAATCCGGAAGGAATACGAATCAGGAGGATTCTATGAAGCGAATGAACATATCTGCTCTCATAATGCTTTTGCCGATCGCCTCGTTGCTTTTTTAGCTTTTCTTTATAGAGGATGGATTCCTGATGAAATATCAGGGATTTGCGAAATGATGATCACATTTCTTCTTCCGGAAATTCTTTTATTGAACTTTGATGCGGCAAACAAAAGAAATTTGAAATACACGAAAAAGATGTTCATCGGATTCTTTTCCGTCAATGCAGCCATGCTGCCCATCATCTGCCTGATGGGCTTTGTTCCGGAAACTCTCTATGACTGGATTGTATCGGGTTCCTGAATTCTTGTCCCCGCGATTGTTTTCCGGCCTTCTATCCGTGGCAGAAGAAAAAGCTTTCGGAACAAAAGAAAGTATACTGAAAAATAGAGCAGCAGGATATTTCGGGGGATGCATTTGGTGAAGACAAGCCTGCTGCTTTTCAGGGCTCCCGAGGGCCGGATTTTCCGGCTTTCGGGAGTTTTTTCCTTTGCAATTCCGCTGCTCGTGATAGCGGTTTTCGGAAACGGAGCCGAACGGGTTCGTATCATAAGGACAGAGCAAAATCCGAGAAAAACCGGATCGCCAAATGCGAATCATCACCATCAACAACGGCATTGACAGCACTAACAAACAGGAAAGCGGCTTGATTCCTTTCCTGAACATCATGAACGAGTGCTATGATCGCGATACGTCCGGGAAGGATTCAGGCGATCCTTCGCTTCCGCATGGAGGCCGGCAAACGGGTATCGCCAAGTGTGCCCTACGGTACTACCGGAACCAGAAAAAAATAAACAACAGCTCCTTGTGGACAAAAAGCGGTCAAGGTCGTTCGGTGTATCTTTCAGCTGCTCATAGACGGCTACGGCGTGACGCAGATTGCCGAGATTCTGACGGCCGATCATGCTCCGATCCCTGCGGCCTATGAAACCAAACATCATCCGGAGAACGACCGTCACAATCGCACCGGAAAGCCCAGAGGCAAAGGACGCAAACAGCAGATCGACATCTACTTTAATTTGATCGGACAGTTCAGTCCGGATGAATTGTGCAGTCAGTGATTGCACAATCGCATTGCCGGCAGTGGCGCAACGTCTTCAGATTTTCCACTCAGTGAATGGAGAATGTGGCCATTAGGAAGCTGGTAGATATAGTTATTTCGAAAAGGGACTATCTAAAAATTATGAAAAGGACTATTTTAAAAAATGCCTGAATATAGGCGTTTTAAGATGATTATTCTAATTTATTGCTTTTAGGGACTATCAAAAGAACGTGGCCTATGATATAATCATAAAAACGGCACATTGTGATAGAAGGAAAGGTAATGTACGAATCTATTTCTTTATTTTCAGGCGCTATGGGCCTGGATTTAGGACTTGAAAAGGCAGGAATCGACATCAAGCTATGTCAGGATTTTGATGCGTCTTGCTATGAAACTATGCTAAAAAACGGTAAGCCCGCTATGACTGGAGACATTAGGAATATTGAATCCTCAGTTATTCTTGAAAAATCTGGTCTAAAAAAAGGAGAGGCTTTTTTATTAAGCGGCGGTCCGCCTTGTCAACCTTTTTCTACCGCTGGAAAGAGGCTTGGCATCAATGACCCAAGAGGTTCGTTATTTATGGATTACGTAAGGATGGTTGATGAAACTCGTCCGCGCTTATTCGTATTTGAGAATGTCAAGGGATTGACCAGCATAGCTGTTGATAAAGGCGGTGAGCCAGGTGGCGTACTGGAGATTATCCTTTCTGAGTTTAAGCGAATCGGATATAAAACGGTATGTGGGGTTCTGGATGCTGTGAATTATGGCGTCCCACAATTCAGAGAGCGTCTGATTATCCTTGGCAGCCGTGATAATGAGGATATTTTTCTACCAGTTCCTACGCACTTTCAGAGGCATCAATTACAGGAAATGCAGTGGGTAACCCTTGGAGAAACAATCAAAGATCTTGAAGATGACCCAGGCGAATGCACGCATTTTTCTGAAGATCGTCTTAGATTTTTACGGATGGTTCCGGAAGGAGGAAATTGGAGAGACATTCCTAAAGAATTACAACCGGAAGCAATGGGTGGAGCCTGGAAAAGCGGGGGCGGCAAAGTTGGTTTCTATCGAAGACTATCTTATTCTCAGCCGTCTCCCACGGTAGTTACATCTCCTGTTCAAAAGGCAACAATGATGTGCCACCCGACAAAAAACAGACCGCTTTCTGTCAAGGAATATGCAAGGATTCAGCAATTTCCAGAAAACTGGAAAATATCTGGCACCATTGCAAATCAATATAAGCAGATAGGTAATGCGGTTCCCGTTGGTCTTGCAGAAGAAGTCGGGAAAGCACTTGTTGCTACGGCTACTGGACATTCAATTATCAATACAAAACGTACTCGAGGCACATCGGCGCATAACAACATATATCTTAATTGAGGTATGGAATGACAATCAATAAACACGAAGTGAATGGACAAGCAGTAGAGGAGGCAATAGCAGTTGCCTTAAAGAACTTTTACAATTCTCTTCTTGCAAAGATCGATAAGATCAACATTAAAGACATCATGAAACGGAAGAACCCATATTTATATAGGGCGAAGGCAATTCAAAACGCCGCTGAAATTGTAGAAAGCGTATTGTCTGCAACCGTTTCAAGCAGTGAGGAAACAATCTTTGGCAACTGTTTCTTCGAGCCTATAGCTATTGCTGCCAGCGGTGGTAATAAAGCCTTAGCGGAAGGCGTTGATATTATAGTGGAGGACAAAGAAGAGAACACCATTTATGCTATTGCTGTCAAAAGTGGCCCTTCTGTCTTCAATGCTGATAGCAAGAAACGACAAGAGCAGAACTTTAATGCGGCACGTAAATTAGCTCAGCAAGCCAAAGCCATATACGAGCCTATCATTGGTTACTGTTACGGCAAGAAACGCTCTACAGGCAAAGGACGGCCAACGATTTATAAGGAACTGGCAGGACAAGATTTTTGGACTGAGCTGACTGGAGATAGCAATTTCTATTTGAAAATCATTGATTACATGGGAAATAAGCCGGAGCAGTATCTGGAAAAATACAGAGAAAGCTATAACAAAGCGAGCAATCGATTGGTCATGCAATTCACGACCAGCTTTTGCGATGCGGATGGAAGTATTAACTGGGATAAACTTGTCCGCTTCAATAGCGGATATGATGATTCAAAAAGCATTCGTGAGTGAGTGGAAACCAGTTTTGTTAAGGAGCCTACAAAGCTGCTGAAAGTTGCCGAGGAAAGTGGAAACTATGAGCCGAATGCTGGGAGCAATAGTCATCCGAAAGAGGAATAATATTCGAAAACAACCGCACATCTAATAAGACTCAAAAGAATCATTAAGCCCAACCATAAAAAACTGTGAACCGACTTGATTCCGTAACAGGAAGAAAATCAGGTTACGGCTTTTCTTATGGGAAAATCTGAACCGAGGCGAGGGTTCAGAGTGCTCCCCATAAGGCCGTGAGCAGATTGCTCAAGCCGGAAAGAAGATTGAAGAACAGGAACGATTGAAATGCGAAAACCCCTTGCACAGCAAGGTCAGGATTTTCCAGACAGCGTCCGGAAAATCCGGGCTATTTCTTTATTATCAGGAGCACTGCCGAGGATTTACAAGGATCAAAACGAGCGTAGTTGGAAAACCGGAAACGGAGCCGAATAAAAGCATATGCAACAAGGCGGAAAGAAAAGAGCAAAGATTTCCTTGAAAAATGTTTGACAGAGCTAACATCATACGCTACAATATCCATAAAAGCTGTTAGGTTGACCTAACAGCGCATCCTATAGTTAGTAATAGCTAACTATAGGCGGGAGAATACGCCTTTGAGGAAAGGGCAAGGAGGGGATCATGATTCCGTTAACAATGATTTCTCCGGGAGAACGAGTGGTAGTCAAACGCGTCAGCGGCAATGCCGAAATCAAAAAACAGCTGCATGCGATGGGCTTTGCCGAGGGCAATGCCGTTACCGTCCTGACGGACACGCACGGCAATCGGATTGTCAAGGTCAAAGAGAGCAGAATTGCTTTGAGTGAAGCGCTTGTCCGCCATGTGTATGTAGGAGTATAGCATGAAAACATTAAAACAAATTGCAGTCGGAGAGCGTGCCGTTGTTGCACGCATCCACGGAGAGGGCGCCGTGAAGCGCCGCATTATGGACATGGGGCTCACACGCGGAACCGAAGTCAGGGTACGAAAATTAGCGCCTTTGGGCGATCCGATCGAGCTTACGGTGCGCGGATATGAACTCAGCATCCGCAAGGCCGATGCAGAGCAGGTTGAGGTAGAGTAATGGCAGAAACAAAACAATATACATATGCGCTGGCGGGGAACCCCAACAGCGGAAAAACGACACTGTTCAATGCACTGACAGGTGCCAATCAATTCGTGGGAAACTGGCCGGGAGTTACGGTTGAGAAAAAGGAAGGCATCATCCGCAAGCATGCGGATATGCGCCTGGTGGATCTTCCGGGAACCTATTCCCTTTCTCCTTATACGTTGGAGGAGGTTGTATCACGAAATTATCTGATTCAAGAGCGTCCGGATGTCATCATCGACATCGTTGACGCCACCAATTTGGAACGAAATTTATATTTGACCTCTCAGCTCATGGAAACGGGAATTCCTATTATCATTGCGCTGAACATGATGGATGTCATACGCAAAAACGGGGATACAATCCGGGAGGATGAGCTTTCCGAAAGGATGGGATGCCCCGTCGTCGGCATTTCCGCCAGCAATCAGGAGGGGCTGGAGGGTTTGATCAGCGAGGCAAGAAAGCTTGTGGGAGCAAAGGCTCCGCAGCCGTTTGTGTTTGACAAGGAAATAGAAAATGCGTTGCAGGAGATCGAACGGAGGTTTTCCGACAGACTGGATTCTCATGCAAGACGATGGTCTCTGATCAAGCTTTTTGAGCGCGATGAGAAAGAGCTGAAGTCGCTTTCGCTATCGGATCGGCAGGTTGCGGATCTCGATGAAATCCTGGATCCGGTGGAAAAGAAGCTGGAGGACGATGCGGAAAGCATTCTTGCCAACGCCCGTTATCTGGAAATAGCAAAAAGAACGCAGGGCGTGCTTCACAAGAAGAGCCGAGATGCCTTGACCGTATCCGATAAAATTGACCGTGTTGTTACACACCCGATTCTGGCGCTACCGATTTTTGCAGTAATTATGTTTTTGGTATATTACATTTCGATCAGTACGGTGGGTACCTTCTATACCGATTGGGCGAATGACGGTCTTTTCGGAGACGGATGGCATTTATTCGGAATCGGCACCTCGGAATACACGAAGGACATGAATGAATATGCTGCCGAGCACATTCTCACTCCGGAGCTTATGACCGAGCTGCAGAAGGCGAAGGATGCAGGCGCGATCGGTGCCGATCAGGTGCTTGAGGCGGCAGGAAAAGGTGAGTTCAAGGAGTTCCAGGAAGCCTATGACAGCTACAAGGATTCCATTGAGGAAGCCGGTTTTCCGATTTCCGAAATTGTGGATCCCGCATTGGAGTCGGAGGATGCTCCGGCTACGGAAAATTACGGGATCTGGGTTCCCGGAATCCCCGTATTGCTCAATCAGGCGTTGACAGCGATACATACGTCACCTTGGCTTTCCAGCCTGATCCTTGACGGAATCGTAGCCGGTGTCGGAGCGGTGCTCGGATATGTTCCGCAGATGGCGGTGCTATTCATCCTGCTCGCATTCCTGGAAGGATCCGGATATATGGCACGTATCGCCTTTATTCTGGATCGTATCTTCCGCCGTTTCGGCCTTTCCGGAAAATCCTTTATTCCAATGTTGATTTCCACAGGCTGCGGTGTACCGGGCATCATGGCATCACGTACGATCGAAAATGTCAATGACCGCCGCATGACGATCATGACGGCAACCTGGATGCCATGCAGTGCCAAGCTCCCGATCATTGCGATGATTGCGACGGCGCTCTTCGGCGGAACCTGGTGGGTCGGTCCCAGCGCATATTTTCTGGGCATCATCTCCATCATTATCGTCGGCTTGATGTTAAAAAAGACAAAGCTTTTTGCCGGAGATCCCGCACCATTTGTCATGGAGCTTCCCGCTTACCATTTGCCGAAGCCATCCTACATCTGGAACAGCGTATGGGAGCGAGTCAGCAGCTTTATCACTCGCGCAGGGACGGTGATTTTACTCTCCTCCATCCTGATTTGGGCAACATCCTCTTTTGCGATCACAAGCAGCGGATTGGTCTTTGATCATACGATGGAGCTGGAGGACAGCCTTCTCGGCGCGATCGGAAACGGCGTGAAATGGATCTTTGATCCCTTGGGATTCGGCAATATTCGGGCAACCATCGCCACAGTTATGGGCCTGGTTGCGAAGGAAGAGGTTGTTGCCGTATTCGGTGTACTGGACTTCACAAGTCTGACGGCACTTGCGGGATATTCCTTCCTCGCCTTCAATCTTCTTTGCGCACCGTGCTTTGCCGCTTGCGGAGCCATCGGACGCGAGATGAACTCACGGAAATGGACAGCGCTGGCAATCGGCTTCCAATTCGGATACGCATATGTCGTTGCACTGATGATCTATCAGTTCGGCATGGCGATTTCGGGACAATTACAGCCGGTAGGATTTACAGTCGCGGCAATTGCGGCGGCGCTCATTCTCTTCCAGCTTTTCCGTCCGAATCCAAGAAAACATGAGCTTCAGCGGGCAACCGCTTAATATAAAGGATGGCCGCTGAAGCTGCCATCACCATATACTCCATCTTTACACAGGAAAGGTCTCCATATCCCCGGCATTCCTCCTCAGTTTGCCGTACAAGGGACGGGGGCCTTTCCATTTGTCGTTTGGTTCATTCGGGCATATCAGGGTATAATGCTTTAGAATACTTTAGAATCATCCGGAATATCCGGTTGGGAGGTAGATATGGATCAATTATTGGAAGTACGTGATCTTCACGTGGGAGTCGACAATAAGGAGATACTCAAAGGGGTGAATCTGACCATTCATCCCGGGGAAATTCATGTCCTGATGGGGCCGAACGGCGCGGGAAAATCCACTCTGGCCAATGCGATTTTGGCGCATCCGAAATACGAGGTTCTTTCCGGGGATATTCTTTTTGAGGGAGAAAGCATCCTGCAGAACACCACCGATGAACGGGCGAGAAAGGGAATTTTTTTGAGCTTTCAGACGCCGCAGGAGGTGCCGGGCGTGACCGTGGATGATTTCCTCCGCACGGCGGTTGCGCAAAAGGAGGGAAGAAATCCCTCGGTTCTGAAATTCAAGAGGGAGCTGGCAAAAAAGATGGAAGGTCTGGACATGGATCCTTCTTATGGCGACCGCTATCTCAATGTGGGCTTTTCCGGTGGAGAAAAGAAGAAAACGGAAATTTTACAGCTGCAAACCCTCAATCCGAAGCTGGTGCTTTTAGATGAGACCGACTCGGGGCTTGATGTGGACGCGGTGCGTGTCGTATCACGCGGTGTGGCGGATTTTCTGGATGATACCAAATCCTGTCTGATTATCACGCATATTTCGGCAATTTTGGAATATCTCAAGCCGCAATTTGTGCACGTTGTGATCGACGGTAAAATCGTGAAAGAGGGCGGACCGGAGCTGGTGGAGAAAATCCAGCAGAACGGATATGAATGGATCCGCCGGGAAATGACGGTGGAAGCATGAAAAACAATCTGTCAAACGAGATCGATGATTCCCTGAGAGCAGAGCCGCAGGCCATACGATCGCAGCGTCAAATCGAGGAACGGATTCAATGGCGACGCAGAGATCGGGAAGAGAGACTTCACAGAGCCGCATTGCGCACGGTTGAAAAGTCAGATGTTGAAGAGCTTCCGCGAGGGGTATATGATCTGAAAAATACATTTGAATATGATTTCAAGGCGGAAAACGGCCTCAACGAGGAGATTGTGCGAGAGATTTCCGCTGAGAAAAATGAGCCGGAGTGGATGCTGGAAAAGCGTCTGCAGGCGCTGCGCATTTTCAACGAGAGCAGCAATCCCAATTGGGGTCCCGATCTGAGTCCGGTGGATATGAATCGAATTTCCACCTATATCCGTCCGAAGGCGCAGATGGCGCGTGATTGGCAAAATGTGCCGGATGAGATTCGCGACACATTTACCAAACTGGGCATTCCGGAGGCGGAACTGGAGCAGCTTGCCGGTGTTGGCGCGCAATATGATTCGGAGGTGGTCTATCATAATATGAAAGACTATCTTTTGGAGCAGGGAGTTGTCTATACGGATTTTGAGTCGGCCGTCCGGGAATATCCGGAAATTGTCAAGGAGCATTTTGGACATCTCATCACGCCGAGGCTGCATCGCTATGCGGCTCTGCACTATGCTGTCTGGTCAGGAGGCTCTTTTGTTTACGTTCCTGCGGGCGTGCAGGTGGATATTCCGCTTCAAAGCTATTTCCGGCTCAATGCGCCGGGAGCCGGTCAATTTGAGCATACGCTCATCGTTGTAGAAGAGGGCGGATCGGTTCATTTTATCGAGGGATGCTCCGCGCCGAAATACAATACGCTGAATCTGCATGCAGGCGCAGTAGAGCTTTTTGTCGGTGAGAATGCGCATCTGCGCTATTCCACCATTGAAAACTGGTCCAGAAATATGTATAACCTCAACACCAAGCGGGCGCGTGTGGAGGCGGGCGGACGCATCGAATGGGTATCCGGATCCTTCGGGTCAGCCGTTTCCATGCTCTATCCTACCAGTGTTCTGGCAGGAGAGGGTGCGCGTTCGGAATTTACGGGCATCACCTTTGCAGGAAAGGGTCAGTATCTGGATACCGGCGCCCAGGTGATTCACATTGCTCCCGACACCTATTCGACGATCAATTCCAAGTCCATTTCCAAATCGGGCGGCGTTGCGATCTACCGCGGAACGGTAGATATCGGTCCCGATGCCAGGGGCGCAAAATCCGCCGTCTCGTGTGAGTCGCTGATGCTGGATCCGGAAAGCCGCTCCGATACGATTCCCACAATTCGCATTGCCAATGAGGAAGTGGATATGGGACATGAAGCCAAGATCGGCAGAATCGATGAAGAGGCGATCTTTTATCTGATGACAAGAGGCGTTCCGGAGGATGAGGCCAAGGCGATGATTGTCCGCGGCTTTGCCGAGCCGATCGCCAAGGAGCTTCCCATGGAATATGCTGTAGAGATGAATAATCTGATCAGCCTCGAGCTGAAAGGAGCGATCGGATGAGCACAATGATAAAAAATAACCGGCCTGCCGCGGACCGCGGCAGCGTGTTGCCGAGCCTGACAAATCGTTGGCTCAAGGTAAATGATTCGGAGACGGGATATCGAAACGTGGAGACAGGCTCCGCTTTTCAAGGAGCTGCAATTCATGACAGCTCCGATTCCGAAAAGCAATCCTCTGACGCCGTGCAAACCGCAAGGGGAATCTCGGAGGCGCTGGATATGCAAAATGCGGCATCCGCCAACTTTTTCGAGAACCGGATGCTTCATGAGGGAGACTGTCCGGAGGTCCATTTTGAGCTTTCGCAAGGAGAGCCGATTTTGATCGACCGCCAGGCATATTCCCTTCCCCCGGGACACCATGCTCAGCTTCTGATTCATGCGCACGGTGAGGATGCGCAATATCGCAACGGACGCATTTTCCTGCATATTGCAGAGGATGCGCAGCTGGATCTCATGATCGTGAACCATTTGGGAGAGCGTGCCGTCAACAATCTCTCGGTCTCCCTTTCCATGGAGGATGGCGCCTCCTTGCATATTTCCGATGTGGAAATGGGAAACGGAAAAAGCAATCTGCACATTGCAGGTTCCCTGCAGGGTGTGGATTCCGAGGTGTATATTTCCACAGCCTATCTTGCGGGAAAGGATGCCGTGCTTGATCTTTTTTATGATTTGAAATTAAAGGGAGCGCTTTCTCATGCCACCATCGATGCCAACGGTGCATTGCTGGACAGGGCTTATAAAAGCTTCCGGGGCACCTTGGATTTTTTAGAGGGCGCTTACGGAGCCGTTGCCGATGAGCAGGAATTTACGATACTGATGAGCGATGACGCGCATTCTGTAGCGGTTCCTCTTCTTCTTTGTCATGAGGATCACGTTGTGGGAAATCACGCGGCATCTGCCGGAAAGCTTGATGAGGAGATGCTTTTCTACCTGATGAGCCGGGGAATTTCCCGGAAGGAGGCGGAGGGCCTGATTGTGGAATCCCGAATGATTCCGACTTTAGATCGCATCCGGAACGACGGCTTGCGCAGTGAGCTGTTACACGAGATTCATGAAACGATTGTGAGGAGCGAATGATTCAAGAGGTGTGGAAAAAAACGGATGCGGAATTGGAAAAAATTTTGCTGGATCCGGGATTTGATATTGAGAAGGTTCGTGCGGATTTTCCCTATTTGGATTTGGAGCCTCCGGTGATTTATCTGGACAATGCAGCGACAACGCAGCGTCCGCGTGCGGTGATTGACAGGCTTTCTCATTTTTATGCCTATGAAAATGCGAATCCGCTTCGAGGAAATCACCGCCTTTCGCTTTTGGCGACCGAGGCGTATGAAAAGGCACGCGTGCATGTCAAGGAATTTATTCATGCTTCTTCGGAGAAGGAGATCCTTTTTACACGCAATGCTACGGAGTCGCTGAATCTGGTGGCTTACATCTGGGCGTTGAATTATCTCAAGCCGGGCGATGAAATCCTGATTACCCGCATGGAGCATCATTCCGACACCGTGGATTGGCAGTTTGCGGCGCAGCGATCCGGTGCCAAGCTCGTCTACGCGGAGCTGGACGATGATGAGTCGCTGGATATGGCGGATTTTGAGAGCAAGCTCAACAGCAATACAAGGGTTGTGGCTTTTACGGGAGCCTCCAATGTGCTGGGAAGCATTCTTCCCGCAGAGGAAATCATTCGGAAGGCACATGCTGTGGGCGCTATTGCCGTTATGGACGGTGCGCAATATGTGCCTCATGAGATCACCGATGTACAGGCGTTGGATTGCGATTTTCTGGCTTTTTCCGGGCATAAGATGCTTGCGCCGTTCGGCATCGGAGTGCTTTACGGGAAAAAAGACCTGTTGGAGAAAATGCCTCCCTTCTTGTATGGCGGGGAGATGATCGAATATGTAGAGGATCAGCAATCCACCTTTGCGCCTTTGCCGTATAAATTTGAGGCGGGAACTATGAATATCGGGGATGCGGTGGGATTGGATGCCGCACTTGAATACCTGGAATCCATCGGTATGGAGAAAATTGCACCCTATGAGGTGGCGCTTGCGGAGTATTGTGCAAGAAGGATGAGAAGGCGCAATGACGTGACGGTCTATCGTTCTGAAAAGGCGCCTCGCGGAGCTGCCGTTGCTTTCAATATTCATGATATTCATCCCCACGATGTATCAACCATTATGGATTCGGCGGGGGTGGCCATTCGAAGCGGGCATCATTGCACACAGCCCCTCCATCGCGGACTATGCATCAGTGCAAGCTGCCGTGCCAGCTTTGCGTTTTATAATACAAAAGACGAGGTCGACCGGCTTTTGGATGCCGTCACCCTTGTACGCAAAACCATGGGATTTGACACGGACTTGGAGGCATAATATGGACATGAAACAAATCTACTCGCAAATTGTCATGCAGCATTCCAGAAACTCCGACTACAAGCATGAGATGGAGGATGCTACCTGCTCTGAGCACGGGCACAATCCAAGCTGCGGAGACGATATCACGCTCAATCTCAAGCTGAAGGGAGACATCATCGAAAAAGCATCCTTTACAGGAGAAGGATGCGCGATTTCGCAAGCTTCCACTTCCTTGATGTGTGAGCTGATTGAAGGAGAGGATGTTGCGAGCGCCCAAAAGGGCATTGAGGCCTTTCTCGGAATGATCCAAGGTACGAAAACGGATGATGAGGAATTAGAGGATGCTTTAGGAGATGCCGTTGCGCTTAAGGAAATCTCTCATATGCCACAGCGTGTAAAATGTGCCGAATTAGCTTGGCGGACACTGGATGCGGTGCTTAAGCGCAGAGAACACTGATTGATTTCTTCCTTGATGGCGGCGGGAAGAAATCTATACAATACTGAAATAAATATTGGATACATCCTGGACACAACGGATATTCTTGTGAGGAAGATGGAGTATAAGGAGAAAAAGTGAACGGTCAAGTATCGCAAATCATGAAGATGACTGGCGCTGCCAAAAGAGTATTGAAATATGATGAAATGGTAGAGTATACACCGGAAGATTATGTAAACAGTATTCGTTTTGAAGTAAAGTGGATATTGGGGAAAACTAAGCTGCTGAAGTCCTTTAGGAATTGGGTGCTTCATCTTAAAAAATTTAATTATAAGGAGATAAAGGTATATATCAATCCGGATGTTCAAGAGCCGGGTTTACTGGGCTTTTCCAATACGCACGGCAGCAAAATCATATTGCATTTATTGAACGGCAAAGGTATTGAATACAGACCGACATGGTATTTCGATGAAAGCATAGGAAAGTGGAACATAAGGTATGTTGAAGAGAACATAGACGACCCCGGGATTTACGAAGATGGCAGTACTTTTGATATAAACAATTTTGACAGCCTGTTAGATGAGATATCTCAATTTGCATCAGACATAGGAGCTGAATACTTTGCTGAAATTTTCAGCAATGCCAGGAATACTTTGCATAGAAATGATTTTCCCGGGCAATATATGCATATTTTTTATGCTGTTTCAGAGTCTGATGTATTTGGTGCGATGGGGTCTTGGAATGATGAGCCTTATGGAAGGGCTGTAGAGAAAGGCTTGCTCAAAGAGTATGAACGATTATCCGGAGCGTTGGTCAGGGAAAACAGATTAGGCGCTATGTATTGTATCAATAATTGGTAGGTAGATATGAAATTTCTTCTGTATATAGTCATTAGTATTTTCTGTGCTTTTTTTGGATCATTATTTTTGACCAAGGCATTTATGAAAAGAAAAATGAATGGTACTTTGACAAGATTATCTGAGGCGAGATTCATGTGGGCATTCAGCATTATACTCGCTATCATTATCTTCTACTTAATAGAATCCGGATACCTTCCGAATCTGCTGGGCACTTCATTCCTGATTGCAAGCTTTGCAGCATTTACGCTCGTTGCCTTTTATTACAATCGCTATGAACTTTTCATTGGAAAAGATAAGATCATCTTAAATGCACCTTTTGTAAAATCAAAGATGATCACTCATGAAAACATGATTCGTCACTTTTATACGAGCTACAAAGGCAGAAAATTTCATGTATTTGTAATCAACAATGGCGGAAAAACTAAAAATGTGTCTATCTATAATCACAAGACTCCCCTTGATGAGTTTTTCCTTGGCAAAGAAGTGCAGCGAATCAAGTGACAGTGTTCGTGAAACGCGGTACTGATTGATTCCGTCAGGATAGAGATCTTTTGAAGATTTTGGTCTGCTTGAAAGGAAAATGTCCTTGGCTCAGTTGATTTTCCTCCGGTACGGCTTTTGTAGCGAAAGGCATTGTACTGTACAGGACGGCTCGTGACCTGTTTTTTCTTTTACACAATTCCCTGAAAAATGCATATATTGTTATGATTATCCGTGTTGTGGGGAATTACAACATGCATTCAGTGTAATGGAGTATATCCGGAGAAGAAAAATTCAGTACTTAAAATATGAAAATACCGGACATTTTTGATAAGGCTGCCGTGCCGAAATGCCTTTATCAATGGCGGGCTTCTTATTTTGAAATGAAAAAGCGTCCGTACGGGGGATTTCGGGAGCTCTTGTTTTGTTTTCCGCAGAGCTTGCGATTCGATAGAAAACCCTTCCAACTGATTTCTGATTTCCACATGGCTGCCGTCTCGGCAGCCTTTTTTGTGGATCAATCTTTATTCAAATCGGAGGAAAGGAACGAATGTTCACACACAAAATGTGGACGCGAAAAAAGCAGGATATACCATGAATGGAATGTTTTTACATTAATTTGATCAAAACTATACATGGATAAAACACATGCAGGACCAAGCGAAAATGTCAAGTGCACAGAGAAAAAAAGAGTTATCCACAGCAATGTGGATAAGATGTGAACAAAATCGGCTAAATGACGTGTTTTCACATGCCGCTTTCCAAATATACACATTTATTATCCACATATCCACAGACTTATCCACAGATGTCCGCTTTTTTTATTCGGAAATATTTATTCAAATGGGGAAAATACGTGAAATCGGAGAGGATTATTCACAAATATTCATTTGACGCTTTTTGATTGCAAAAAGAGCAATGCGAGTGTGCCCAATAAAGTTTGATTCCGTAAAATTGTGGTAAAATAAGATTGGGAAAACATTTACCAGTTAGGAGGACGTTATGAAAGTCACTTTTGTCGGTAAGAACATCACCATCCGTGACAATTTCAAGGAAGAGACGCTTAAGAAGATCCATCGTCTGGACAAGTATTTTACAGATGATGTGAATGCCACTGTGACCATGTCTACAGAGGGAAATCATAAGCGTGTCGAGGTGACGATCCCGCTTCCGGGAACCAATACCGTGCTTCGTGCGGATCAGGCATCCTTTGATATGCTTCAGAGCGTAGATCAGGCGGTATCGGCGCTCGTTTCACAGGTTCGAAAATTCAAAACGAAGCTTGAGCGCCGCCATAAGGCAGCCCGCTCCATTCGCTTTGATCAGGTGGTGGATTTGCCGGAAGAGGCACAGTCCGATGAAAATCCGGAAATTGCACGGATTAAGGAGGTCTCGTTAGAACCGCTCACACCGGAAGAGGCTGTGGATGAGATGGAGATGATCGGACACGATTTTTATCTGTTCTATAATTCCGATCAGGACCAGGTATGTTGTCTCTATCGCCGTAAGGTGGGAAATTACGGGCTTTTAGTTCCGAAAAAATAATCACGGGATTTTCCGGGAAATATAGACCCTGCTGTTCTTCTTTCCGGCAGGGAAGCTTGAGAGGCTGCGGGTAAGCAGCCTCTTTTTTATCACAGCATCCTATACGATCACAGCATCCTATACGCTTTTCGTGCGCTTTCTGTATTTCCGTGATAAAATACATCCAAATGCTTTCCATTATCAATAATAAAGAATCGAGGAACCAATGGGACTTTTTGACTTTCTAACAAAATCCTTCAGTCAACGTGAGATTGACAAGCTTCAGCCTCTTGTCAAAAAAGTACTGTCTTATGAATCCGGGTATGCCGAGCTGTCGGATGACGATCTGCGTGCAAAAACGGGGATGTTTCAAGAGCGCTATCAAAAAGGGGAAACCCTGGAAGATCTTTTGCCGGAGGCCTTTGCCACCGTGCGGGAAGCGGCTTGGCGCGTATTGGGAATGAAGCCCTTCCCTGTGCAAATCATCGGCGGCATCGTGCTTCATCAGGGGCGCATTGCCGAGATGAAAACAGGAGAAGGAAAAACGCTCGTGGCAACGATGCCGTCGTATCTCAACGCCATTGCCGGAGAAGGCGTACACATTGTTACGGTCAACGACTATCTGGCACAGCGCGATGCGGAGTGGATGGGCAAGGTTCATGAATTTTTAGGCTTGCGCGTGGGAGTCGTTCTGCAGAATATGGAAAAGGATCAGCGCAAGAGAGCCTATGCCGCGGATATCACCTACGGTACGAATAACCAATTCGGTTTTGATTATCTTCGTGACAACATGGCGATTTATAAAGATGGCGTAGTACAGCGCAAGCTGCATTTTGCGATCGTGGACGAGGTCGACTCCATCCTGATCGATGAAGCAAGAACGCCGCTCATCATTTCCGGAGAAGGCGATCCTTCCACGGAAATGTATTCCCGTGCCAATGCGTTTATTCAGACGCTGACCGGACGCATTCTGGATCCGAGCGAAGAGCTCAACAAGCTGGACGCTCTTTTCGAAGAACATAAGCTGGAAACCGTAGATTATCTGGTGGATGAAAAGCGCAAGAGTGCGAACCTCACGGAGCAGGGAAACGCAAAAGCGGAGGCGTATTTCCACGTGGAGAACATCTCCGATCCCAGCCATATGGAATTGATGCACTACATCAATCAGGCGCTCAAGGCCAGAACAACGATGAAGCGCGATATTGACTACGTTGTGGACAACGGGGAGGTCAAGATCGTGGATGAGTTCACGGGCCGCATTATGGAAGGCCGTCGGTATTCTGACGGACTGCATCAGGCGATTGAGGCGAAGGAAGGCGTGGAAATCAAGAGCGAGTCCAAAACACTTGCAACCATTACCTTCCAGAATTTTTTCCGCATGTACGAAAAGCTCTCGGGAATGACCGGAACGGCAATGACGGAGGAGGACGAATTTTCCGAGGTATATAATCTCGACGTTATCGCGATTCCGACAAATAAGCCGGTGCGGCGCATCGACCGTGAGGATCAGATTTTCGTCAATGTGGACGGAAAATTCCGAGCGATTGCACAGGAGATAGAGCGCGTGCATGCGACAGGACAGCCGATCCTCGTAGGTACTGTCGATATTGAGACAAGTGAGCTGATTTCCGGCCTGTTGAAAAAGCGCAGGATCCCCCACAGCGTTTTGAATGCGAAGCAGCATCGCCATGAGGCTGAAATTGTTGCGCAGGCGGGGCGTCTCAACACGGTCACGATTGCAACGAACATGGCGGGCCGTGGTACCGATATCGTTTTAGGCGGCAATCCGGAGTGGATGGCCAAGCGCGATATGGAAAAGAGCGGGGATTCCGATCAGCTCATTGAGTGGGCGGACAGCTTCCGTCATGTGGAGCCGGAGGATGTCTTTCCATTAGATGAGGAGGGAACGGTCATCACCGGCGCGGACATTTTGGATGCCAGAGAGCGATTCCGGAAGCTCAAGGAAAAATATGAAGTGGAAACGAAGGCCAATGCGGAGGAGGTCATCAAACGAGGCGGCCTTTATATTTTAGGTACGGAGCGCCATGAGTCCCGCCGCATTGATAATCAGCTTCGCGGCCGATCGGGCCGACAGGGAGATCTGGGAGAATCCCGTTTTTATATCGCTCTTGAGGATAAGCTGATGCGCCTTTTCGGGGGCGAGCGTATGCAGTCGCTGATCAATTCCGGACGTTTTCCGAAGGATGAGGCCTTGGAGGCGAGATTTCTCACCAAGACCATTGAGCGAATTCAGAAAAAGGTCGAATCGAACAACTTTGCGATTCGTAAACGCGTCCTGGAATATGATGACGTGATGAATGTGCAGAGAAATACCATATATACGGAAAGAAATCGAGTGCTCAACGGCGAGAATATGAAGGAGTCCATTGAGCAGATGATTACGGGAGTTGTCCGCAGTGCGGTACAAACCTTCTGCGGAGAGGCGGACAATCCGGAGACCTGGGAGCTGGAAGGGCTTTTCAATTATCTCAACAATATCTTTTTGCCGAAGGGAATTCTTGCGGTATCCTCCATTCAAGGGATGAATCGTGAGGAGTTTACCGATCGTCTGCTCGCCATCGCCAAGGATCTGTATGAGAAAAAGGAGCAGGAATTCGGCGGAGAGCTGATGCGCGAGGTGGAGCGCATTGTGCTTTTGCGCGTTGTGGATACCAAGTGGATGGATCACATCGATGCGATGGATCAGCTTCGCAAGGAAATCGGAATCCGCGCCATGGGCAATGATGATCCCGTTCGCGCCTACAGCAATGAAGGCTATGAAATGTTCAATGAAATGAACGATTCGATTCGCGAGGAGACGGTTCGCATGCTCTACCATGTGGTGCCGGCGCAGCACATGGAGCGCCAGGAGGTGGCAAGAGCCACACATGAATCCGGCGCCGGAGAGGCGGCACAGGAGCAGAGCACCTTCCGCCGAAGCGGGAAGAAAATCGGAAGAAATGATCCCTGCTGGTGCGGCAGCGGCAAGAAATTCAAGCATTGTCACGGAAAAGGGGCTCATCCTCAGTACGGTCCGCAATAATGCGGCTTGATGGCTCTAAAGCAATGGATTTTGTCGGAAACGGAAAAGCGAAGGAGGCAACCATGGAAAAATATGAAATGAGACAAACCCTCGATGCGATGGGACAGGTGTTGAACGAGCTAAGGAGCTCACTTTGACATCGCTAAACTGCAGATCGAGGTGGATAATCTGAATCAAAAAACGGCAGATCCCGATTTTTGGAATGTGCCGGAAAACGCGCAGGCGGTTATGGTGGAGCTCAACGGAAAACGAGCAACAGTGGAGCATTTTACCGGGCTGCAATCGGGCTATGAGGATCTCAGCGAAATGGTGGAGATGCTTGACGACGAGGAATTTGAGGAATCGCGTGAGGAGCTTACTGCCGAGCTGAGGCGTCTGGAGAAGAAGGTGGATTCGCTTAAAACGCAGACGCTTCTTTCAGGCGATTATGATACCAATAATTGCTTTTTCTCCATTCATGCGGGAACGGGCGGGCTGGAGGCCACAGATTGGGCACAAATGCTGCAGCGCATGTATGAGCGATGGTTTGAGCAAAAGGGCTGGAAGGTCGAACAGACGGATCTCACGTTAGAGGAGGGCGGCGGCATCAAGTCTGTCAGCTATGAGATTCGCGGCTATTATGCCTACGGATTGTGCAAGAGTGAAAAGGGCGTCCACCGTCTGGTGCGCATTTCCCCCTTTGATTCGCAGAGCAGACGACACACCTCCTTTGCAAGCGTTGATGTATATCCGGAGCTGAAGGATACGCAGGAGGTAACGATTGAAGACAAGGATTTGAAGATCGATACCTATCGTTCAACAGGAGCCGGCGGACAGCACGTAAACACGACGGATTCGGCAGTGCGGATTACGCATATTCCGACGGGGGTTGTGGTTACGTGTCAAAATGAGCGATCGCAAATCCAAAATAGGGCCAAGGCCATGGAAATGCTCAAAGCCAAGCTGGTGCAAATCAGAGAAGAGGAGCATCGGGAAAAAATCGAGGATATCACGGGAAAGTACACACAGATTTCCTGGGGAGCGCAGATTCGCTCCTACGTTTTTCAGCCCTATACGATGGTAAAGGATCACCGGACGGGTGAGGAGACGGGAAATATTACAAAGGTGATGGATGGCGATCTGGATGCTTTTGTAGAATCCTATCTCAGCTGGCAGGCACACGGTACGGGCGGCAATGCCTGAAAATCTGAAAAAAGGAAAGAAAAGGCCATAAAGGTGGTCTCAAAAGCAGAACTGAGGAGAACAAAATGCGATTGAAACGTTATTATATGCCGACGCTGCGGGAGGTTCCGGGAGATGCGGAAATTCCAAGCCATCAGCTCTTGCTGCGTGCGGGAATGATTCGTAAGGCGGCATCGGGAATTTACAGCTATCTTCCGCTCGGACAGCGCGTGGTGCAAAAAGTGGAGCGCATTGTTCGCGAGGAAATGGATCGCGCAGGCTCTCAGGAAATTCGCGTCAGCGTGCTGCAGCCGAAGGAAATTTGGGAGCAATCCGGCCGGTGGAAGACCTTCGGGCCGGAAATGTTTAAGCTGACGGATCGTGCGGAGCATGAATATTGTCTGGGACCGACTGCCGAGGAATATTTTACGGATCTGGTACATGAGGAGCTGCGCAGCTACAAACAGCTTCCGCTGAATCTCTATCAGATTCAATGGAAGTACCGTGATGAAAAAAGGCCGCGCTTCGGAATCAATCGCTCCCGCGAATTTTTGATGAAGGATGCGTATTCCTTTGATCAGGATGAAGAGGGAATGCGCAGATCCTATCAGGAGATGTGGGATGCCTATGTTCGGGTTTTCGATCGGCTGGGGATCGATTATCGCATCGTGCGCGGTGATTCGGGTGCCATGGGCGGAAACCGGTCGCATGAGTTTACAGCGCTTTCCGAGGTGGGGGAAGGCGTCATCGCCTATTGTGAAGCCTGTGATTATGCAGCTACGGACGAAAAGTCCGCCTTTCGGCATGTTCAGGTACCGGCGGAGGAGCTCCGGACGATGGAGCGCATCGATACGCCGGACATCCATACCATTCAGGAGCTCACGGAGTTCCTGAATGTCGCGCCGGAGCGTACCATAAAAGCGGTATGTCTGCGCGTGGCGGGAGAGCCTGTCTTTGTTTATATTCCCGGAGAGCGCGAGCTCAACATGGCAAAGCTTGTCGCTTATTTGCAGGTGCCGGAGCATGAGATCGAGTTTTTGGACGATGAAACCATTCAACAAGTTACGGGTGCGAATCCCGGATTTATCGGTCCTGTCGGTCTGCCGGAGGGCACGCGCATTCTTGTAGACCGTCAAATCACCCGACGCCCCAATATGATTGCGGGCGGCAATGTGACGGGCACGCATATCAAAAATGTGAATTTCGGCCGCGACTTTGAAGGAGAGGTGGCGGAGGATCTGCTCATGGTCAAGGAAGGCGACCTTTGTCCCGTATGCGGCGAGCCTCTGCATTTTGCTCGAGGCATTGAGGTAGGCAACATTTTTCAATTAGGGACGAAGTATTCCGCTGCCATGAATGCGACCTTCCTTGATGAAAACGGCGTAGCCACCCCATTTGTGATGGGATCCTACGGAATCGGCATCACTCGGACCGTCAGCGCCATTGTCGAGCAGAATCATGACGACAAGGGAATCATCTGGCCGATCGTGGCGGCTCCTTTTGCTGCAATCATTACGATTGCCAATATGAAGGCGGAAGAACAGGTTATGCTGGCGGAGGAAATGGAGGCGGCTCTGGAAGCCAAGGGGATGGAAGTGCTTTTGGATGACAGAAATGAGCGCCCGGGCGTCAAATTTAATGATCGGGATTTAATCGGCATTCCGCTCCGCATCACGGTCGGGAAAAAGGCGGGAGAAAACATTGTGGAGTTTTCCACGCGGCGCGAAATGAAAAACGAGGAGATGTCTCCCGCCGAGGCGTTGGAGCGCGTGGAAAGAGCGGTGAAGGAAGCGGCTCAATAGTACCGGATGGAGCGGAACGGAAGGAACCGGAAATGAGGAGGATTATGAAAAATAAGCTATGGGTGGGAATCGGTCTTGCTCTCCTCCTGACGATTACAGGATGTACAGATCGGAGCCGGACCCCGGAGAAGGCTGTTTCCGATCGTCAAAGCTCGGCATTGAACAGGACGGAGTCCGCAGCGCCTGAGCAGGAGAGCTCCTCGCAGACAACGGGCGCCTCCGAGGCCTCGGAGGATCAGGCGCGTTTGGCGGAATCTGCAGAGGGGAAAAAATATCTGGCGATTACCTCAAAATATACTCCGATTACCATGGAGGAAATCAATCAGAACAAGGGGGAAAAGCTGATTTACGCAGGGCGTCTCACGTGTCCTTATTGTCGTAAGCTGCTTCCCGTCTTTGATCCGATCGCTCGTGAGAAAAACCTGAAGGTATATTATCTGGATACGCAGGATAATACCGAATTTGAAGATTTTGCCGCAGAGCACGGAATTGAGTACGTGCCGGCGCTCATCTATTTGAAGGATGGGGAGGTTACGAATCTCAGAATCCGGGATCCGTATCCGCGCAAACAGCTTGAGAAGGCATTGGAAAATATTTCCTGAGATATTTTTATCCGGAAGCGTTGCCCATGCCGGATGCCTGATGGGAAGAGGACGCATTTTCCATTTTCAGCGATATTAGATGGAAATGAATAAAAATTTAAAGAATTGGAAAAATACGGCTAAAGCGCACATAAATATTCACACTTTGGAATTTTTTCAAAAAAAAATTCCGGAGAAGACTCTGATTTTGTTGAAATTATGTTCGCCTTGTGCTATATTGTACAAAACTATCTCGACCGCAACGAGTTTGTTTTTGAGATTTGATGGAAGCTGAGATGAAGCATCAAATTAAGGAGGATTGTTTCATGAAGAAGACAAAATTAGTGGCGTTAGGATTGGCGTTAGCTACATTCCTGACAGCCTGCGGAGGACAGAAAGGCACAACACAGCCCGCAGAGTCCGGTGCGACCTCGGGCGCAGCATCCGAACAGGTCACCACCGCATCTACGGAGATGACGGTTCCGACACCTTACGCACTGCGAAGCCTGGACTATGTGACTACGGCATTCGCCTCCGACAATGAAGTCTACGCCAATCTTGTAGACGGACTTTTGGAGAATGACAGCTACGGGCATCTTGTCGGGGCACTTGCGGAGAAATGGGAACACAATGATGATTTTTCCGAGTGGACGTTCCATATTCGCAAGGGTGCAAAATGGGTTACCAGCACAGGTGAGGAATGGCCGACTCCTGTGACCGCAGAAGATTTTGTTACCGGCGTACGCCACGGCGCGGAATTCGAATCCGGCACATCTTGGCTGCTTCAGGATACCATTGACGGATACAGCGCCTATTTACAAAGCGATTTCAGCGATGCGGAGTGGGAGAAAGTCGGCATCAAGGCGACCGATGAAAACACTCTCGTGATCACGATGCAGAAGGATGAATCCGGAAAGCCTCGTTCGGTTCCGTATTTTGATTCCATGACCACCTACGGTGTACTGTATCCGATCAATAAAGAATTCCTGGAAGGACAAGGTGCCGGCTGCAAGCTGGGTCAGCCCAACAAAGAGGATTGCACATTCGGTGCGGTGCGTCCGGATGCGATCCTTTACAACGGAGCATACATCCTGGCGAGCCATGATGAAAAATCACAGACGGTTCTTACGAAGAATGCTTCCTATTGGGATGCCGAGCACGTGTATCTGGAAAAGGTGACCCGTGTCTACGATGACCAATCCGATCCGTATTCAATCAAAAACGGATATGAGAGCGGCATCTATCCTACGTTCAGCCTGAATCCGTCTTGGAAGGACTATGATACGGTGGCGAAGTCTTATGACGGCAAAACCAACTACACCGTTCCGAACGCATCCGTATTCGGCGTGGTATTCAACTACAACCGTCAGTCATTCAAGCAGACAAACTATGCAACCGACACCACCCTGGCGGAGAACACGCATAAGGCGATTTTGAACCTGAACTTCCGCAAGGCGCTTCGTGCGGCATTTGACATGCAGTCATACTTGGCCACTCGTTCGCCCAAGGATTTGGCAACAAAAACTCTTCGTAATATCAACAATTTTCCGGGAGCCGGCACAACCTCGGACGGGAAGACGTATTTTGATTTGGTAACCGAAGCCTATCAGACCAGAACCGGTGAAGATCGCGACTTACACGATGAGCAGATGGCATTCTACAGCAAAGAAGATGCAATGAAGTACATTGAAGCGGCAAAGGCGGATGGCATTCAATTCCCGATTCACCTTGATATGCTTACGATTTCTACAAATGATGCGCTGGTAAAGCAGGCACAGTCCATGAAGAAGTCGATTGAAGAGAACACAGAGGGCAATATCATCATCGAGATCATTCTTCGCGATGAGGATACCGTGCAGAACATTGCATACTACAACCAGGATCCGGCGGCCTCCGACTATGACATTTCCACCTTCACAGGCTGGTCTCCGGACTATGCGGATCCGCGTTCCTTCGTTGACATTTACTCCCCGACAGCAGGATATTACATGACCTCAATGGGACTCGGCACAATGAGCGACGACGGCACTGTGGCAGACCTGGATATCAAGCAGCAGCTTGGATTTATGGAATATGAAGACCTGTACCGCAAGGCGGATGCCATCGGTAACGATCTGGACGCTCGTTACAAGGCGTTTGCCGAGGCTGATGCATATCTGATCGAAAAAGCGCTCTTTATCCCGACCAGTCAGCAGACCCGCGGAAACAGAGTCAGCAAGATTGTTCCGTTCACTTCCCCGTATGCGGATTACGGCAATTCGTCAAACAAGTATAAGGGGTATCGTCTCCAGGAAAATCCTGTAACCGTCGAACAGTATCAGAAGGCCTATGAGGAATTTCTGAAAAAATCGGCAGAAAAGTAATCCCTGGTTATTTGCATTGAAAGGGGGTTGAGATTTCTCAACCCCTTTTTCGAATTTTAAGGAGAGGATATGGCACGGTACATTTTAAAACGCCTCATTAAATCCATCCTGTCAATTTTTATCGTGGTAAGCCTCGTTGTCATGATCGTCTTTAAGCTTGTGCCGGTAACACGAGCCTTTTTAGGAGACACCGCGTTTCAAAAATTGAAAGGAAATTCCAAGGAGGTCTACCGCTATTCCAAATTGGAACAGTTAGGCTATCTGGATTATATTCCGATGAACGAGCTTTTTGCGGAATTGCCTGCGGAGCAGGCAAAAAGGGAAAATGCCGGGAGTTCGGAACAGCAGGCGGTATTGGAAAAATGGAAGGCAAAGGGATATACGATTCTTCCATTGAATGCAGCGGATGATCTGCAAGGCTCGACAATTGCCTATCGTAATTACAACGTATTTGAGCTTGTGGGCAATTTCTTTAAGCACCTGGTTGTTTTCGATCATAAAAACTATATTCAGGATCCGAACAATCCGAACCTGGAGCGCTACATCAGAATTGAAAAGGACTACAACGGAATCCCCGCTATTGTCGGCTCCGGTACCTTGCATAAGTATTTACTGTATTTTGACGGAAATTTCCCGTTTATTCATCAAAACTTTATCACCTTTCGTTTCGGGGAATCCTTCCCAACGCAGAAAGGCATCCAGACCCTGGATGTCATTGCTACCGGACAGGGCAAGATGAAAAATGTGGAACAGACCTTTCCGACGGGTCTTACCGCCAAATCACCGATTAAGCAGCATACGCTGAAATACAAGACAGAGCCGGATGCTTTGGATAAACAGCGCTTCCATGATAACTATGCGGATGCGGAGATGTCCTATGAATCCCCATCCATGATCGGGACGTCCTATATTTTCGGAATCCTGGCGTTGATTCTCCAATATGCCATTGCGGTGCCTTTTGCGATTGCCATGGCAAAGCGTGTCGGCGGCTGGATCGACCGAATCGGTATTGCCTATATCAACCTTGTCGTTTCCGTGCCGACACTGGCATTTATTTTCTTCCTCAAGTACATCGGTCTGGGCTTCGGCATGCCGGACAAATTCCCGCATTACGGATTCGGGGACGTTCGTTCCTATATCATGCCGATCATCATCCTGGCGCTGATGAGCACTCCATATCTCATGATGTGGGTGCGCCGTTACATGGTGGATCAGTCCACATCGGATTATGTGAAGTTTGCGAAGGCGAAGGGTCTCTCTTCTTCTGAGATTTCCCGGAATCACATCTTCAAAAATGCGATCATTCCTATCGTCAACGGTCTGCCGAGCTCCATTATTCTGGCGATTTCCGGCGCGGTGCTTACGGAATCCGTATTTGCCATTCCCGGTATGGGAAAAATGCTTCCGGACGCGATCAAGGCCGGAAACAACAATATGGTCATCACCCTCACCTTCATTTTTACGGCGCTTTCGATCTTTTCCGTATTCGCCGGAGATCTGCTCATGACGGTGGTTGATCCGCGTATCTCGCTGAATGCAAAGAAGGGAGAGTAAAGATGGTAAAGGATCCGAAAAAGAATATCCCCGAGTCCGAAGCTCCTTCTTTGGAAATCAATGAGGAACTGCCGAAAGATGCTTTTGCGTTTGAGACGATGGATGCTTCCGCATCCGAGCATATCGCCTCACCGAAGTATTCTTACTGGCAGAGTGTGTTCCGCAAGTTTTTTTCGTCTAAATTGGCAATTGCCATGCTGATCTTGATGTTGGTCATTTTGCTGATGGTCATCTTTCAACCCATGTTTTCCCATTATGACAACATGAATGCACAGCATATCAACAACCGTGCGGAGTGGTTCCAGCCGCCGTCCCTGAAGCATCTTTTCGGCACGGATGATGTCGGCCGTGAAGTCTTTGATGCGGTTTGGGCCGGAGCACGCACCAGCCTTTTCATCGCCTTTGTTTCCACGGCAATTATTATGGGAGTCGGTGTAATCGTGGGAATGTTCTGGGGCTTTTCCAAAAAAGTGGATACGGTCATGATCGAGGTTTACAACGTGATCGCGAACATTCCGTTCACCTTGGTCGTCATGGTGCTTGCATTTGCCTTCGGGTCCGGCATCTGGCAGCTGATCTTCGCCATGAGCTGCACAACATGGGTGTCCGTGGCCTATTTCATTCGCGTGCAGGTCATGATCATTCGTGACCGGGAATACAACCTTGCATCCCGCACGCTGGGATCCTCCACGGGAAAGATTGTTCAGCACAATGTGCTGCCGTATCTTGTGTCGGTTCTGATGACGCTCCTTTCCCGCTATATTCCCGAGTTTATCTCAACGGAGGTGTTCCTGAGCTATTTAGGCGTCGGTCTGACGGAGGAGATTCCGTCATTGGGACGTATCGTTGAGCGCAATTCCAAGTATATGATGTCAACGCCGTATCTGTTCATCATTCCTCTTGTGATTACGGCATTGATTTCCATTTCCATGTATATTGTGGGTCAGACGCTTGCGGACGCAAGCGATCCCCGTAACCATATGATTTAGGGGGGCTTATGGATAAGAATTTGATTCTGTCGGTCAAGGACCTCGAAGTAAAATTTAAGGTACGCGACAAAGAGCTGACTGCGATTCGCAATATTTCCATGGATTTTGAAGAAGGGAAAGTGGTTGCCATCGTGGGCGAGTCCGGCTCCGGAAAGTCCGTGTTTACAAAAACCTTTACGGGGATGCTCGATTCGAACGGGCGCATCTCAAACGGTGAGATCTGGTTTGAGGATCGCAACCTGGCGGAGCTGAAAAAGGATGCCGAGTGGGAAGGAATCCGCGGGAAGAAGATCGCAACGATCTTCCAGGATCCCATGACCTCTCTGGATCCCGTTCGCACCATCGGATATCAGATTTCCGAGGTCATTATCAAGCATCAGAAAAAAAATAAAAAAGAGGCGAAGAAAATTGCAATTGACCTGATGCGCCGCGTAGGAATTCACGAACCGGAGCGCAGATACAATGAATATCCCTTCATGTATTCCGGCGGGATGCGCCAGCGTATCGTCATCGCCATTGCCCTTGCATGCCGTCCGCGCATTCTCATCTGTGACGAGCCGACTACGGCACTGGATGTCACGATTCAGGCGCAGATCATTGAGCTGATCAAGGAGCTTGCGGAGGAATACCGGTTTACGACCATCTATATCACGCATGATTTGGGCGTGGTCGCCAAGGTTGCGGATCAGGTTGCCGTAATGTATGCCGGGCAGATTGTGGAATTCGGGAATATTGAAGAGGTCTTTTTCGATCCCCGTCATCCATATACCTGGGGATTGCTCTCATCTCTGCCGCAGCTCGGTGAACGTGAGGATGAGCTTTTTGCCATTCCGGGGACGCCCCCGTCGCTTTTTGAAAAAATCCGCGGTGATGCCTTTGCTCCCCGCAACCGGTTTGCTCTCAAGATCGACTTTATAAAAGAGCCGCCGATGTTCCGAGTGAGCGATACGCATTATGCCAAAACCTGGCTGGAGGATCCTCGCGCTCCCAAGGTCGAGGCTCCGAAGACGATTCAAAATCTTCATGAGAAGATGCTGCATTTGACACAAAAAGGAGGTGTGTACAGTGACGACTACGAATGATCGCAAGGATCAGAAGGAGATGCCCGCCGACGCCGTCATGACGCCTCCGGAAGGAAAAGAGGTGCTTTTGGATGTTCAGCATCTGGAGGTCACCTTTTACAACAATCGTAAGCGCTTCCGTGCAGTAAAGGATGTCAATTTTCAGATTTATAAGGGAGAAAAATTCGCTCTCGTAGGGGAATCCGGATCGGGCAAGACGACGATCGGCCGTGCCATTATCGGTCTCAATCCCACCTCGGACGGCGATATCATTTTTGACGGCAGGAAGATTAACGGCAAGCTTTCTCATAAAGAACGCCATGACTTGATCCGCCACATTCAGATGATCTATCAGGATCCGGCGGCATCGCTCAATGAACGCGCTACGATTGATTATATCGTTGCGGAGGGGCTGGACAACTATAAGCTTTATAAGGATTCTGCGGAGCGCGATGCCAAGGTGGATATGGCGCTCGACTCGGTAGGCCTTTTGCCTGAGCACAAGTCACGTTATCCGCACGAATTTTCAGGCGGTCAGAGACAGCGCATCGGAATTGCCCGTTCTATGGTAATGAAGCCGGATTTTATCATCGCGGATGAGCCGATTTCCGCTCTGGACGTTTCCATTCGCGCGCAGGTGCTCAACCTGATGAACAAGTTTCGTGAGACGGACAATATCACATATCTCTTTATCGCGCATGATCTGTCCGTGGTTCGCTATTTTTCAGATCGCATTGCGGTCATTCACAACGGCCGTATCGTGGAGATTGCACCGACGGAGGAGCTGTTTGCACATCCGATGCATCCTTATACACGCTCCCTGCTGCAATCCGTGCCCATTCCCGATCCCCTGATCGAGAAGCATAAGGATTTAATTGTGTACGATGAATCGAAGCGCGATTTTTCCGGTGAAAAGCCGAAGCTTCGCGAGCTTGTTCCCGGTCACTATGTTTTTATGAATGATCGTGAAAAAAGCGAGTATCAGGCAGCCTACGAGCGCGTTGTGGAGGCAAGAAGGCTGGCTGCTGAGGGCATGGAGCGTTCCGGCATGCCCGGGAAGACTTTGAAAAAAGAGCCGCTGAATGCGAAAACGCCGGAGCAGGCCTCTTCTGTACAGAAAACAGAGGAAGCTGTGACGGAAAAGGCGAAGGCCCCTCAATCCATAGAGGAGACCGCACAGGAAAGCGGCTCTCTTTTGGAGTCGCTGATTGAAGATGAGCTGAAGAAAAAATAGGAGTGCAAATGAACGCATATGAAAAGCTGCTCCACTGTAAGGAGCAGGTTGCACGCCGATTGAAGGAAACGCCTCGGGTCGGAATCGTTCTCGGTTCCGGCCTTGGCGCATTAGCGGATCAGGTGGAGGATCCGGCCTTCATTCCGTATGCAACCATTGACGGCTTTCCGACATCGACGGCACCGGGCCATGTCGGACGATTTGTCGCCGGGCGTCTTTCGGGCGTGCCGGTCATTTTGATGCAGGGAAGGATTCATTTATATGAGGGATATCCCGTATCCGATTGCGTTTTACCCGCAAGACTGATGGGACTTTTGGGAGTGCAGGCCATCGTACTGACCAATGCCGCAGGGGCTTGTAATCCGGATTATCAAGTGGGCGACTTTTGTCTGCTGAAGGATCATATTTCCGCGATGGTGCCATCTCCTTTAACCGGACCGAATCCGTCGGAGCTTGGAACACGCTTTCCGGACATGACGGAAGCTTATGATCCCGGGCTGCGCCGATGGATGGCGGAAGCTGCCGCAAAAGCGGGTTGCGTGGTGCACGAGGGAGTGTATATGCAATTCACCGGTCCGCAATATGAGACTCCGGCGGAAATTCGTATGGCACAGGTGCTGGGAGCCGATATGGTCGGCATGTCTACCGTGATTGAGGCCATTGCCGTACACCACATGGGGGTTCCCCTGGCCGCAGTTTCTCTTGCCACAAATAAGGCGGCAGGCCTTGGAGGAAAGCTTTCGGAAGAGGAAGTGATCGAGGAAGGAAACCGTGCCGCTGAAAAATTCCGCACGATGATTCTCTATTTCCTTTCGCATTTTGCCGAATAGCATTCCATACGACCTTTCCTTATTGTGATACAATATTACAATAAGGAGAGACTATGGATAAATTTATGAAAAAAATCGAATCGCCGCTCAGCGTACTGTTCGCAAGCGGTCTTACTTTATTTTTATTCTGGCTGACAGCGCAGCAGATCCCTTTGGTGTCTCTGTTGTGCTTGGTTCCGTTGACGACTCTCTGGGTGTCGCTGGGAGCTTTGCCGGCCGTGATAGGATTGGGATTGACCGTCGGCGGAGCAGTATTTTTGCTGGGCGGCGAATTTGCGCTTTTACAGACCCCTCAGCTTCTGGCAGGCGTTGTATCTTTAAGCATTTTGATGAGAAATCGGCGCCCCCTGTTTCATGAGATTGTATTGCCGGCACTGTTGATGACAAGCGCCGTTTTCGTTTCCTATTTGCTGCTGCAAAAACTCTACGACGTTCATGTATTCGCGGAGATGGGAAAGACGATGCACCGCGTTGCGGAAGAGGCGGCGGAGCTTCTCCGGGAACAAACGGGAATGCCGGCGGGCGAGGAGATGAAGATGAACATTCAGACATATCTGAATGCGCTTCTTCAAGTGATCCCCGGCATTACTTTTTCTTTGTCTTTAATTACTGTTCTGGGATCCTCTATTTTTTCTCATTGGATTTTGCACAGAACCGATCCCGAGATTTCACCGTTTGCGCTCAATCAGCTGCGTATGCCCCGAGCCTTTTCCGTATTTTTATTGCTTGTGCTCCTCATTGCATACTTTTTGCCCGTTGATTCAGGCGGCTTTCGCATTTTATCCGCCAATATCATCGTCATTGCAATTTCGCTCTTTGTGCTCAATGGATTGGGCGCGATGGATCGAGCTCTGATCAGAAAGAAAGCGCCCTTTGTCGGCCGCATCGTGCTTGAGGCGGCGCTTTTGACGGTGCTGGTGATGCCGGGGATGATCGTTCTCCTCATAATGGGTATTATTGATAGCGGACGCAGAGAAAAAGCAAAGACAGGATTTGGAGGTGATTCGAATGAAAAGTGATTCCAATTCGAACGATCAATCATTTTCCACCATTCCCTGGGGCGAGGTTTTCTTGCCGCCTCTCATAGCTGCGGTGATGACCGTCGGATTATTTTTCTGGAACAGCTGGGCCGGGGTTTTCGGAATCGTTGCCACCGTGTTTTTTGCGGTGAATGGATATTATCGTGAAAAAAAAGCGGCCGAACAGACAAAGAATGCAATCGAGCACCTGGATTTGCAATTTAATGAGGTTACAAAAAATGCGGTCTTCGGGATGCCGTTTTCTATGGCGGTTCTCAATGAAAGAGGAGAATTTCTTTGGTATAACTCCAATCTGAAAAACCTCTTTCATATCGAAAGCTCCTATTTAGGACACAGCTATCAGGAAGTGTTTCCGGATATGCCTCTGGAGTCATTGCTGCAGAACGGCAGCGAGCCGTTTTCGATTACGGTGGAGGACAGAATCTTTCTTTTTTATCACAATGTGACGGACTCCAAGCCCGGAGAACGGCTGATCCTGATCTACGGCATCGATAATACCGATGATGAAACGGTTCGTGTTCAGGCGCAGGCGGAGCGCATGGTGGCGGCGGTGATCCTATTGGACAACTATGATGATGTCCGCGTCAAAATTGCGGAGCAGGATCGTCCGATCCTTTTTGCTCAGATCGACCGCATTGTCAATCGTTATGCGCAGGATTATGCGGCTCTTCTCGTAAAATTTGAGTCGGATCGCTATCTGATGATCATGGCGCAGGAGGGACTTGAGAGAGCGAAAAAAGAGAAATTCCGTCTTTTTGAAGAAATTCGTCTTGCAGGCGAGGAACTGGATATCACGCCGACGGCATCCATGGGGGTCGCCTATGGACAGGAAACGCCGAATGATCTCTACAACGACTCCTTGCAGGCTCTTGATGTCGCCATGGCACGCGGCGGCGATCAGGTAGTCTTAAAATCCGGAGAGGAGCTGGAATATTTCGGAGGAAAATCTCAGGCGACACAGCGCTTCTCCCGAGTCAAGGCGCGTGTGATGTCACATACCATTTCCAATTTCATTCAGACGGCATCCAAGGTTCTGATCATGGGTCATCAAAACGGAGATATGGATTCCTTCGGATCCTGTCTCGGAATGCTGTCATTTTGCGATATGCTCCATGCAAGATCTTATATCGTATTGGAGGAAATCTCGCCTTCTATTGAAAATCTATACCGGAAGGTGATCGAAAAGCTGCCGGATGCGAAGCAGAGAATTCTCAGTCCGAAGGAGGCGGAACGTCAACGGGATGCGGGTACGCTGATCATCGTTTTGGATAACCATCGCCATGATTCCACAGCGGCGCCGGATCTTTTAGACTTCGGGAATCGAATTTTGATTATCGATCATCATCGTCGGGGGAGAGATTATATCAAGCAGGCGGAGGTGGCGTATATCGAGCCGTCCGCTTCCTCGGCATCGGAGCTTGTGACGGAAATGATCGAATATCTCGGAGATGATGTGATTCTTCCGCAGGTTGTTGCAGAGGGTCTTTTAGCGGGCATCACCGTGGATACGAAAAATTTCTTCTATCAGACGGGAACGCGAACCTTTGAGGCGGCTGCATATTTGAAACGCATGGGCGCGGATTCCGTTGTGATCCGGCAGCTCTTTAAGGACGATTTGGAGCTGATGCGATATCGGGCGGAAATCATCACCTCGGCGCATACCTTTGATCACAACACAATGATCGGCCGATTTGAGCACGATATCGACGGTTCTACGTTGATCGCCTCGCAGGCGGCCGACGATCTTCTGGGAATTCGAGGTGTGGAGGCTTCTTTTGTGCTTACGAGATCCCATGGAAAAATTCACATCTCAGCTCGCAGCTTAGGTGAGATTTCCGTACAGCTGATTATGGAAAAACTGGGCGGCGGAGGTCATTTGACAGCTGCGGCTACTCAGCTTGAAATGTCTATGGATGAGGCATCGGAAAAGCTGGAGGAAGCGATCCGCAATTATTTTAAGGAGGAAAGCGATGAAGGTCATTCTGCTTAAGGATGTAAAAGGAATCGGAAAAGCCGGTGAATTGGTCAACGCCAAGCCGGGATATTTCAATAACTTTCTTGCAAAAAACGAATTGGCAATCGAGGCAACTCCCGCGGTGCAGAAGCGCTGGAAGGAAGAGCAAAAGCGGCTGGCTGCGGAGGAAGCGGAGCGTAGAGCACAGGCGGAGGAGCTTGCCGCAAAATTGGAAAAGGCGGAAATCACCATCACCGCAAAGGGCGGCGGCGCAGGCAAGCTCTTCGGTTCCATTACGGCGCAGGACATTGCGGCGGCGGTGGAAGCCCAAACAGGGCTTGCGCTCGATAAGAAAAAAATCGAGCTCAAGGATTCCATCCGCACAACGGGTGAGCATGCGGTGGATGTTCGCGTATATGCGGGAATGCTGGCAAGGCTCACTGTCAAAGTGATTGAGGGATAGCTATGGCAGAGCGGGTAGCAAATCCGCCGGCGAGCCTTTCCGCGGAACGGTCCGTTCTTGGATGTATTTTTCTTAAAAATTCGACTCTGAATATTGTTGCTGAAAAGCTTCATGTAGAGGATTTTTATTCGCAAAAGCATCAGTCCCTGTTTCAGGCAATGCTGGAATTATCTGCGGCGCATGAACCGATCGATTTTACGACAGTCGAGGCCAATCTTCGTCAAAAGGGGATTTTTGAGGAGATGGGCGGTCCGGAGTTTCTCTTTTCGATCACAGATGAGCAATTTTATATTGCCAATATCAATTCCTATGTGGAGATTGTCGCAGGGCATTCGCTGCGCAGAGCGTTGATCCGTTATGGCGATGAAATCATGCGCACCTCCACGGAGGGCGCGGATGATCCCGAAGCGCTCCTCGAGCGGGCCGAAGAGCAAATTCTTGCCATCAATCGCAATCGGACGGGTGCCGGACTCACCCTTTTGGCGGAGACGATTGAGCAGACGGTCAATCATATTTCCGAGCTTTCCATGCATCAAGGAGAGCTGACAGGCATTCCTACGGGTTTCCGCGATTTGGATTCCCAGCTGGCGGGCCTGCAGCGCTCCGATCTTGTTTTACTGGCAGCCAGGCCGTCCATGGGTAAGACCGCTTTAGGAGTCAATATGGCCTATAATGCGGCACGTTTTACGGACGCGGAGGGAAATCATCCCTATCGTGTAGCGATTTTTTCCTTGGAGATGAGTAAATTGCAGCTCTCGCAGCGTCTGCTTTCCATGGCCTCCGGCGTGAATCTGCAGAGGATCATTGCGGGTGATTTCCAGACCACAGAGGATTGGGAGGCCCTTTTCCGGGGAGTATCGACCTTGAAGAATTTGCCGCTTTATATCGATGACACTTCGGCGATTACCGTTTCCGAGCTTCGGGCAAAATGCCGTCGCATGAAGCTGGAAAAGGGGCTTGATCTTGTGGTCATCGACTATTTGCAGCTGATGAACGCCGATGCGGGTGGCCGAAATGAAAATCGCCAGCAGGAAATCACACAGATTTCCCGCGGCCTGAAGGGGCTTGCCAAGGAATTGGATTGTCCGGTGCTTGCACTTTCTCAGCTTTCCCGAAAGACGGAAAGCCGTGAGGGAGCAAGGCCGTTGATGAGTGATATGCGAGAGTCGGGCGCGATCGAGCAGGATGCCGATGTTGTTATGCTGCTCTATCGTGAGGATTACTATAATCCGGATTCGGAAAATGCCAATCAGACGGAGGTGATTATCGCCAAGCACCGCAATGGACCTACGGGCACGGTCAAGCTGTTCTTCAAGAAGGAGCTCACCAAGTTCGGCGATTTGAGCTATGAAACGGATCCCACTGCCTGACGGCGGAGGAGGTGGATATGAAAGCAAAAATGGATTTATCCGTTGTTGATTTTCGAAATACGCCGATTGAGAATCTTTTTTTGGACACCTATCTTGCACAGGCAAGCGGAGATGCCATTAAAGTCTATCTTTACGGATGGAAGACGGCGTGCGGAGGAGATTCGACCGATTTGGATCCGGAGAGTCTTGCACGGCATCTGGATATGGATGAAGAGATTGTAGCGGAAGCATTGCAATATTGGGAAAACGAAGGACTTCTGCAGATCCTTGAGGAAGAAGAGGGACTGATCGTACGATTCCGATCCATGCTGATGCTATGGGGAGGCCTTTACAATAAGAGACAGGCGCCGGAGAATCTGCGGCACGCACCGGAAACGTCCGCTTCATCCGTGAATACTGCGCAGGCTACCATATCGACAGAAGACATTCGGGAGAGGACTCGGCATACGGAGCCTTCGAAGACGGATTCGGAGGATGCGGCAAAGTCAAGAGCGCGGGCAGAAATGTTTCACAGGCTGGATGATCTGCTTTCCGAGGGTTTATCCTATCGTGTTACGCTTAAGGAAAATGAAATTCGGCTGATCTTGGATATCCTGGATCGATACCCGATCGAGCCGAGCTTTTTCCTCCATGCATATCGGAGAGCGATTGAGCAAAGCGAGGCAGGCTCCCGTTCCGTCAACTATATTGCGGCTATTGTCGAAAACTGGATTCGGCTTTATGGCGTTACGACGGAGAAGACCCTGGATGAATTGATCGAACAGAAAAGCAGAAAGCGCGTGCAATCCGGTACGAGACGAACTGCGAAAAAACAGCCGAAAAATGTAAAAAACGATACGCGCATGTCCAAAAAAGAGCGTGAAGAATGGGTGAAAAAGAAGCTGGAGCAATCTATGAAAAAAAGCTTGCGAGGTGATCTATGAGGCCGTCAGCCAATGAAATTTTAGCGGGAAGAAGGCAGCGCGCGGAACGTCTGCGCGATCAAAGGGTACAGCAGCTGGAGAAAATGTATCCGGAAATTGCCCGAGCTCGCAAAGCCCTCATGGAACAAGGACGCAGTTTGATGCAGGTGGCGCTTCGCGGCAGCGAGAAGGAGATTGCGGATTTGCATGCAGAAATTGATGCGGCGCGCAGAGATCTCGATGAGGAGCTCCGCCGGGCGGGACTGTCTCCGTCGGATTTTGAGCCGAAATATCAATGCCCCGACTGCAAGGATACGGGCTTTGTGGAGGGAAAGTCCTGTCATTGCCGCAACAAGCTCCTTCTGGAGCAAAAATATGAATTGAGCTCGGTGAGTCGGCTGCTTGAGGAGCAGAACTTTCAGACCTTTGACCTTTCTCTCTTTCGCAAGGATCGTCAGCCGGGTGAGGCAGTAAGCCCCTATGAGCATATGGCGGCTATGAAAAAGACCCTCTTTGAGTATGCCGAGACCTTCAGCACAAACTCGCCCAATCTCTATCTTTACGGGCCCACGGGAACGGGCAAAACCTTTCTCGTCAATTGCATTGCCAAGGAGGTTTTGGATCGCGGCTTTGCCGTGTACTATCAGATGGCATCCGAAATCGTCGATTTTCTGGTCTCTTACTCCTTTATGTTTGAAGCGGATCGACGCAGCGTGACGGAGCGCAGGGAGTTTATTTTTTCCTGCGACCTGCTGATCATCGATGATTTCGGCACGGAGTTTCCGAATGAAAAAACCCGAAGCGAATTGTTTTCGCTGATCAATGAAAGAATCCTGCGTAAGAAACCGACCGTCATTTCCTCTAATATCAACCTTGAGGAAATTGGGGAGCACTATGACGAGCGAATCGAATCCCGTATTGCAGGCGAGTATGAGCTGTTCGAGCTTTACGGCAGCGATTTACGCCGCAGATTTTAGGAGGAAATATGCAAGCGGTGACAGGCGAACAGATGCGGCTCATCGATCACTTTGCGATTGAGCGCTACGGCATTCCGGAAATTGTTCTTGTAGAAAATGCGGCAATTCGAACGATTGACTGCATCGATCTTTCAAGACGGCATACCTTTGCCGTTTTTTGCGGCACGGGAAACAACGGCGCGGACGGTTTAGCCGTTGCCAGAGGCCTGGTTGCGCGCGCCAAGCATGTTCGCGTATTCATCGTGGGAAATCCGGAAAAGGCCGGCGAGGCCTGGAGGCAAAACTATGAGGCACTGCAGCTTCTTCAGGTGCAGATCAAACGCATCGAGACTTTGGGCGATCTCGATGACATGATTCATCAGCTGGATGAAGTGAACACCTTGATCGATTGCCTTTTCGGCACGGGACTGAATCGGGAGATCCGCGGTACCGCAGCCATTGTGATTGAGCAGATCAACCGATCGAGAACATATACGATTTCCGTGGATCTGCCCTCCGGGATCGATGCTACGACCGGAAGAGCCTGGGGCTGTTTTGTCGAGGCGGATGCCGTGATCTGCCTGCAGCTTATGAAGAAGGGATTGCAGAACAACCCCTATGTGAACGGCGAGGTGATCGTGGTTCCGGCGGGGATTCCTCCAAAAGCGATAGAAGCGGGCTTGGAATCGGATCATTGTTAAGGATGTGGCAGAAAACGCCTGTATTCAAAGCTTCACCGTGCTATAATACAAAATCAGATACGTTTTGATGATACTGCAAATGGAGCAATAGGGAGGTCGACATGTTAGATATCAAGCGAATTCGAGAGCACCGTGCCGAGGTGGAAAAGGGTTTATCACATCGCTCGGGCAGCTTTCCCGTGGAACCGGTGCTTGCGCTGGATGAAAAACGTCGTGTTTTGGTAAATGAGGTGGAAGGCAAAAAAGCGGAGCGCAATCGCGTTTCCAAGGAAATTCCGATTCGCAAGAAAAACGGAGAGGATGTTTCCGCCACGATTGAGGAAATGCGACGTCTTGGCGAAGAGATTGCTTCCTTTGACGAGCAGCTTCGCGATTTAGAGGAGCAGCTGCGCATGGCGCTGTTATCCATTCCGAATGTTCCCCATCCCGGCATTCCGGTGGGCAAGGATGATACGGACAATCAGGAGATGCGCCGCGTCGGAACTCCCCGTGAATTCGGTTTTGAGCCGAAGGCGCACTGGGATCTGGGAACAGATCTGCACCTTCTGGATTTTGAGCGCGGAGCGAAGCTTTCCGGATCACGATTTACCGTGATGACGGGCGCGGGAGCCCGCCTGGAGCGCGCGATTTATTCCTTTATGCTGGATCTGCACACCACAAAGCACGGATATACCGAGATTGAGCCTCCTGTATTGGTGAATCGGCAATCCATGACGGGAACCGGTCAGCTCCCTAAATTTGAGGAGGACATGTACCATGTGGAAAAGGAGGATCTCTTCCTGATTCCGACGGCAGAGGTTCCTGTTACGAATCTCTATCGTGACGATATTCTATCTGCGGAGGATCTTCCGATTCATCTGACGGCATATACACCCTGCTTCCGCAGAGAGTCGGGCTCCGCCGGCAGAGACACGCGCGGCATTATCCGTCAGCATCAATTTGACAAGGTGGAGCTTGTGAAATTTGTGGATCCGAAGACTTCCTATGAGGAACTCGATGCGCTTACCGCAGATGCCGAGGATGTTTTGAAGCAGCTGGAGATTCCGTATCGAGTTGTCAAATTGAGCACGGGAGATCTGGGATTTTCTTCAGCCATGACCAACGATATCGAGGTCTGGATGCCGAGCTATCATCGCTATGTGGAAATTTCCTCCTGCTCCAATTTCGAGGATTATCAGGCACGACGCGCCAATATCCGCTATCGCGATGCGGAGGGGCGTGTTCAATTTGTGCATACCTTGAACGGATCAGGACTTGCGGTGGGCAGGACATGGGCGGCAATCGTGGAAAACTATCAAAACGAGGACGGCAGCATCACGATCCCGAAGGCTCTGGTTCCCTATTTCGGAGCGGAAAAGATTGAAGCGCCGGCTCGGGAGGCGAAATGACAAAAAAGATTGTATTGACAGGCGGCGGTTCGGCAGGACACGTCGCCGTCAATTTAGCCCTGATTCCTGTTTTGCAGGCAGACGGCTGGGAAATATCCTACATTGGATCCGAAAAGGGAATCGAAAATGATCTGATTGCGGATTTTCCCGAGGTTCCGTTTTATGCAATTTCCACCGGAAAATTACGGCGAGTGATGAATTTCTCCAGTATTCGGGAAAACATAAAGGATTCCGGGCGTTTTTTGAAGGGAATCGGTCAGGCGAGGAGGTTACTCAAGGATCTTCGCCCCGATGTGATTTTTTCAAAGGGAGGTTTTGTTTCGGTTCCTGTGGTGATCGCCGGATGGCAGCTTGGCATTCCCGTGATCGCGCATGAATCGGATGTCACTCCCGGCCTTGCCAACCGCATGTCCTTTCCCTTTATCCGGGAAATTATGCTTACATTTGAAAAAACGGTAAATTATGTTCCCGCCAAAAAAGCGCATTATCTGGGTCCCATTCTGCGAGACAGCATCCGCAACGGATCACGTGAGGAGGGGCTGATTCGTTACGGCTTGGATGGGAAGAAGCCGATCTTATTGATTTTGGGAGGATCGCTTGGAGCGGCCTCTCTCAACCGTGCAGTGTGGAACAACCTGGATGCTCTTTTAGAACGCTTTGATATTGTGCATGGAGTGGGCGCGGGAAAGGGAGATTCCTCACTTGTCCGTCCCGGCTATATCCAGCTTGATTACATCAAAGCGGGGATGGCGGATACTTTGGCCATGTCCGATTTGATTTTATCGCGTGCCGGATCGAATGCAATTTTTGAATTTTTATATTACCGAAAGCCGATGATTCTGGCTCCCTATATCGTAGGAAGTCGAGGCGATCAGGTGATCAATGCGGAGCAGTTTCGAAAGGCGGGGTATGCAGAGGTCTGGAACGATCAGACCATGACCGAAACACAGCTTATGGAGCTGATCGATCAGGTTATGAGAAATCCGGGAAAATATACGGAAGCCTCACGCGGATTTGTTTTTCGGAACGGATTGCAGGAAATTCTTCAGACGCTGGAGCTTGCGCGTAAGCGAAAGGCTCGCAGAGCATGAGTCATATTCCGAGAATGCACCCGGATGGGCTGGCTTTTTTATTGGAAAAAATTCGAAAGGAGAAAACGAAAAAAGGGCCGATCCGAAGGATTCTTGAGGTGGGTACAGCCGTCGGAGATTCGGCAATCGCCATGGCGGAGCTCTCTCAGGAAATTTCGGTGGATACCGTAGAAAAAAACATGGAAATGGCACAGCAGGCTCTGGAAAATGTAAGAGAGCATGCATTGTTCGATCGAGTCCATGTATATCTGTATGATGCGATCGATTTCTTTCCGCCGCAGGACAAACGCTATGATCTGATTTTTGTGGATGCCGCCAAGGGACAATATGGCGCACATATGGAACATTTTTTGCCGTATCTTCAGGAGGGAGGATATTTTCTTTTCGATAATATGGAATTTCATGGCATGGTTGCGCATCCGGAACGAACCGCAAACCGTCATACAAAGGATCTTTTGCGTCGGATACGACGCTTTCGTGAGCAAATGGAACAGGATGACCGCTTTGAGTATTCCTATTATCCCGAGATCGGGGATGGATTGCTCTGGCTCAAACGAAAGGGGAATCAATGAAAATTGCAATTGGAAGTGATCACGCGGGTTATGCACTTAAGGAGAGCATTGTTGCCTTTCTCAAGGATCAGGGGCATGACGTCAAGAATTTCGGACCGCACAGCGCCGCTCGCACGGATTATCCCAAATACGGTCGCATTGTGGGACAAGCGGTTGCTTCCGGAGAATATGAAAAGGGAATTGTGATTTGCGGAACCGGAATCGGGATTTCCATTTCCGCAAACAAGGTGCCGGGTGTGCGTTGTGCACTCTGCTCGGAGCCGGTATCAGCGGCACTTTCGGTTCGTCATAATAATGCGAATATGCTTGCCATGGGAGCGCGTATGATCGGCGAGGAGATGGCAAGGGAAATCGTCCGGACATGGCTGGAGGCGCGCTTTGAGGGCGGACGCCACGCGGATCGGGTGCATCTGATCGGCGAGCTGGACGGTTCCTGTCCCTATCATGAGGAAGACTTTTCTGTTGAATAGGGGGCAAAAATGAAAGAAGCATCGACAGAAAAGGGAACGATCACATTACCGGAGCTGTTTTTGACGCTTTTTAAGATCAATACCTTCACCTTTGGCGGAGGATATACCATCGTTCCTGTCATTCGTGATGAGTTTGTCAAAAAAAAGAGACTTTTGGATGAGGAAGAGATGCTCAATCTGACAGCTCTTGCGCAGTCGGGGCCGGGCCCCATGGCGATCAACACGTCTCTTTTGACGGGATACCGTGTTTTAGGTCCGATAGGAGCGATCACAGCCCTCTGCGCTTCCGTACTGCCGTGTCTCATCATCATTACCGTGCTGTTCTACGTCTATCGATCCCTTCGTTCCAATCCTTGGGTGAGTGCCGCCTTTCGTGTAATGGGCGGGGTGATCAGCGGGATTTTGGTGATCACCACTCTGGATATGGCACGAGTTGCACTCAAAAAGCATAGGATTTTCGGTCTTCTTCTTATGGTAGGCGCTTTTTCCGCCAATTATTTTCTTCACTGGAACGCTGTGATTATTATTGTCGTCTCCGGACTGACCGGTCTTGCGCTCTTCAGCCTTGTAGAGGAATCGAGGGTTCTGTGAGCATTTTATTGAGACTTTTTTTTACTTTCTTGAAAATCGGAGCCTTCGCTTTTGGCGGAGGGTATGCCGTGCTTCCGCTGATTACGCAGTATGTGGTCGAAGAAAACGGATGGCTCACGGTATCGGAGCTGACGGATTTGGTTTCGCTCTCTCAGATGACTCCGGGTCCCATTGCGATCAATTCCGCGACATTCATCGGCACAAAGGTTGCCGGGCTTCCGGGTGCCGTTGTCGCCACACTTGGCAACGTGCTGCCGCAGCTGATATTAATGATGGCTCTGGGATATCTTCTTTTTTCCCGGTCCGGCGAGCTCAAACCTTTGGAGAAAATCTTAAAAGGATTGAAGCCGGCCATCGTCGGACTGGTGGCCATTGCTACGATTCAAATGATGCAGTCCTCACTTTTTGCCGAGGGATCTTCTTTGCAATGGAGTCTTCTTGGTGTGATCGGCTTGGCTGTAGGATTGATCGGTTATGGCTCTCGAAAGCTGGATGTCATCCAGCTTGTAGTCATCGCAGCGGTGTTGGGTGTGGGTTTCCACGCGGTAGGCATTGGATAGACGTATTTTTTGATGAAGGAACAAATATCCCGGAAAGGTGGACACATGGGAATACAGAAAAGGAGAATCCATGGCAGACGTATTTGAACGTTCTTTAGCGCTTCATGAAAAATTAAAAGGAAAAATGTCCACAGAGCTGAAGGCACCGCTGGAAAACCGGGAGGACCTGTCGCTTCTCTACTCACCGGGAGTCGCACAGCCTTGTCGCGAGATTGCAAAGGATGCAGAAAAGGCATATGACTATACATGGAAAGAAAATACGGTGGCGGTCGTCTCCAACGGGACCGCGGTTTTAGGACTTGGAAATATCGGTGCGGAAGCGGCTCTTCCGGTTATGGAAGGCAAGTGTGCATTGTTTAAGCGCTTTGGCGGGATCAATGCAGTCCCCATTGTTTTGCGCACAACCGATCCGAAAGAGGTCATTGAGATTGTAAAGCAGATTTCTCCAACCTTCGGGGGGATCAATCTGGAAGATATCAAGGCCCCGGAGTGCATTGAAATTGAAACAACCTTGAAAAAAGAATGCAATATTCCCGTCTTTCATGACGATCAGCATGGGACGGCCATTGTGGTAACGGCGGCGGTAATCAATGCACTCAAGCTGGTAAAGAAAAATGCGGAGGACTGCACTGTCGTGGTATCCGGCGTCGGTGCGGCAGGGTCTTCCATCATTCGGATGCTTCGGAATCTGGGAATCGGAAACGTCTACGGATTCAACAGCAAGGGTGTATTAAACCTTGCGCATGCAGAGGAATACACGAATCCGCTCTATAAGGAGCTTGCGAAAATCACAAATAAAAATCACGAGGATCTGAGCCTCGAAGAAGCTATGGCAAAGGCGGATCTCTTTGTCGGTGTCAGCGTACCGAATAAGATTTCAGAGGATATGGTTCGTTCCATGAAACGAGATCCCATTGTTTTCGCGATGGCAAACCCGGATCCGGAGATTGACTATGATTTGGCGCGCAAGGCGGGCGCTCGTGTCGTCGGAACCGGTCGAAGCGACTATCCGAATCAGGTCAATAACGTGTTGGCGTTCCCCGGACTTTTCAAGGGAGCACTTTCCGTACATGCAACCGAAATCAATGAAGAGATGAAATTTGCCGCAGCGAAAGCGCTGGCAGAGCTCATTTCCGAAGAGGAGCTCAAGGATGAGTACGTGATCCCTTCGCCCTTTGATCCGCGCGTTCCCGATGTGGTGGCGAAGAGCGTGGCACAGTGCGCGATCGAGACGGGCGTTGCGAGACGGAGATAATCATTGGAAGCAAAAAGCCCCTGAGAGATTCGTTCTCAGGGGCTTTTTTGTGCATCATACACAAATCCCCGCTCTATTTTTGTCGAAATTACTATAGCCGAAGCATAACAGAATTTGTTAGGATATAAACAAAGTGGAGGAAACGATTTCCAATTATGGGAAATCCGATTATTTTGTTTTGCCTGTAGAAATGAAGGAGGCTGTGATGGTACAAAAATTATTTGAAGAGGGGAAAATCGGTAAAGTTACGATTAAGAATCGCATCGTGATGCCCGCTATGGGTACGGGATATGCATCCTCAACGGGGGAGGCATCTGACGGGATAATCCGTTTTTATCAGGAAAGAGCAAAGGGAGGCTGCGGCCTGATCATTACGGAAATTGTTCGCATTGATGATGAGTCCGGTGTGGGTATGAGCTGCCAGCTGAGTGCGACAAAGGAAAGCCAAATTCAGCGCCTTTCATATCTTGCCGATGCGGTGCATCAATACGATACCAAGATTTTTGCACAATTGCATCATCCGGGCAGACAGACTCCGAGCCGTCTATTGAACGGACATCCCATTCTTGCGCCATCGCCGATCCCGTGCGGCGTTATTCGGGAAATGCCGAAGGAGCTGACGGTAGAAGAGATCAAGAATCTGGTGCGAAAGTTTGTAAATGGTGCATACATAGTAAAAACTGCCGGATTTGACGGTGTTGAGCTTCATGCAGCTCACGGATATTTGATCAGTCAATTTTTGAGTCCTTATACGAATCAGCGTACCGATCAATATGGCGGAGATTTCAGCAATCGTGTGCGCTTCCTGACGGAAATTATCTTAGGAATTCGCGATACGCTCGGTGAAGATTTTCCCATATCCGTTCGCATCAATGGAAAAGATTTTCTGGACGGGGGGCTGGAACTGGAGGATCAGGTTCAGCTTGCGAAATATCTGGAGAGCATCGGTGTAGCAGCTCTGAACGTCAGCTGTGGAATGTATGAGTCCGGATGGAGCATCATCGAACCGTCTGCGATTCCGGAGGGCTGGAAGAAGGATCTGGCGAAGACGATCAAGGCAAATGTCAAAATTCCAGTCATAGCAGTCAATAACATCAAACATCCGGAGACAGCAGAGCAGCTCCTCGAAGAAGGCGTGTCGGATTTTGTTGGGATTGCGCGTTGTCAGCTCACCGATCCCCAGTTTGCCAATAAAGCAAAGGCGCATGACACGGAATCCATTCGCAAATGCATCGGTTGTCTTTATTGCTTTAAAACAGTAAATCAAGGCAGGCAAGTTGCTTGTACTGTGAATCCGGTTCTTGGCAGAGAGTTTATGTTCAATGAGGATACTCTGAAAAAGAACGGTGAGGGAAAAAAGGTGGCAGTCATCGGTGGCGGACCTGCCGGAATGCAAGCGTCAATCGTATTAGCGAAAAGAAAATATAAGCCGGTGATCTTTGAAAAGCAGAAAGTATTGGGAGGAACGCTCAATATTGGGGATAAGCCGCCATTCAAAACAATGATGACGGAGTTTTGTCAGACCCTGATTCGAGAGGTAAAGGATTTGGATATTGAAGTGCGCCTTGGCACCACTGCCGATGTGGAAATGCTCAAGGGGGAGGATTATTATGGCATCGTAGTGGCAACGGGCGGGAAGCCCTTTGCACCGCCGATTCAGGGATTCGATAAAGAAAATGTACATTTCTTTCATGAAATTTTAAGTGGGAAAATTCAGCTCAGCGGGAAAAAGATTGTCGTTCTCGGCGGCGGCGAGACGGGATTAGAGACAGCTGAATTCCTTGCAGACCGGGGAAATCAGGTGCGTGTTGTCGAGATGCTCAATCAGGTCGGTCAGGAAATGTATTCCGCTGTGCTGGGGCTTATGATGAAGCGTTTTGCAGAAAAAGGTATCGAGGTCATCACCCAGCACAAAGTGGTTGAGGTGCAGGATCAGAAAATCATTGTGCGTCATGTTGTCACAGAGCGTGATGAAGCGCTGGAGGCCGATATCTTAGTTGTAGCAAGCGGCGTCCGCCCCGATCAGGATTGCATTGCGCGTTTCAAGGCGGCAAGCGATCATGTGATTCTCGTGGGGGATGCCAACAGGCCGGGCAATATCGCAAAGGCAATGAAAGAAGCCAATGATCAGTGCTATGTATTTTAATTGATCGACAGGGGCTGAGTATTTCAGCCCCTTTTTGCTTCAAGAGGATGACGGACAGACAGATTTGCGAACGGGAGCGGAGTTTCGGTTTTTGAGCAAAGGAGATCCTATGATTTACAATTACAAGGGGCAAGCAGCCGTGATCACGGGAGCCGGCAACGGCATTGGCAAGGCCTTGGCAATCGGGCTTGCAGAGCGCGGATCCAAAGTGCTCGTGGTGGATATTCACAGCGATGATGCAGGAAAAACAGCTCGGGAAATTCAAGAAAATGGAGGAGAAGCCACCTGCCTTCAGGCAGATGTCAGCGTATCCTCCGAATGTCAGAAAATTTTTGATACATGCATGGAACGCTACGGACGTTGTGATATTCTGGTCAATAACGCCGGTGTATCGGCATTGGGTGAGATTACGGAAGCTCCGGAACGTGATTTGGAATGGGTAACCTCTGTCAATTTTTTTTCACACTTTTATATGATGCGTCGTTTTATTCCGCAGATGGTAGAGCAGAGGACACACTGCCAGATTCTCAATGTTTGCTCAATTGCAGGCATCATCACCTCGACCTCATCGCCTCTTTATTTCAGTACCAAGCATGCAGCGGTAGCGCTTTCGGAAGCAACCTATAAGTTTATTCAAAGCAAGGGCTACGATATTGACATTGCAGTATTTTGTCCCGGCTTTGTACAGACGGAAATGTATCTCACGGACCGACACCGCCCTGAGCGTTACCAAATCAATGATGATCCGTTCTATCATAGTGAAAAATACAGGATCTATTCGGCGCTGAATAAAAAGGTCCTCGATAGCGGCAAATCACTTGATGAGGTGATTCCACAGGTATTTGATGCGTTGGATAAAAAGCAGTTTTACATTTTAACACATCCGCAATATGATGCCTTAATTCGCAAGCAAGGGGAGTTTGAGGCCGACATGGTGCGTCCCATTGATGATACAGATGTTGCAGAAAAAAAGCGAAGATGAGCATGGACGCGCAGAGAAAAATATGAGAGGCTTTGCTTCAGAATTATTTTGTCCGGCATCTCGGGGATGGCAGTGCCTTTAATTTCATTGACGTCCTTATGAAAAAATTTGATGTTCAGGCTCTTATCTTCCAAAATAATATGGTGCCAATGAAAAACAGATTTACCTTAGGATGTGGGGAAGCCGTTTTTCGCAAAACGGTTTGATCAAAAACTTTGCGATCCCCTTTCGTCAACTTTTTTAACGATATCACCGAGTAAAGGAGGACTATGCAACCGGATCAGCTCGTCACTCTTCTGCAGAAGAATGACATTCAAATACAAGAATATGAAATTCGCCATAAGGCGGATTTGCATCATTATGATGTGGTTTTTGCCGAAAACACGGACTGGAGGGAAAATACACTATATTTTGTGCAAAGCGCGCAGAATGCGGATTTTCTTAAGCAGATATCAAGGGAGGTTCCCATAAATCTTCTTGTCGAAGACTGGAAGAGATTGCCCGATTCAGAGGATTTTCCTTTTCTGAACCTTGTGATTCTATCTGCGGGGCAAATGGATGCGGCTTTTCGTGTAGTGAAAAAGGAATTTGATTCTGTATACGAAATGCAATTCTCGTTTGACTCTCTTTTACAAAATATTGCAAGTGGCAAGGAGCTCAGTCATATTTTTGATTCCCTGGTAGAACACACGAAAAATTCGGTTGTGGCCATTGATATCTGCGGCAAGGTGATTGAACATTCTTCTTATTTTTATATCAATGATCCTATGTGGTTGCGGAGCATACAGTCCGGATATTGTCCGACTGTATTTATGAAGCATGTAGAGGATCGAAGAAACGAAGCATTCCTTTCAAAACGAGAAGAAAGTGCTTATACAGTAGTATGCGAAGAAATGAAGATCAAATACTTATGCAGTAATATTATGCTGGGTCGTGAGCGAATCGGCTATTGCTTTATGTTTAATCCGGACAATGAATTTCGTGATGAGGATTACTTCAGTCTTCCCATTTTGAGCAAGGTGGTCTGTCAACATCTCTTGCATCTCAATTCCAAACTCAGCATACATAATTTAGCGCCGCGATCTTTATTGCAGGAACTCATCGAAAATGCGGACATTGAAGAACCGGTGCAAAAAATTGAAGATTTTCATTTTCAAATTCCGACGATGCAACGGGTGATTTGCATGGCCTCCCGATATTCGCAGCCTCCCAATCCTCTTTCTCAAAAAGCGGCAACGATTTTGATTCAGACACTGGAGGCGGAGCTTTTTACGGAGTATCAAAATATGAGTGTATTTTTGTGTTCCGGCTCGATTACAGAAAAACTTTTCGAGGAACCGAAGGAGGAGGCCGGGCGTCGGCTTCAGAAGATGATACAGGAAAAAGATCTGTTATTCGGAATCAGTAAGCCGTATAGAGATATTAAGAATTTCAAGGAATATTTTCTACAGGCGCGGAGTGCGTTGCGCCTGGGACTTCATCAAAGATCCCTGGGTCCCTTTATTCAATATGAAGAGGTGGCCTATTTTGATCTTTTAAGCAATCTTCCGGCGGATTTGCCCTTGGAGAGATTTGTTCATCCTGCGCTTCGTATTCTTGAACGCTATGACCGGAAAAACGGAACGGAGCTTTATCAAACACTCCACTTGCTTTTGTATTGCGGGCTCAATGTCCAGGAAACAGCGGATCGCATGTATATTCATCGAAACACCATTGTTTACCGAAAGCGGCAAATTGAAAAAATAGGACATTTGGATTTATCACAAAGCAATACGATCTTTATTTTGAGAGGCTCTTATTGCATCGATGAATTTTTGAGAAATGAGATTTTAAAACCGTAATCCAAGCCCTGATTTCCCCGGAAATCAGGGCTTTCACATTCATAATTCGATGAGATGGACGGATGATGGAAAGCGGATCCGACTCCTGATCCGCTCAGGTGTAGGAGAAGGATCCGGCAAGGGCGGAGAAAATAACGCTGAAGATCAAAATGCCTTCAGGGCGGCTTGCGGGTTCCCGTATCAAAGGATTTTGCGAGGAAGATCCTGATTTCTGCTTGTAGCTCTCATGGAGGAGGGAAGACCTCATGAAACGTAGAGTCGGAGCAGGTCTGCGAGATTCGTCATTATATTCTTAATTATTTTGTCTCTATTAAGAAAATGGCCTGCTGAAAACAGTGAATATTGTGGCAGTCAAGAATTTCCTTCGTTGAGTGTTAACGATATAAAAGAGAAAGTGGATAATGAAGGGGATTTTCTCTTATTTGTCGGTAGAGAAGCTTGTCCTTCATGTGTGGAGCTTGTGCCCATTAGAGAAAATCTGCGGCTGAAAATTTAAGAATTGAGTATTCGGATTCGATGGATCCGGAAACGGATCCGGAGCTCAATGCGTTTCAGGAAAACATCAGATGTCCTATGTGCCTGCATTATCGATTTTTTAAAATGGGGAAATGAACTCTCCGGAGATGCCGGAGAATGAAATGGAACGCCCCTCCAATCCCATTCATTGTGATTTCTTCTGATATTCTTCCATCAAGTATTTTCTTGTAGACTCCGGAACCAAGGCAAGGGCATCTTCTACACAGCCCTCTGCAAGCAATTGGCGCACAGCCGAGGCGGAGATCACTTTTCCTTCCTTTTCCATACGAGGGAAGACCTTCAGCATGGGAAAATTCGGAGGAGGCGCTGTAGCAAACACCTCCTGCATTGCCTGATTGTAGAGCGCTGTCGCAGGGCTGAGAGGTTCATCTCCTACGAAGCGCATGGAAATTTTCAGCGCAGGAGCAACATGATATTTGAAAATTCTGGCGTCCAATGTGGCATGAATGCGCGTCACATTCTCATTTTCCGTTAGAAAATAGGAAGGAAATGTGGCTGCAGAAACCAGGTAAGAATCGGTATCGTGAAGGATGATCCCGGAAAGATCACGCGTACCTTCCTCTACAAGCATGCGCCGTACCGGATAAGAAAATTCGGAAGCATCTTCACGCACCACAAAGAGGTGAAGTGTATTGCAGTGCTGAAGAGCCTGCTCAATGAGATAACGATGCCCCAGGGTAAAGGGATTTGCATTCATAATGATCGCGCCCAGGCGTCCGCAGGAAAGCTCGGATTTTCGAGCTTTTTTGGTTTCCTCTTGGAGCCTTTGCAGATAGCTTTCGAGTCCATGGCGGGATTTTTCCATGAAAACCAATTTTTCAGGGACGCGCTCCACCTCCTGAAAGCCCAAATAAGGAAAGCTCTTTGCGGCTTGAGGCTTTGTATAAAGAAAAAAGGTATCGAAGCCCTTTTGATAGAGCCGCGTGATCAGTCCGGAAAGAAGGTCATGAAAAACATTGCCTCCTTGGAAAGCGGGCTCAATCGCGATACACTTGATGATATTATGAAAGAGGGAGCCTGTAGCGATCAACTGTCCCCTATCATAAATTCCATAAACCTCTTCTACGGTATGCTCGGGATGAAGACCCGATTTTTGGAGAAGGGAGACCCATGCGGCAGAATCCGTTTTGTTTTGTAAATCTAAAATATCCATAGTCATTTCTCGCTTTCAAAAGAGTTCATCCAGCATATGGCTGAGAATGAACAGATCCGCAACGCCGCCCGAAGTCAGGTTGTTCGTAAGATAGAACTGATTGAGGCGGCAAGCTTCCTCCTGAAATTTGGCAGAGTCATGGGGGAGTTTCCATAAAGAGGCTGCCCATTGCTGCACATAACGGAGTGTGGCAATATCAGAGCGATGGATGGTTGTCGTATCATCAATTGTTGCAATCAAAAGAATGGTGCGCAGAAGATCATTTTCTTTTTCCTCTTTGAGTGCTTGATTGATGGAAAATAACTCGGCAAAACCGCTACACGCGATCCGGCGAATATCCCGAACACCCAGGCTGTGGAGCTTTGCGCTTCGAAAATGGGAGGATTGGTCATAATCTTTGAAAATAGGCAGGGTAAACTGCCGAATATACGCAGAAAGATTCTTCTGTTGAATTTTTTTCATATAAGATTGTGCCAAAATCAAGGACAGAAAGAGAAGACCTTTATAGGTATTGCGGTTTTGCAGTGCATTCAGCCTTCGTTTCTCGATGACAGCCCCCTCTTTTCGCAATGAAGAAAAATCCGGAAGACTATCCCAATCAAGCTCTTGCATATGGGCGGCAATGATTTCACCCGAATAGAGAAAATCATCTGTGCACAGATCGGTATGAGAGCCGGAGCAAGTCCATGTGACGCACCCGAAGCCCAGAACCCGGGAAAGCTCTCGTCTTATATTTTTTTGTAAGCAGTCCGTAAAAGTCAGGATTTCGCGATCTTTCATGTTTCCTCCTTTTTCTATTATACTCGGGATCGGCATTGCATGAGGAAGACTTTCTCTTCAAGGCGCTTTTCGATACAATAGCAAAACAGGAGGAAACTATGCAGATTTTACAGCAAGGAGACCGTCCGACTTTACCCGAGGTGCTGAATCGCCGCGAGGAGAGCGACGCACAGCTCAAACAGATGATTTGGAAACGGGATGGGACATGCGGTATCCGCTTTCATTTAAATATCCCAGGGGAAGTGAAAAACAATGAGACGATTGTTCGATTTTTTGAGAAGGGTGTGGATCACATCCGAAACACCCTTATGTTTTCTTTGATTCCGTTATTGACGGAGAAGATGTATTACGGATCGACAGGACCTGAATATTTAGCTGTCGCAGAAGAAAAAGATCCCCATAAGATCAAGCGGCTGATGGTGGATTTGGAGGAGAAAATACCGGCGGGTCGCCTCTATGATGTGGATGTGGTCACGCGGGAAGGCGAGGTGAGCCGGGAGAGCATCGGAGCAGAGCCGAGACGCTGCTTTCTGTGCGAACGGGATGCCAGAATTTGTGCAAGGTCTCGCGCGCATTCATTAGAAGAGCTGGCAGCATGGACCGAGAAGCAATTGCAGGAGGGATTGGATGCCGAGTAAATGAGGATGGGGAGAGCTTCGGAACGGAGCTTTTTATCAATCCGTTGACAAATTTACGCAGAGGGATAGAATTTTCTATAGTAAGCTATAGTTAACAGATATGGAGGCCTATGAGAACGTGACGGTGATTGAGGAGGTGACAGGAGAGGTCTCCCGAGCAGAGTGAAAAATATATGCGGAAAAGCATATGTGGAGAGGGCACAATCCAATCCATAACATCAGTGAGACGATATTAGGAGCAGGATATGGCAAAATTATTCGATGGAATCTATCTGATTTCAATCATTTTGATGTGTCTGATCTCCTTCGGGAAAATCAGGGTCCATGAAACCTGGTTCCTGGTGATCTTGCTTGTGATGAGCTTCAGCTTGTTGGGACGTGAGATGCTGTCCAATTACGATTCGGAAAATTATCCTGAAAAAGGGATGCGCATTTTCACTATGATCACCATAGGCGGAGGCTGGATTTTATTATTGCTTCATTTTTTAATAAAAAAGGGGATCTTGTAAGCAAGATCTTCATAGGACATCAAAATATGACCGATTCCGATTTGCCCGGATCCGCACGCTTGCGGATCCCCTGCAGTGATTTTCCGAAAAAGAGTCAAGCAAGAGGAGCATTGATTTTCGGATGGAGACCGAATTTTTGCGGTCAATCCATAACGATTGATGTTTCGTCTGCACATTCCTTCCGCCTTCGGAGATCCGGATGCGGAATTTTTGAGGGGGACTTTCTCTTCGGAACACTTTCCGATACAATAGCACAACAGAAGATATTTTACAGTACAGTCATTGCAGGAGGAATCGGATGCCGAGTAAACGAGGACAGGGAGAGCTCCGGATCGGATTGGCTTTTCTCACAATTTTTCTTGTGTCCTTTTGCGGGATGCTTTTTTTGCAGGGTGCCGTCACGTCGGTAGACATCCGCATTCTCACCGATGTGATGGCTCGTCGCAATGATACATTTTCCGGATTTTTTTTATTTTTCACGCAGCTTGGCGGACAGCGTTTTCTCCTTCCTCTAAGCGTAGGAGCCACGTTATGGATCTGGCTTTTGCGCAAGGATGGAGTCGCCGCTTTGTGGTTTGCGGCAATGGCGCTTTTCGGAGCCGCCCTGCTCAATCCCTCCATCAAGCACATCATTCATCGCGCAAGGCCGGATGCTCTCTTTCAAATGGTAAAAGAAGCGTCTTATTCGTTTCCGAGCGGCCATTCCTTTTCGTCCGCTTTGCTTTATACATCCTTAGGCAACGGTACTTATTTCAGTCGGAAAGCGGATACGCGCTGGAAATCGGGGCCGGAGACGGTCAGAATTTTTGCGGCAGGTCTTGCCCTTCTTATCGCACTGAGCCGCGTTTATGTCGGGATCCATTATCCAAGCGATGTTTTGGCGGGCTATTGTCTCGGCATGGGATGCGCCTATTTAGGATCCGCATATTATCAAAGACAGATTTTGCCGCGGTTAAGAGGTCGTCTGGATCGATCATGGGGGGATTATGAAGCAAAGAGTTGAGTACGATTCGATGGGAGAGGTTCTTGTGCCGGAAATGCGCTCCTGGGGTGCGCAGACACAGAGAAGTCTGGAAAACTTTCCAATTGGGCAGGAAAAGATGCCGAGGCAAATTCTTGAGGCATTTGCGCTGTTAAAAAAAGCGGCGGCACTTGCCAACCGAGATTTCGGCAAGCTTTCCGAGGAAAAATGTGAAGCGATCAATCGGGTCTGCCGGGAGATTCTACAGGGAGAGCTTTGGGAGGAATTCCCTCTCTCTGTATGGCAAACAGGGTCCGGAACCCAATCCAATATGAATATCAATGAGGTCATTGCGCATCGTGCAGGTCAGCGGGGACAAAGGCTTCATCCGAATGACGATGTCAACTGCTCGCAAAGCTCGAATGATACCTTTCCGACGGCCATGTATATTGCGGCGGTGAGGGCGGTCAGAGAGCGGGTGCTTCCTGCACTGGCGAGTCTGGCGGACACGTTTGAAAAGCATGCGGAGAATTACAAAGATCTTATAAAAATCGGACGCACACATCTGCAGGATGCAACGCCGATCACCTTCGGACAGGAGATCAGCGGTTGGGCAAGCCTTCTTCGTCATGAGGAGCAGATGCTCAAAATGCTGACTCCGCAGCTTGAGGAACTGGCAATTGGAGGAACGGCTGTAGGAACGGGCTTGAATGCTCCTCCGAAATTCGGAGAAAGAGTCTGTGCCTATCTGACGCAGGAAACCGGTTATTCCTTTCATAGTGCGAAAAACAAGTTTCAGGCGCTCAGCGGAAAAAATGCAATTCTTGCAGTGCATGGAATCCTTCATTCGCTGGCGGCCGATCTTCTCAAGATCGCCAATGATCTTCGCTGGCTGGCCAGCGGTCCCCGCGCGGGGCTTGGGGAGATTGTTTTACCGGAAAACGAACCCGGATCGTCTATTATGCCGGGCAAGGTCAATCCTACCCAGTGTGAAGCGCTCGCGATGGTATGCGTCCAGGTTATGGGAAATCAAACCGCCATCGGATTTGCCGCTTCACAAGGCAATTTCGAGCTGAATGTTTATATGCCCGTTATCGCTTATAATTTCCTGCAGTCGGCAGAGCTCTTATCAGATGCCATGACGAGCTTCCGCATACGCTGTGCGGAAGGGATGTATCCCGATTCCGAAAAAATGCAGGAGAACGTGGAACGATCGCTGATGCTTGTGACGGCGCTGAGTCCTCATATCGGATATGAAAAAGCGGCGGAGCTGGCGCAATATGCACATAAAAACCGCACAACTCTGCGTTATGCGGTAGAAAAACTGGGCTATCTTTCTTTGGAAGAATTTGATGCCTGGATAGACCCTCGGTCCATGGTGTAGGGAAGCTTTTTTTGCAAGTGATGTCGGCGAGCAGCTATGGACAGGAAATCAGGACTCACAAGGAGCGGCTTGGAGCACCCGATGAAGGTGCTGTCGAGCCGTTTTTTCCGGATCCACATGATTTTCTTGGAAATCAGCAGATTCACATTTACATAAATTTGCTTGATAAAATGCTTGTAATCAGTTAAATTGTAGTTAATAAAACAAGTTATCTTAATAGAACCGGAAACGGGGTGATGACCTGGCAAATGTTTTATGGGTTGCGATTTTCAGTCGACAATTCTCATACATTTCTGTTGACCGATAAGAGGCAGAAGGACTTTTCCGTGAATCCGGAATCGGAGTGTAACGATGAAACATATCCCATCCTTCTGTCAATGGCCATGGATACTGAGTTTACTCATTCAGTGAGCAGAAATCTTATCAAAGGAGGAGATCATGTCACAATTACTTGTTCTCAATATTCTATTTGCAATTCTCATAGCGGCTTTTCTAATTTTCGGGATCATCTTTTTCCTCAAGAATATTAGAAAGTAATACCCGATATCCATCCTTCAACTCTATGATCAATGGATGCTCATCGACCTATGAACAAGGATGCCGGGAAAACGAATAACAAGAGAATTGTCAAAGAGACAGTGGTGATGCAATCCTGAACATGAGGCATCACCACTGTCTCTTTATTGAAGTATCCTCCGTCGGGCTTTATGAGCGCAGCCTTTCGAAGCGACGCGTCTCATCCCGGTTTTTTTTGTTTTTCGGGGTGCGTGCAGCGGCGATAATCTGTGCTCCGAAAAGCAGAATCATACAGGTATACTTGATCCAGACGAACAGACCCAAAATCCCGGCAAGGGAACCGAAATAGAGTGAGAGACGGGAGATATTATTCATGATGAATGTATAGATCACCGTCAGCAGAAAAATTCCGATTCCGACAAAAACGCCTCCCAGCGCAGCTTCCTTCCAGGAAATACTGCGCAGACTGGCATGCGTTGCGGTTTTGTAGAACAGAATCAACACCAGGATAAAGAGCGCAAAGGGCAAAAATCTTGATATTACCGAATTGAAAAACGCAAGCACGGGTTCCAGAAAATCGAAAAGACGACTTTCCAAAGCCATGTGCTCCAGAAAATTCGTGATGAAACCGTAGAATACGAAAAAGATCAGGATGAGTATCCAGGAGATCACAAAGAAGACGGTGTAGATAATCGCGACAATGCGCCGATAAATATAGCCGCCGCGCAATTGGAAGCCGAGGATCTCATTGACGCTGACGATGAATTTGTCAATGCCGTTGGAGCCGAGCCAGATGGCGGTAATAATACCGAATCCGATGGT
>JALFST010000001.1 GCA_022779285.1 Peptoniphilaceae bacterium
ACCAGATCCCAGCGGTGAAGGTGATCGACGATGGCGGATTTGATAAGGACACGGTAGGCTAGTACACAGTCACATTTAAGGTAACGGATAAAGTCGGAGCAAGCGTGACCAAGAAAGCGGTGGTAACGGTCACCTATGGACTGGTCACCATGAACGAAGCGCCAACCCTTGAGGTTCAGGACAAGACCATCAAACAGGGCGAAGCACTGGATTTCAAGAGCCTCGTCGTATCTGCACAGGATAAGGAAGACGGAGACCTGATTCAGGCGGTGAAGGTGATCGACGACGGCGGATTTGATAAGGATAAGGTTGGCAAGTACACAGTCACATTTAAGGTAACGGATAAAGACGGAGCAAGCGTGACGAAGAAAGCAACCGTTACTGTAATAGAAAAGTCTGAACCTACACCCAACCCTGATGACAATAAACCAAAACCAAATCCTGACAACAAGCCGCAAGCACCGAATAATAAGACATTACCAAAGACAGGCGACAGTTTCAGCCTATCGTTATATGGTATGTTGATGGGATTCTCGGGATTACTGCTTATCGCTGTAGGAGTGAAAAAAAGAAGAAAAAAGAGTTCATTTTAATTCCATATAAACTGGAAAATCGGCCTTCGAGTTTCGGCTATTGCTGATCTCGGAGGTCGTCTTTTCGATGGGTGCATATCGCTTCCTATCGTGTATTCAATTTTTACGGCTCACCCCTGCATAAATATTTGTGCAGTGATCAGGAGCGGGAGAAATATCTTCAATGCATTCCTTTGCCTCTCATTGATCGCATAGAAATCATCTATGAAATCCCCTAAAATCTTCTATGCAGAAGCCGATAGAAAGCGAGGATTCGATTTTTGATCACAGATTCCGAAATATCCGTTTGGGGGTTGATCAGACAAGAATGGACGTTGGAATTACTGGAGGCCTTTCCATATACAAAATCACGGTATAAATATTGGAAGATTTGAATATATGCGTTTTGCTTGTTATAATGAAAATGATATTTTGAAATCAGGAGGATTTTATGATCTCAGCAAATGAACTACGTAAGGGTACAACTTTTGTTTACGACAACGATGTGTATGAAATTATTGATTTTCAGCACGTAAAGCCTGGAAAGGGAGCCGCATTCGTTCGTGCAAAAATTCGTTCCGTAATGACCGGCGGATCGAAGGAGCTCACCTTTAACCCCAATGAAAAATTCGAGGAGGCTCGTATCGATACTAAGGAAATGCAGTATCTTTATACAGATGGCACACTGTATTACTTTATGGATCCGGAATCCTATGAACAAATTACATTGGATGCGGAGGTTGTTTCGGAGGCGATCCGATTCATTCGTGAGAGTGACAATGCTACGATTCGTTTCTACCAAGGCAAGGCCTTCAGCGTAAGTGCACCCAACTTTGTCGAACTGGAGGTTACCGATACGGAGCCGGGTGTGCGTGGTGATACCGCTACGAATGTAACAAAGCCTGCGACCGTGGAAACAGGCGCACAGATTTCGGTACCTATTTTTGTAAATATCGGTGATAAGATCAAGATCGATACACGTACCGGAGAATACCTCTCTCGAGTTTGAGGCTTCCATGAAACGCGCTGAACAACGCGAGTGGCTGATGCGGCTCGCTTTTGAACAACAATTTAATCAACCGGATTGCTCAATTGAGCAAATCCTCATAGATCATGAGCTGCCGCAGAGTAATTTGTATCTTGCAAATTCGCTGCGATCGCTGAAATTGCATCAGGATGAGATTGATCAGCTTTTGGCCGGCTATCTGCATTCGTGGTCTTTGGATAGGATTTTACCCATTGATCGAGCAATATTACGCATTGCGGTAAATGAAATGATTTATACAGGTCTTGCTCCGGTCCCCGTCACCATCAGTGAATCTGTTGAGATCTCCAAAAAATATTCGGACAAAGAATCCTATCGATTCATCAATGGTGTATTGGGTTCGATTTCACGAGATATCGATGCAGGGAAAATAAAAAGCGGGACGTCTGCTGCGGCCATGAACGAGCAAGAGGATTTCCGGTGAGACGCCCATTGAAGCTTCGCGAGTTGACAGCCTATCTGGCAGGGGTCATTCAAACCGATCCGATTTTAAATTCGCTTTCTGTAGAAGGTGAGGTCGCCAATCTGCGTGCCGGACGATATGTCTATTTTGATCTTCGTGATGAAAATGATCTGCTGCATTGTGTCTGGTTTCAACCGATAAGCTCCTTGCCATTTCACAATGGAGACTCTCTCATTGTAACGGGCAACATCGGCATTTACGGCAAGGGGAGTGTATATCAGCTTCGTGTTCGAGGGGTCGAGCCCGTAGGTTTGGGCGCTCAACTGGTTCGGCTGGAAGCACTGAAACGCAGGCTTGCGGCGGAAGGAATCTTTGATCGATCGAAAAAACCGCCGATTCCCCGTTTTCCTCGAGGAATCGGATTGATCACATCTTCCTCCGGTGCCGTTTTACACGATTTTGGGAATGAAATTGCCGGGAGATATCCTCGAGCTCGGATCTGGTTAGCGCCGACCTCCGTACAAGGTACAGAGGCTGCTCACGAGATCATCGCCGCAATCGATGCTTTTCACAGGATCCGTCTTGAAAAAATGATCGATGTGATCGTCATTGCACGTGGCGGGGGATCCGATGTGCATTTAGAAGTATTTCAGGACGAGGAGCTGGTTCGTGCCATTGCGGGATCACAAATTCCGATCGTGACGGCCATCGGTCATCAGGTGGACACCTCCCTGGCGGACTTGGCTTCTTCTCAAAGAGCATCCACACCGACAGAAGCCGCGATTCTTGTCACACCGGATCGAGAGGAGCTCCATCAGCAAATCGATGACTCCCTCTTACGAATCAGGACCGGTATCTTGTTGAAAATTTCAAAATACCGGCTTGATCTTTCTCGAAAAATATCCCGCATTGAGGAATTGCGGCCGGAAAATTTACTGGACAAGAATCGTCAAAGATTGAATCTGGCAGTCAGAAAAGTGCAGGATGAAATGCAATGCATTTTGTCCGGCCACAGACGACAGGTTGACGCTCTCTTTCATCAGATATTGTCCCTGCGCGACCAATTTCATGAAGACACATCCTGGCAGATGTCGGACCTTGATGGAAAGATTCAAAGTGAATCCCAATTAGAAATCGGTAAGCGTTATCTCCTGAAATCTCGCCACTATCAATATCAAATTGTTATTGAAACGAAAGGACGAAATCAAGATGGAAGATCTGAAATTTGAAGAGGGACTTCAACGCTTAAATAAGATTGCCTCTTCTATGAAAAATGAAGAAACATCCTTAGACGACATGATCACACTCTATAAAGAGGCCAAGGAGCTGAGTGATCAGCTTCATAAGGATCTTGATGAAGCTGAGCTGACGGTTCGACGAATTGATGACGGGGAAACGGTTCCGATTACATTGGATCAGGAGAATCCGACATGACAGATGAAATCAGGAAAGCATCCGAAAAAATCGGAGAGCAGCTTCGCGTACGGCTGAAGAACCTGGAAAAAAGATGGACGGCTTCTCCCGTGGGAGAAAAGACAGAGGAACAAACATCAAGCTATGTTTGTTCAATCAAGCAAGGTTCTCTCTGCTTGCCTGAGGCTATGCAATATGCAACTTCCGGCGGAAAGCGCATCCGCCCTCTCTTTCTACGAGCAGCCTATGATTCCCTGCAGGAAGATCACACGGCTACATGGCCGGAAAGCTCCATTTTTTATGATCTGCTTTGCGCTTTAGAGTGCGTACATGCATATTCGCTTGTGCATGATGATCTGCCGGAGATGGACAATGATGATCTGCGTAGGGGAATTCCCGCGGTACATAAAAAATTCGGTGTCGATATGGCTGTTTTATGTGGAGATGCCTTGCTCAATTTTTCACAGGAGCTTTGCCTTCATGCGATTCTGACCACGCAGGAGCAAGAGCTGCAAATGAGAATGCTTCATGCTGCCGAACTATTGTCCTCCTGTGCGGGATTGCGCGGTATGATCGGAGGACAAATGTTGGATCTTGCCCCTGATCTTTTATCGGATCCTGAGATCAATCACCTTATGGTACTGAAAAAAACAGGTGCGCTTTTTCAGGCGGCCTGTGGCATGGGCGCGATTCTTGCGTGTGGCTGGAATTCGAATCGGGTGCAGGAAATGACCGATCTGGGAGCTCATGTGGGAATGCTTTTTCAGCTTCAGGATGATCTTATGGATCAGGAACAGGATGCAAGAGAGCAGAAGATTACTTTTTTAAGCCTAAGAGGCAAAGAATGGGTGTTGGATTCCATTCGAAAGGAAATACGGTTCATTGAATCGACTCTTCTGCAATTGCCCAATCCGGATCCGCTGCGTTTCCTGGTGGATCGTATGGTTCAGCGTACATATTAAGGGTTAAGGAGGATAATTTGAAAAAGTATAATCGTCAGCGTCTCATTCTGGATTTGATCGAGCAGGAAACCATACAGACGCAGGACGAGCTTTCTGAGCTGCTCGATCGTCATGGGATTCATGCGACACAGGCTACGATTTCCAGAGATATCAAAGAACTTCGGATTTCCAAGGTGCAGACCACAAGCGGTGAATACAAATATACGGTATTGGATACCGCGCATGATTCTCTCAATGAGCGCCTTCATAAGATCTTGCGCTCCTCTGTGCTCTCTATTGCACACAACGGTGATCTTGTCATCGTTCAGACCGTTTCCTATTGTGCCGCAGTTTGCTCCGTCGCCATCACAAATGCAAAATTCAATCATGTCGCCGGTATTGTCAGCGGATATGATACGCTTTTCGTTGCACCCAGTGACAAGAAGTATTTAGAGCAGCTCGTGAAAGATATCAAGGAGTTTATTCAATAATGCTTGACGAGCTCCGCATTCAAAATTTTGCACTCATTGATCAATGGGAAATTTCTTTTACAAAGGGGGAAAGCGTCTTTACGGGGGAAACCGGATCTGGAAAAAGTATCTTTGTCGACGCCCTTTCATTTTTGAGTGGAGAACGTGCGGACCGTCAGATACAAAGAGACCCTTCCATTCCGACTATGGTAGAGGGGATTTTTCTATTGCCGCATTCTGAAGTTTTCCTGCAAAGGCTGTCTGAAGAAGGCATCGATCCTGAGGAAAATACCCTGATTGTGCGCCGCGAGCTGACATCCAACGGCAGCCGGCAGCGTCTCAACGGAAAAGCGGTTACAGTATCCTCCTTGCGTGCAATTATGAGCTTTCTGATAGACATCCATTCTCAAAATGCGCAAAGCCTGCTTTCGAATCGCGATTTGTATCTTCCCTTGCTGGATCAATATATCGGGGATGAGGCTGAGACACAGAAACAAGAATTGCAAAAGTTGCTTCGAAAACTCAAGTCGGTTCAAAAAAAGCTTGATGATTTGGAATTGGATCCGGAAGAGCTGGAACGGGAAATAGATCTTCTTCAATATCAAATCTCCGAGATTGAGGGTGCCGATCTGGAGCAGATTCATGAAGAGGAGCTGACCAAAGAGCACAAAAAGCTTTCCTCAGCAGCAGGGCGAGTAGAGGATGTACAGGCTCTTTTGCAGGAAATTGAAAACGGGCAGTCATCCATTCGCTATGCACTGCATTCTTTGGCAAGAGCTCTTGATGAGATGGCGAGGAAGAATCCCGACCTTGTGCATTATAAGGATATGGCATGGCAGATGGACGCCGAGGCGGAAGACCTGGTGGATGGAATCGAAAAATATAGAGATTCCATTGTGATCGATCCTCAGCGTTTGGATGAAATCGATCAAATTTTTTCAATGCTGCAGCGACTGAAGCGCAAGTACGGTTCGAATACGGAGGAAATTCTTGGTTTTTCAGAGCATGCGAAAAAAAGGCTTCGCCTTTTGGAAAATGCTCAGCAGGAAAAAGATAGCCTGATTGAAGAGCGCACTCAAATTCGTAAGCAGATCAAAAATACGGCAGATGTGCTCTCCGATCTTCGAAAGAACGGCGCCGGGAGATTGGAAAAACGAATTCGAGCTGAATTGCTGGAAATGGCAATCAAAAAAATATCCTTTGAGATCTCTTTTGAAGAAAAGAAGGTGATTTCCGCACAGGGACGGGATCATATCGACTTTTTGATCTCTACAAATCCGGGTGAGCCCTTGCAAAGTGTGAGCAAGGTGGCAAGCGGCGGCGAGATGAGCCGTTTTATGCTTGCTTTTCGCATTGTGTTTGCGGAGATTCAAAAGATTCCAACCCTGGTATTTGATGAGATTGATACAGGGATCAGCGGAAGAACGGCGCAGGTTGTGGCCGAAAAGATTGCAAGGCTCGGGAAAGATATTCAGCTTTTTGTAATCACTCATCTTCCACAGATTGCTGCACTTGCCGATCGACACTATCGAATTCATAAAGAGGTTGTCGATGGACGTACAAGCTCACATATGGAGCTCCTAAATGAATCCGGACGGATTGATGAACAAGCGAGGCTGATCGGAGGAATATCGGTTACCGAGGTTACGAAGCAAAGTGCGGCAGAAATGCTGACACAGGCAAAGGCATTTCAGAATCGAAAGGAATGAATATGCAGGACGAACATTTTGAGCAACGAACTGTAAAATCAGAAATCATCTACGATGGAAAAATCATCAATGTACGCGTGGATACCGTTGAGCTTCCGGACATGAAATATGCGAAACGAGAGATCGTGGATCATGCGCAGGGAGTAGGGATTGTTGCCGTTACCGAGCGGGGCACCATGTATATGGTAAGGCAATACCGCGTTGCCGTAAAAAAAATGCTTTTAGAAATTCCTGCAGGATTGGTCGATCCGGGAGAAAATCCGCAAGAAGCTGCAATTCGGGAATTGCAGGAGGAGGTCGGATATCAACCGAAGCAAATTCAATTTGTTTTGGATTCCTATGCTTCTCCGGGATTTACGAATGAAAGATTGAGCATATTTGTGGCTACCGATCTGGAGCCTCATGCTTTAAAAATGGATGAAACCGAATTTTTGGAATCCTATGAATATCCCATTGAAGAGCTCTTTGAAATGGTACAGAATTTGGAAATTACAGATGCGAAGAGCATTATCGGAATCGGCTATGCCTATTATCAGATCTATTTGCCCAATCGGGAGAGATTTCTGGAGATGAGAGAAAAGAGCAGCTCCTCTGAGGATGTTCTTTAAAGCGATGTACAAAACCAAAGCGGGTGTATGTAGGGGAGCCGTATGATTCAGATTGATGTCACCTCGTTCAACGGACCTATGGATCTGTTGCTTGAATTGATTGCAAAATCTAAAATCGATATTTATGAAATCGCAATTTCTGAAATTACCGAGGATTTTTTGGAGGCTATGCAGACCCTGGAGATTCCTCCCGACGAATTGAGCGATTTTATTCGAATGGCCTCCATTTTAGTGCATATTAAAGCAAGAGCCCTTCTGCAGGATCAAGAGGAAGACGGGGAAGAGCTTCCTTCTCAGGAGGAGCTCATCGCAAGGCTGCAGGAATATCGCCTGTATAAAAGAGCTGCAGGGCTCTTTTTTGAGCTGGCTGCAGAGAACCAAGGAATTCGGACGCGTTTTCCGGAGGATCTTTCTCGTTGGCAAAAACAGCCTGAACCGATACCGAGCGAAGCGAGCGCACTTGTGGAAGCTGTTCTGGCAATGCTATACCAGAAAAAAACAAAGCAGGAAACCGAATTTGCCGTTGAACGAATCCTGAATCTTGAGGAATATTCCGTTGAAGAGATGGCCGGAAAAATTCGCGAAAAGCTTTTATCCGGAAAGCATTTCACCTTTTTTGATTTAATACGGGATCTCCGTCCCGGAAGGTCCGCCGTAATTGTCGCTTTTTTATCGCTATTGGAACTGACTCGCACAAACGGACTTTCCATCGCCCAAAATCCGGCTACGCAGGAAATCTCCGTGGATGTTGTGGATGCGAATGCCCTGACCGAACGACTTGCCAGCGATACCGACTATGAAGGAAAGTCTTCCCCGGAAAAGAGGATGCTATGACAGATCGTGAAAAAAAAGCTATCATTGAGGGAATCCTGTTTCTATGGGGAGATCCGATTCCCGTACAGGAAATTGCAAAAGCATTGGAATGTCCTGTTAATGATTGTCGCAGATTGCTCTCCGAAATGCAGGAAGAAATGGAGCATGAGAGAAGGGGACTGATGCTGCGTTCCTATGATGATCAATTTCAGCTCACTACACGTCCGGAGCACAATGAATACTTTTCCAGGCTGATTCCTGTCAGAGATCCGGGACGGATGACCAATTCCACCATGGAAACCTTGGCCATCATTTCCTATAAGCAGCCGGTGACACGGATTGAGATCGATGCGATTCGCGGGGTTCAAAGCACAAGTCCCGTTGAGACGCTCCTTTCTCGAGGACTGATTGAGGAGGCCGGGCGATTGGAGCAAATCGGCCGTCCGATTTTATATCGTACAACAACAAAATTTTTGCAGACATTCGGCCTGAAAACATTGAAGGATCTTCCGGAGGCTCAAAAAATTGAGGAGCTTCTGCAGCTGGAGGATGCAGATGCGGATCAATAAATTTCTGGCTGCATGTGGCGTCAGCTCTCGCCGAAAGGCCGAATCTCTGATTCGTGAGGGAAAGGTTACGATCAATGGCAAAATCATCAAAGAGCTGTCCACGCAAGTAAACAGCAGTGATGTTGTGATTTATAATCAGAAAAGATTATATTTGCCGACGGAAACGATACTCTATGCATTTCACAAGCCTAAAAACATGCTTTCCAGCCATGCCGATCCGCATACGGATTCCCTGATCTATGATATTCTGCCAAAACACGAGCGTCTGATTTCCATTGGACGCCTGGATTATGAAACGGAAGGCCTTCTGCTTATCACAAACAATGGAGATCTCGCACAACAAATCGCACATCCTTCAAAGGAACATGAAAAAGAATATATTGTTGTTCTTACTCAACCATTGCATCCTCATGATCTGCAAAAAATTATGCAAGGCGTTCACTTTGAGGGCATTTCTTATCATGTGGATCATATCGCTTATGGTATCGGAGGTTGGAAATTGGAGAACGAGCTGGAAGCATGGCCTCCGACATGTAAGACCGATTCCATTGTACGTGTGATCTTACACGAAGGGAAAAAGAGGGAGATTCGCAATATTTTTCGGAGTCTCAATTATTCGGTTCAGCGTTTGATCCGTGTGCGTATCGAAGACATTACACTGATCGGTCTGCGTCCGGGAGAATACCGCAAAATTGAATGGGTGAAATCATGACCATGGAAAATATGGAACAAAAGAGAATCGCGGTGATCGGCATGGGAGCGGCTGGATCCATGGCTGCATATTTTGCCGCAAAAAACGGCGCTCAAGTCGATCTCTATGAAAAAAATGAAAAATTAGGGAAAAAGATTTATATCACCGGGAAGGGACGCTGCAATGTTACCAATGCCGCTCCATTTCCAGCATTCATGGAGGGAATCTCGCACAACCCCAAATTTCTGTTTTCTGCTTTTTCCTTTTTTTCAAACCGGGATCTCATGTCCTTTTTCGAAAAATACGGACAGAGACTGAAGGTGGAAAGAGGGCAAAGAGTGTATCCTGTTACGGATCATTCCAGCGACATCAATCGCGCCTTAGAACGCGCATTGGATGAAATGGGTGTTCAAAAAATTAAAAATACCAAGGTAACTGCGATGGAGATTTCCCTATCGGACGCTCAGAGGAGATTTCGCATACAGCACCAAAAATGGAATGCAAAGCGCGGGCTTCCATTGGGGAAAATAGAGGAATCTTTTTATTCGGCGGTAATTTTAGCAACAGGAGGCAAATCCTATCCTTCTACCGGGTCCACCGGTGACGGATTGTTGTTTGCAAAACTCATGGGACATCATCCGACAGCCTGCTATCCTTCTCTTGTAGCAATGGAGCTGCATGATCCGTGGTGCAAGCAATTGGAGGGCCTTTCTCTGCGCAATGTCAGCATGACGATCAAAAGAGGAAAGAAAAAAGCGGAACAATTCGGAGATGCGCTTTTTACTGCGAAAGGGATCTCCGGTCCCATTGTGCTCACATTATCCTCCGATTTCTGCGATCAGGATCTGTCCGATGCTACCATGGAACTGGATTGGAAGCCCGCTCTTTCTGAGGACGAATTGATAACACGCCTGCTCCGTGAGCGCGAAAAGGCACCGAATCGGCAAATTCGCACGTTATTGGAGGCTTTTTTACCGCGAAGGGCAGTTCCTGTTTTTCTTGATGTGGGAAAGCTGAAATCCGATCAGGCTCTGCATCAGTGGAAAAAAGAGGAGGAGATGCGTTTTATTGATCTACTTAAGCACTTTCCGTTGCACTTTCGAGCCTTTGGCTCCTTTCGAGAAGCGGTGATCACCAGAGGAGGAATCCCCGTACAGGAAGTAAATCCCAAGACTATGGAATCACGCTTGCAGCCCGGGCTGTATTTTTGCGGAGAAGTCATGGACGTCGACGGATATACGGGTGGATACAACCTGCAGATCGCATTTTCAACGGGTGCCGTTGCAGGATATCATGCGGCGCTTTCAATAAAAGGAGGACAAGAATGAGACAAGCCATTGCAATCGATGGACCTGCAGGCTCAGGAAAAAGCACGGTGGCAAAGCGATTAGCCGAAGAATTAGGCATGATGTATTTAGATACGGGCGCAATTTATCGAGCCATTACCCTTGCTGTGCTGGAAAGAAATATTGCTCCTACCGATTTTCCCAAAATTCGAGAGCTGCTTTCGGAAATCCATTTGACGATTTCCGATGACGGTATCTCTTTAAATGGGAAAAATGTCAGCTCACTGATTCGGTCAAAGGATGTTACAGCTGCCGTTTCGGATGTTTGCAGCGATGCGACTGTACGCCACTTTGCAACATCCATTGAGCGTAAAATTGCCGGAGAACGTCCCAGCATCTTGGATGGACGCGATATCGGAACGGTAGTCCTGCCGGATGCAAGGCTCAAGATTTTTTTAACAGCATCTTCGGAGGTGCGTGCAAAAAGGAGACTCCACGATGAAAAAAACACATCGGAAGAAAGCTATGAAGAGATTTTAGAGGCGATAAAACGCAGAGATACCATAGATTCCACTCGTGCGGTGGATCCTCTGAGACAGGCGGAGGATGCGATCTATCTGGATTCTTCAGATATGAGCATCGATCAAACGGTAGAAGCCATTCTCGATTTGTGGAGGAGACAATAATGTACGGATTTGTTCGCGGGCTTTGTAAATTTCTGGTTTGGATTGCCTTTCGTTTTCAAGTGGAGGATCTTCCGGAAATTCCGGAGGGAAAGCTCATTCTTTGTGCCAATCACACGAATATCGTGGATCCTGTTGTTCTGATCGCTTCCTTTCCCGGCCAAGTGATCTTCGTTGCAAAAAAAGAATTGGAGAGAATGCCCGTTCTTTCCCGAATTTTCAAAAAAATCGGAACTATTTTTGTAGATCGCAGTGCCAATGATATCGACGCAATTCGTCAAATGAGCAATACCCTGAAAGCGGATAAGGTGTTGGGAATTTTTCCGGAAGGTCATCGATATAAAACCGTTGACCCTTCTCATATTAAAAGCGGAATCGGTTTTCTGGCAATGCAGGCGGGCTCGGATATTCTCTGTGCAACGATCGATGCAAATTATCGCTTTCGCGGAAAAGTGAGTGTGCAGTATCATCCGATCCTCTCTTTTGATGCGTATCGCAAGCTTCCGAAAAGAGAAGCACGCATGGTAATCACTCGAGATGTCTTTAATACAATCTTTCATACGGAATATTCCACAGAGGATTTTTCGTGATTTTCGCAGAAAGGAAAAAAATGCAAATTACAGTAGCAGATCATGCCGGTTTTTGCTTCGGCGTGCGTAATATTGATGAAATTGCAACAAATGCATTGAAGGAATATCCTCATTATAAAGTGTATTCCGACGGTCCTCTGGTGCACAATGATCAATACGTTGCAAAACGCAGAGAGGATGGGATCGAGGTTCTTTTGCCCTCTGATATCGATCAGCTGGATGAAAACTGCGTTGTGATCATACGTGCGCATGGAATCCCGGTTTCGGAGCGAAAAAAGCTGGAAGAGACAAAGGCGGTGCTTTTAGACGGGACATGTCCGGTTTTGCAAGGAATCTATCATTTGGGACGCAAGAGAAATGAGAAAGGAGAGCGGATTGTCATTATCGGACATGCCGAACATCCGGAGATACGGGCAATGCGCTCCCATTTTGCGGATGATACGGTCGTGATCGAAAACGCAGAGGAAGCGGAGGCATTTCGTTCGGAAAAACCTGTATTTATCATTTCCCAGACCACCAATCGTCCGGAATATTTTACGGATTTGGCGCAAAGAATCGCTAAAAACAACCGGGCTGAGATACATTCCACCATTTGCCGGGCCACGAAAGATCGTCAGGCAGCTGCTGCAGCTTTAGCGAAAAAATCGGATGCCATGATCATTTTGGGAGGCAATTCTTCCTCCAATACTGAAAAGTTGCGTCAAGTATGTAAAAAGTACTGCAGAAATGTGCAGAAAGTTGAGTTTTTTTCGCAAATAGCTTTGCAAAACATGAGTAATTTTATTAGAATAGGAATATCAGCCGGAGCCAGCACTCCGGATTGGATTATTGAGGAGGTCGTCAAAGGAATGGACAATTTTAGTAAAGAAGAATTCATGGAACAGGTTGAAGACAGCATGACGAAGATCTACCCGCGTGATATCATCACCGGTACCGTAATCGCTGTCAAGGAGGATGAGGTTTACGTCGACATCAAGTATCGTTCCGATGGAATCATCAAGAAGGACGAGATGTCGGATGAGCAGGCTCAGAATCCTATGGAACATTTCCATGAAGGGGAAGAAGTCGGCGTCTACGTGATAAAGCTGGATGACGGAGAAGGAAACGTAGTGTTGTCGACACGTCGCGTAGAAGGCTTGAAGAACTGGCAGAAGCTGGTTGAAGAGTACGAAGCTGACGCAATTGTAAAGGCGCTTGTCACCAATGACAACCGTGGTGGTCTTGTCGTTAACGTGATGGGTGTCAATGGATTCATTCCTGCCTCACAGATCACGACCTATTTTGTTAAAAATTTCAAACAGTTTATCGGTCAGACCTTGGATTGCAAGATTCTTTCTGTCGATGAAAGAAAAATGCGTGTCGTACTGTCCAGCCGTGCCGTACAGGAAGCGCAGCTGGATGAGGTTTGGGAGAAGATTGTCGTCGGTGAACAGGTTCATGGAAAAGTCGTTCGCATGACTGATTTCGGAGCCTTCGTTGATCTTGGCGGCGTTGATGGATTGATTCATGTTTCCGATATCTCTTGGTCGCGTATTGAACGTCCGTCGGATGTTCTTTCGATCGGTCAGGAAATTGATCCAATTGTGCTCAAAGCAAATCGTGAGCGCAATCGTATCTCCTTGGGTCTGAAGCAGCTGACGCAAAAGCCGTTTGTTGCTTTCTCTGAAAACCACAAGGCGGGAGATATGGTCAAGGGCACCATCGTCAATATGCTTGATTTCGGCGCGTTTGTACGTCTGGAGGAAGGCGTAGAGGGATTGATTCACGTGTCTCAGATTGCTCCCCATCATGTAGAGAAGCCGTCGGATGAGCTCAGCGTAGGCCAGGAGATTGAAGCTCGTATTTTGGAGATTGATACGGATCGTCAGCGCATTGCTTTAAGCCTGCGCCCAGCCAATGAGCCGGAAAAACGCGATGAGGAAAAGCGTACCTATGATCAGTCTCGCTTCGAAAAGAAGCCCGCTCAGGAGCCGAAGCAGCCAAAGCAGCGTCGCGAGAAGAAGAAGGTTCAGCCGCAGCTTGATTTTGAAGGCAACTTCGATATCGGAACCAACTTGGGCGATCTGATTGCCGCTCAGCTGAATCTGGAGGCCGCAACGCTTCCGGAGGGAGAAGAAACTTCTGAGGAATAATCTTCAATCAAAGGATCGACGGGTTTCCGTCGATCCTTTTTTTATGAATACAGACAGGGGTTCTCTACTTATTTTATCCGTTGAAATTTGATACAATGTTCTCGGTTTCAGTAAAGGAGTATTATGAAATATCATATTGTTACGCACGGATGTCAGATGAACGAGCATGATTCCGAGCGCATTGCCTTTCTTTTAGAGCAATGTGGATATCAACAAACGGATTTAAAAAATGAAGCGGACTTCATTTTATTTAATACATGTCTTGTACGAGAAAATGCGGAATTAAAGGTTTTTGGACAGGTTGGCGCGCTGAAAAAATGGCGCAATGAAAAACAGGGACGTATCCTTGCTGTCAGCGGTTGCATGATGCAAACGGGAGAAGCGCGAGATATCATTCGAACTAAATTTCCTCAGGTGGACATTGTATTTGGCACACAAAATATCGCAAAGCTTCCCATGCTTATAGAACAGCACAGAAAAACCGGAGAAAGAGTTTTTGATATTTCCTCGTATGATGATTTAGAGCTTTCTTACTCACGCGAGGGACATTCTTTTGCCTATGTCAATATCATGACGGGCTGTAATAATTTCTGTTCCTATTGTATTGTGCCGTATGCTCGAGGCCGTGAGGAAAGCCGCCGTGCAGGAGATATTGTTCAAGAGGTGGAGTCGCTTGCTCAACAAGGCATTCTTGAGGTTATGCTGTTAGGGCAGAATGTCAATTCCTATGGTGAAAACCCATCGGATTTTCCGAATCTTTTGCGCCGAATCCATGAAATTGACGGAATTCAACGCATTCGTTTTATTTCCTCACATCCCAAGGATCTCTCACAGGAGCTGATTGATACGATTGCCGATTGCCCCAAGATCGAAAGGCATTTTCACCTTCCTCTGCAATCAGGCTCAAACAAGGTTTTGTATGAGATGAATCGGAGATACACTCGCGAAAGATATTTGGATCTTGTATCCCGTCTTCGTAAAGCGGTGCCGGATATTGCCATATCGACGGATATTATCGTTGGATTCCCGGGAGAAACCGAGCAGGATCATAACGATACGCTGGATCTCTGCAGAAGGGTTGAATTCGATACGGCATTTACTTTCCTTTATTCACCAAGGCCGGGAACGCCTGCCGCAAAACGCAAGGATTTTGTAGAGGAAAGGGTAGCCGGTCGAAGATTTCAGGAGCTTCTTGATACGCTCTATCCGATTTTCTTAAAGAAAAATCAAGCGGAAATCGGAAAAACGGTGCAGGTGCTTTTTGAATCCGTCAGTAAGCAGGATCGATCGCGTTTAACAGGAAGAGATTCCAAGGGCAAGCTGATTCATGTTCCCGCCGGAGAGGCCCTGATCGGCAGGCTTTGTGATGTGGTTATTACAGATGCGAACTCATTCGCACTACAAGGAGAACTGAAGAAATAATGGTTTGGGATACGATTGATACAGAGCGTCTCTCGCCAATGATGGCGCACTATGTTTCCATTAAAAATCAATATCCGGATTGCATCATCATGTACCGTCTCGGCGACTTTTATGAGATGTTTTTTGATGATGCCGTTGTGTCGTCTCGTGTGCTGGAGCTGGCCCTGACAGGGAGGGACTGCGGCCTTGACGAACGCTGCCCCATGGCGGGAGTTCCTCATCAGGTGATTCAAAGCTATGCGGCAAAGCTCGTATCCAACGGCTACAAGGTCTGTCTGGTTGATCAGATGGAGGACCCCAAGGAAGCAAAGGGACTTGTGAAGCGCGCCGTTACACGCATTTTAACACCCGGAACGATTTCTGATCAGGAAAGCCTCAATATGCATGAAAACAATTACCTTTTGAGCGCATATCTATACGATCATACGGTAGGGCTTTGCTATGCGGATATCTCAACCGGTCAGGTTTATACCACTCAATGGAAGGCGAAGAAGCCTGCCGATGAGATTGATTCGTGGTCAAAAGCGATTCACCCATCCGAGATATTGATTTTGCAGGATGAGCAGAACCGGGACGCTATGCTGCAATTAGAGGAGCTTTTCAGAAACGAGGGCATACCGATTACCCATATGAATGCTGAAAAAATCAGTCCCCGGGATCTGAAAACCAAAATAGCTCATTACACCAAAGGAAAGGGAGCATCGATTTTTCGCAATCGAATCCCTGCATTGCTTTCGACGGTTTCTCTCTTTGATTATGTCTATGCATTCCAGGAGGAGGTATTTCCTCATTTACAGATGGTACAATGGATTGAGCCCCATCGCTATCTTGAGATGAATGCTGCAACGAGAGACAATCTGGAGCTTCTTGTCAATTTACAGGATCATACCCGCAAGGATACTCTGCTCTCCGTACTCGATCAAGCACGCACAGCCATGGGCTCGAGAAAAATCGCTGCCTGGATTGAAATGCCTCTTTTAGATCGAGAACAAATTGAAGAGAGACTGGACACGGTGGAAGCTCTTGTGAAAAATGCATCTGTTCGAATGAAATTGAGAGAATTGCTTTATCGCATATATGATTTGGAGAGGCTTCTCAGCAAGCTTTCCTTCAATCGCTCGAACGCAAGAGATCTGCGAAGTCTTGCGATTTCTCTGGAACCTCTTCCGGAGATTCAGCAGGTTCTGCTTCATTCCTCGGATCATTCTTTAGAACAGCTGGGAGGTCTATTGGATCCCATGGAGGATATTCGAAGGCTGATCGAAAGTGCGATTGTGCCGGATCCGCCGATCTCCATTACAGAGGGAGGAATGATTCAAAAGGGGTATGATGAGGCCCTTGACGCGCTGCGTGAGGGCAGTGAGGATGCGCAATCGGAGCTTTTGCAGTATGAGGCTCGTCTGCGTGAGCAGACGGGAATCAAAACGCTGCGCATTGTATATCGCAAAAATCAGGGCTATTTTATTGAGGTCACAAAATCGTATCAGGATCGTGTTCCGGAGGAGTTTCAACGAAGGCAAACGCTGAAAAATGCGGAAAGATATACAACAGATTTTCTGGAAGCTCAGGCAGGAAGAATTTTAGGAAGCGCTACGCAGTCCCGGGATATGGAATATGCAATTTTCCAAAGAATTCGCGCATCCATTGCCGAGCAATCCTTACGCATTCAGGAACAGGCCTCTCTTTTGGCAACACTGGATGGCTACGCAGCATTCGCCGAGCTTGCCTGCGATCGGCATTACGTTCGTCCCCGATTTCATGATGAAGATGTGATTTGCATTGAAGAGGGGAGACATCCGGTTGTCGAATCCAAAATGCATGGAGAATTTATTCCCAATGATCTGCAAATCGGTGAGGAACACAATCGGATTCAAATCATTACCGGACCGAATATGGCCGGAAAATCCACATATATGCGTCAAAATGCACTGATTTTAATCATGGCGCAGATTGGCTCCTTTGTACCCGCGAGCAAATGTGAGCTTCCTGTCACCGATCGAATTTTCACACGCATCGGCGCCACCGATCATCTGGCACGCGGAGAATCCACCTTCATGGTGGAAATGATGGAAATGGCGGATATCCTGCGAGATGCTACGGCGCAAAGCTTTCTCGTACTCGATGAGGTCGGAAGAGGCACGAGTACCGATGACGGGCTCGCCATTGCTTATGCTATTTTGGAGTATCTCTCCAAAAAGCTCCCCGCAAAGACGCTTTTTGCTACACACTATCATGAGCTGACCGTCCTGGGAAAGCCGGAAAATAAAATACAGAATCGCAAGGTGGAAATTACGGAATCCGATGGCGAGCTTGTTTTTTTACGCCGTGTTACCGAGGGGAAGGCGAATCGAAGCTATGGAATCGAGGTCGCAAGGCTGTCAGGAATACCGGAAGCCATCTTGACGCGTGCATCACATATTTTAGCCAATATCGACCAGATTCATGATGTGTCCTTTGTGAAAGAAGCGGATGCTTCACACAATCGACAACAGGACTTTCGCGATTTTCAAAGAGAAGCCTTGCTTTCCGAATTAGCGCGGGTGGATGTGAATCATATAGCGCCCATGGATGCATTGATTCAGCTAAGTACCTTTGTTCAACGTGCCTCGGCACTGATATCGGATTCAGAAAAGGAGGATTTATGATTCATCTTCTCAGTGAGGATACCATACAAAAAATTGCTGCAGGAGAGGTCATCGAACGTCCGGTTTCCGTTGTAAAAGAGTTGGCGGAAAATTCCATTGATGCCGAAGCGACTGAAATCACCGTTGAGATTGAAGCAGGCGGAAAAGAAAAAATTCTTGTCAGCGACAATGGAAAGGGCATTCCGGAGGAGGAAATGGAGGTAGCCTTTCTCAGACATGCTACCTCGAAAATTACAGGCTTTGAAGATCTCTATTCCGTCAAAACCATGGGATTTCGCGGAGAAGCGCTTGCGAGTATCGTTGCTGTCGCCGACGTTCGTGCTCGTTCTCGTCAAACCGTGAAAGATACCGGGCTGGAGATTCAATTTGAAGCCGGACAGATGATTCGCCGAAAAAAAGTAGCCATGCCTTCCGGAACCACGATGGAGGTGAAAAATCTCTTCTCCAACGTGCCTGTGCGTCGAAAATTTCTAAAGAGTGATGCTGCCGAGGCAAATCAGATTTCTTCGTTGCTCTATCGTTTGGCGATCGGTCATCCCGAGATTTCTTTTCGCTTCATCAAGGATGGCCGGCGCGTCTTTCAAACCCGTCGGGAAAATACATTTAATGAAAATCTGATGCTGCTCTTCGGAAGCGCATATCATGATGCTTTGCTTGCTGTCGATGCGGAAGACGGCGATTATCATATACATGGAAGAATCGCAAATAACACGTTTTTCCGCGGCAATCGCGCAATGCAGTTTTTTTATATCAACGGCCGGACCATTGAGGATGATGCTCTGCGAAACGCAGCGGAAGAACCTTATAAATCAGTGATTCCCAACGGAAGATATCCGGCATTTCAGATCTTTATTGAAACAGATCCGAAAAACATCGATATCAATGTACATCCGAATAAGCAGAAGGTGAAATTTGATCATGAGGAGACATTGCTCCATTTAATTGAGCAAACCTTGCATCGTGCTTTATTTTCTCATTCCGTGATTCCCACGCAAAAAAAAGAAACTCCCGGTCTTTTTCAAACGCTTTCGACCGAAGAAAGCTATCAGCAAATATTGGATCAATATGGGTGGCCATCCTCTGAGCATAAGCAGACGCCATCGAGTGATGACTTGCCGGATACGGCAAAGACGAGCACATCAAAAGAGTTTTCGTTATTCGAAACCTCCTGCAGGCAAAACAAAGCAATTTATGAGATCGATGACGAGGATGATGCGGAATCGGATTCGAATTTTATGGAACAAAAAGCAACCGCTGATGATAGCGGAGTGATACAAATGCATGCGGAGGGTATGGATTTACCAAAAAAGCATTCCGTCCTGCCTGATTTTGAAGAGCTGAAATTTATCGGTATCGCATTTCGAACTTATATTCTTTTGCAGCATACGGGAAGAGATGAGCTCTATTTGATCGATCAGCATGCGGCACATGAGAGAATCAATTATGAGCGATATCGCAAGCAATTCGAAACCGATATGATCGTTTCACAGCAGCTGGCTCTGCCATTGACGCTTCAGCTTACGAGTGTACAGATGGAAACGTTGGCCCTTCGCGGCGAAATCCTTCGCAGAGCAGGCTTTGACTTTTCCATTTTGGGAGAGAATCGTGTGGCCCTTCGCGCTGTTCCTACGATTTTCAAGTCGGCAAGTGATGACCAGGTATTCTTTGATCTTATCGATATGGACTACGGACATCTCAAAAATTATGAGGAAATCATTGATCAGATTGCAACCAAGGCGTGCAGAGCCTCTGTCAAACAGGGAGATGTGCTCAGCTATGCCGAGGTTCGCGCGCTCTATCTTGCACTTTCACAAACGGAATTTCCGCTTACCTGTCCTCATGGACGCCCAACGATTGTGGTTCGAAAAAAATCAGATCTTGAAAAGATGTTTTTGCGGGTGTTATCATGACATCGGAAAAGCTTGTATTTATCGCAGGTCCTACGGCCGTCGGAAAATCCGAGCTGAGCATCGATTTGGCGCAAAAGCTGAATATGGAGATCCTGTCCATGGATTCGATGCAGATTTATCGGGGGATGAATATCGGTACCGCCAAGCTTTCTCAAGAGGAAATGCAAGGGATACCGCATCACTTGCTGGATTTTGTCTGTCCGGGGGAAAGATATACGGCGGAGCGCTATCAACAGGATGCCTATCGTATTCTCTCAGAGATTCGTTCGCGTGGACATTTCCCACTTTTTGTCGGCGGAACCGGTCTGTATATGGAGGCGATTTTACATGATTTCCAATTCGGCGGTGTCAATTTTGATCCCGAATTACGTGCGGAGCTGCAAACTCTATATAAAAAAGATCATGGTGTTACACTCTATCATATGGTAAAAAAGGTTGATCCCGAGACGGCACGGATGCTGACTCCCGCGGATCGAAAAAAATTGATTCGGGCATGGGAAGTTTATCGGGAAACAGGTATTCCTCTTTCTGCGCAAAAAAAGGAGAAGAACCGAAGCAGGCGCTGGGATGCGCTCTGCTTTGTTCTGACAGACGAAAGAGAGGCTCTTTACCGACGTATCGATCAGCGAGTGATCCGGATGATAGAGGAGGGGCTGATCGAAGAAAATCAGACGCTGATCGATTCCGGAATTTCTCATAATACCCAGGCGATGAAAGCCATCGGATACCAAGAGGTTCTTTGGTATTTCCGAGGGATCGTCAATCGAAATGAAATGATTCGTTTAATTCAAAAAAACTCAAGGAATTACGCGAAAAGGCAATTAACCTGGTTTCGAAAGGACCCAGGCTTCCTCTGGCTGGATCGTTCCAAACTGGATAAAGAGGCAATCAGAAAAGAATTATATGAGCGAACGAGAGCATTTCTTTTTGAGAATTGAGATCTCATGCTTCGCTTTCAGAAGGAATCCAATGAATACAGAACAAAAAATTTATCATACGCTCTACGGAGTCTCCGAAAGAGCCCTGGAGATTGTCGATCAGGCGGAAAAAGCGCTTGCAACACGTTTTCAGAGGCTGCAAAGCATTCGAACGGCCAACCAGCTTAAGGTGCTGCATGCTATGCAAAAAAACAGCCTTTCGCAAGCGGATTTTTTCTCCGCGACCGGATATGGCTATGGCGATGTCGGACGCGATAAAACGGAAAGGATCTTCCGCGACGTATTTCGCGCTGAGGATGCGATTATGAGAGCTTCCATCGCCTCAGGAACACATGCCCTTGCCACCGTGCTTTTTTCCTTGCTTGAGAGAGGGGATCGTCTATTGGCGGTGACAGGACATCCCTATGATACCTTACAAGAGGTGATCGGAATTCGCGGGAAAGAAATCGGCACCCTTCTGGAGAAGGGCGTTATTTACGACGCGGTGCCTTTCGTGGACGGAAAGCCGGATTATCAAGGAATTGAGGCTGCCCTTCAAAAGAACGTCAAGCTCATAGAAATTCAGCGTTCCACAGGATATACCGACCGCCGCGCACTGACGATCACGGAAATTCAGAATCTGATTCAGCACATTCGTGCCGTGAGACCGGATGTGCTGATTCTGGTAGACAATTGCTATGGAGAATTTACGGAAGAAAAAGAACCGCTGGAGGTGGGCGCGGATGTGATTGCCGGTTCGCTGATCAAGAATCCGGGAGGCGGCATTGCCGTTTCCGGAGGATATATTGCAGGGAAAAAGGAAATCATTACGCGATGCATCAATCATCTCACGGCTCCGGGGCTTGGAAAGGATACAGGGCTTACCTTCGGTACCACACGTACTACGCTTCAGGGACTGTTTTTCGCACCGCATATTACGATGGAAGCGTTGCGTGGAGCTTTGCTTTTTGCGAAAACCTACGAGTCCATGGGGTTTCGTGTCATCCCGGCAAGCTCGGATCCTCGAAGTGATATTATCGAAGCCATTGAGCTGAGGGATGGCGAGAAGGTCATCGCCTTTTGTCGCGCTGTTCAAAAAGCGGCCAGCGTAGGAAGCGATGCCGTTCCGTATCCTTGGGATATGCCCGGTTATTCCGATCCCGTGATCATGGCATCGGGCGGATTCATCGACGGATCTTCCATCGAGGTCAGTGCCGACGGGCCGATGCGTGAACCGTATATGGTCTATTATCAAGGAGGTGTGGTCTATGAACAGGCAAAACTGGCCTGTCTTTTGACGGTAGACGCTATTCAATAATTTCGAAGAAAGATTCGGGAATGATCTCGAATCTTTTTTTTCGATTAAATATTTTTTTACTTGACAAAGAACATTTGTTCTTTTATACTATATTTATCACGAACAAATGTTCTTTGGAGGGTTGGATGAAACACATGGTAATTGTCAATCATAAACGCTTTATGAGATTTCTTGTAAGCAGCATTTTTCTATTGTCCTTGTTCACGGTACTGCTTTTCGGCTTTTTATCCGATACGCAGGCTTTCGGTATGAGCGAAAATCCCGTTCGTACGATTACTGTACAACGAGGGGAGAGTGTTTGGAGCATTGCCAAGCCTCTTGCTGAAAAAACAAATCAAGATACACGAGATATTGTTCGTGAAATTTATCGATTAAATCATTTGGATAAGGCGACTCTACATCCGGGTCAATCCCTCCTCATTCCAAATATTTAACAAAAAACACCCCGGCGCCCCCGCACGGGGTGTTTTTTGTTGGTCAAAATCCATGCACTTTTGGTATACTTAATAAATGTGGATAACGTTTTATCTTGGAGGTTGCATATGGAGCGAAAAGTCATTGAAATGCTCAATATCACAAAATCCTTTCCGGGTGTAATTGCCAATGATCATGTCTCAATTACATTGCATGACGGAGAGATTTTAGCTTTGTTAGGGGAGAATGGTGCTGGCAAATCCACTTTAATGTCCATTCTCTTCGGATTATATGAACCGGATTCCGGAGAGATTCGTGTCAACGGAAAGCCTGTCAAAATCCACGATCCGAACGAAGCAACAAAGCATGGTATTGGGATGGTTCACCAACATTTTAAACTGGTACAAAATTTTACGGTGCTGGAAAATGTTGTGCTTGGAGCCGAAACAACTGCAGCAGGTGGCGTTTTGAAAATGAAGGAAGCCCGTAAGAAAGTCATCGAGCTCTCGGATCGCTATCATTTTCACCTGGATCCTGATATGAAAATTGAGGATATTTCCGTGGGAC
>JALFST010000007.1 GCA_022779285.1 Peptoniphilaceae bacterium
CTGGCAACTACACTGCGATCCTGATCATCACGAAATTCAATCTTTGCCGTGGTGACTTTTTTTGTTTCTTCTGTGTTTTCCGGTACTGAATTTGCAAAAACAAAATTCGGAACAAAGCCGGCCAGTAGGGGCAAGCACAAAGCAACTGCAAGCAACTTTTTACCTTTTTTCATGCTACTTCTCCTCACTTTCTGGAAATTCGAATAGATATGTAAAAGTAGAAACGAAACGCCCCTCCTTTCTTACACTATCAAAATAAAAAAACACACTTTAAACACACTTTCGCATATCTACGACACCATGGTGATTATAAAAAAAAAAAGAGAGTTGTGTCAAGACAGTTGGTGTAAAAAGCTACAAATTTGGCGATATTTTTCCAGAAAATGACAAATATGATTTTTTCTAATCCCCCATGGGGACGGTTGTCTGTTCCATATCCCGATGGCTAAGAATGGATAGGTCCATGTATCTGCGCAACTCCCAGTTTGCGTGTAAATCCATTAAAATCGCGCCCATCAGTCGCAAAATACTGGCTGTGTTTGGAAATATGCGAATGACACTTTCTCTGCGCTTAATTTCTCCATTGACACGTTCCACTGCATTTGAGGTACGTATTTTTTTTCGCAGTGAAGGCGGATACGCATAAATTGCCACAATATCGTTCCATCCTGCTTCTAAAACCTTCATTGACTTTGGTGCCTTGAGACAAAAATCTGCACAAATGGCATCCCTACGACGTTTACATTCTTCCAAATTTGGAGCCTCATACATATCACGAAGGCGTTTTTTCAGCTCCGGTACCCATTTTCCGGGACACACCTCTAACACATTTCTGGAAAAATGCGTTTGACAACGCTGCCAGGCGCAACCGGAAAATGCTTCAAGAATCGCTTTTTGAATCCCGCAATGTGCATCCGAGGTAATGAGTTGAACGCCATGCAATCCTCGATTTTTAAGAGATTGAAACATTTCTTTCCAAGTAGTCTCCGATTCTTTTTCAGAAACAGAAAACCCCAAAACCTCCCGTACACCATCTTCACGTACGCCCAAAACAATGAACAAACCAACACTAATGACACCTCGATCCTTGCTGTGCTGGCGAACATAAGTTGCATCTGCACAAAGGAACGGATAATTCCATGTCAGGGGCCGATTACGAAAGGATTCTACTGCTGTATCCAGCTCTTTGCATAGCTGAGAGACTGTTTGTGCTGAAAAATGACTGCCACAGAGTTTTTCTGTAATTGCGGAAACTTTACGCGTCGAGACACCTTGGATTACCATTTCCATGAGGCTTAGCATGAGTACTCTTTCATTACGTTGGTATCGCGAAAAAAGCTTCGTAGAGAAGTTACCCTCACGAAGCTTGGGAATGCGCAATTCTAATTTGCCCACTCGAGTTGTCATTTTTCTGTTTCTATATCCATTGCGGTATGTTCTGGCTTTTCCTGTGCGCTCATAAAGTGCTGCACCGACTTGTTCTTCCGCTTCTGCGTTGAGTACCGCATCAATAACCTTTTCTACCAGTTTTTTTATTGCTTCTCCGTTGTCGTGTATAAATAAGTTTTTCAAATGATTCAATTCCAAAGTGAGATTGATATGAGCCATTGTACACTCCTCCCCTGGTTTTGTCTGCTGATAAAATTATACCGAAAGAGCCAAATAACTCATTTGTTTTTACACCAACTTTATTTACATAATCAGAAAAAGCCATTCCCAGAAATACGAGAGAGGCAAAAGAAAAACATAACTGAAGGAGAAGGGAACCGGCCAAGATCATATGCGGCTCAGATGATTCTGTGAACAAGCGAAAAGCGTCATGCCATCCCCCTAAGGGAACCCCTGTGAGAGAAAAGACAACAGTCAATCCGGCCAGTAAAAAAAGGAGATAGAAAAGAAGGCAGAAAAGGCCGGCAACAAGCTTTGCCGCGACTTGTTGAAAAGAGGAGACGGGTTGGGTTTGCAGAAGCTGAATGGTTCCCCGTTGTTTTTCCTCGGATTGCTGAGAGTAGAAAAGCAAGTAAAAGAAGATGAGTGCGGGCAAGCCCAAATAAAGCGGAGCATAGTAGATGATGTTCTGGACGGTTGAATCATAATGTCCGCCTATATAAAGATAAGGGGACGAAACATGTCCTTGCTGATCCGCTAAATAATGAAAAAGGTACTGTCTCCACTGCAGATTTTCTTTGTACGCCGGGTTGTCGAAGGAAAAAAAATCAGGATGCCTCTCCACAAATTGTCCATAAGCATCGTAAAAATTCCGTTGGCTGAGAATATATGCCCGCATTGTCTGAGCATAGCGAGCACCCTTATCAAAATTTGAAGAAGAATAATAAGGCTGGAGCAGCGATTCCCCCTGCTCGTATAAGCTACAAAGGTGACGAAACTCTTTTAGGAGCTGATCTTGCCCCGATTCTTCCAGTTGTTGAAAAATTTGATTTTTCTGTCCAATCAAAGGTGATGTTGGAAGATATTTCATGTGAATATCTGAAAAATTGGTCATCGTCTCCTGTACCAGCACATGGGAACCGACAATCGCCTGATAAGAGGTTATGATAAGACAGACAATCACAAATACAAGGATCTTCAAAAAGGTCTTGTTTCGCCAGCATTTTTTTATTTCAAAGGAAATCATAAAACCTCCTCTACCTGTTGAAAGCCTCTATATGTACGATAGGAAAGCTACTTGATTCAACTTTGATTTCAATATAATCAAGAATATTTTCGATATGCTTATTGCTGTCCACAATCATTCAAGCCCTATTTAAATCTTATTTGGAATATCCTCGAGTAGTTTCTTTGTGTTCTGAGCCCTTACATCTCGCCCCATCACATACTCCAGTAAATGATACCGTCCTATGCGTTGACAGATCCGCGTGTCCATTTCATGTCTGCGTCGCACCATGATTCTAATGTTCAATATTGCAACTCTCTACCATAGATTATAATCTTCTGCTTTCCACTTTTCATAAAAATTACTCGTCCTGATATTCCGCCAGTGCATCCGTGTCAATTGTCTTAATTTTGAAAGTTTTCCTTGTTGACACGCAGAAGTCATACTCAATCATCAGATTTGCAAGCTTCTCGCCATCAATTAGAATAATGTGATGAGTATTTGCGTAATCCTTAGCCCTTTGTGAAAACTTAGCTGTTGTAACAAAAAGGCCGTCACCATGCCTCCCCGCAATTGCCCCCACAAAGCTCTGAATGTCCGGTTGACCAACAACTCTATCCAATGCCCACTCCTTGGCCTGCAAATAAATCAAAGAAAAACCCAGCTTGTCCTCCATGATCACGCCATCAATTCCATCATCACGAGAGGCAATCGTTGCATGACTTCCGTAAGCGACAGTTCCATATCCCATCTTTGACAAAAGATCAACAACGAGCTTTTCAAATGTATATGGCGAAATTTTCAGAACTTCTCCCAGCAAATCAAAAGCAAGACTTGCATTTATTTGCTTGTACGCGTCTTCAAGTTGATCATCCGGTGTAAGATCAGTCGGCTTTGAGATTGTAGATACCGGATAATCTCCATTTATAGTATTCGAGGCTGATACAAAATCTACAAATGAAGGAAATTGCTCAAGATATTTGGAGTCTATTGTTTTCGGATTTTCTGCAACAACCCGCTTTCCGGCCTCCGTGATGACAATAGTGGCGCGAGCAGGGCTATCAAGGAGTCCAGCTTTTTTTAGATATGTTTTCGCCCAACCCACCCTGTTTTTGAATACCGTTTGCCTGCCACTGGGAAGCATTTCTGTTAAGTCTTCTGCTGATAAATTTAACCGTTGAGCTAACGCGGCAGCAACATCTTTGAGTGTATAGACCACTCCGTCTTTTACTACTGTCAATAAAGGCTTCATCAATTCATCGTATTTTGGTACTGTCATTGTTAGTCCTCCTGCTTCGTTTCATTTATCACAGATTCCTCCTGCTAACATCTATACATTCTGTACTTTTTATCGAACGCTTCGCTACAACTTTCCATATCGTTATAGTCCGTCCACGGCTCGTACGGAAGCATAACGCATCGTCTATGCCTTCCGGCGGGTATTTCTATTTCTTGAGAAGTCGCTTGAATCCTAACGCATGCGAAATCACGTTTCGGATTTGATCGCATTTGCCCGTCTGGAGATCCATACTTGCTCAGCAATCAGCTCTTTTAACAGTTCAACAGCAAGATTCTTATCCTTCATCTTTGAGATTGTCTCAGAAAATTTAAGATCGAATAACAAACATTTCTCTAAAATATAAAAATATTCATCTCTCTGAATCACATATTTCATTATCGTTAAAATCAATGATACGCTTCATAATCTAATCCCCTCTCGTTTTTGAATAATATTTCTTTTTCATTTATTATATCAAACGCTATCTGGAAAAGGCTGATTCCAAGGATCTTCCCATTGCTTTTTCACGAACCGTGCCCGTTTACAGATGAACTCATTCGATCCAAGATCTGTGCAATCATCCTCAAGGAGATGTGCATCCCATAAGCCGGCAAGAGAGACATGAAACTTCTGTTTACAGAATAAAGACTCTCAATTCAAGAGAGAAACGAATTCATCTCTTATCCTTGCTTGTTTGCAAAAAAACAAATCATGGATAGAAAGCGATCATTTCTTGACATGTTTTCTTTTATTTGATAATTTCTATTTAGAAAGTATTTTTTAGGAGAAAACACTATGGACTTAAAGACATCTCTCATGAATTTACAGTGCGAAATGGTTGCAGAACGAACATTGGTAAATCCCAAAAACATCTCCTGGTTACAATATGATATTTTATTTCAGCTTATGAAAGAGAAAGATATCCTGCCTTCAAAGCTGAGCGTCATCCTGGGGATCTCACGGACAAAACTGTCCAAAGCATTAAAAAGCCTAAAATTTTCGGGATATATTTGCCAGTTGCCGAATCAATCAGACGGAAGAGAATTATGCACATCCATTACCGAGGATGGCAAACGTCTCATCATTAATATTTCAGCCAATCATACTGCCTTATATCAAACCGCTTTAAAGGCGTTTACACAAAAAGAACAGGAAGAATTTGCTCGTCTGTCTGAAAAATTATCTTCTGCTTTAAATGAGGAGAGAATAGCAAATTACAGCGAAAACAAAGGAGGCATTCGACCTTGAACATTACGGATGCCATTAAAATAACCGGTGCCAAAACAAATAATTTGCATGACGTATCAGTGTCTATACCCAAGCATCTGCTGGTCGGAATCGCCGGTGTATCGGGATCTGGGAAATCTTCCCTAATATCCACTTTTGCATCCGGTGCACAGCAGGCGGTGGCATCCTTGTTCCCACCTTTTTTGCAAGCGAGAATGAAGACTTTAGAACCGGGTACTGTTGATGCATTGGATGGTTTAACATTCACCGCAATTGTCGGACAAAATCAATTCAGTAAAAATGTGCGATCATCTGTTGGTACCGCCGTGGGGATTGCTCCCTATCTGCGTCTCTTGTTTTCCCGTTCAGCGAAGCCTTCTTCAGGTTTTTCACCATTCTACTCGCCCAATGATCCTCGCGGCATGTGTAAAACATGTTCCGGATTGGGATACGTCGACAATATAGACTTTGAAGAATTGATTGATCAGGACAAAAGTCTAAATGAGGGGGCTATCCGTTTTCCATCTTTTGATCCGGGCACCTATCGCTGGAAAAGGCTTGTGTGTTCTGGCATAGCAGACCCAAATGTGGCCTGGAAGAATTTATCCGATGATGCAAAGAAGCTTTTGCTTTATGGAAAAGATGTCCAATTACAACATCCGCTTCCCGGCTATCCGAAGCACGGTAAATTTGATGGTGTGATTCCAAGGCTCAGGGCATCCTATTTGGAAAAAGCCGGAGCAAAAACGACAAAAAAAGAAGACGCCGCTATACAAAGAACTATCAAACGAGTTGTTTGTCCCGATTGCCAAGGTCAGCGCATCAACGAAGCCGCGCACATCAGCAGGCTTAAGGGACTGAATATTGCCGAAGCATCGCATTTAAGTATCGATGAATTTATGATCTATCTGAAAGACATTCAGGAGAAAACGGTGGAAGGACCACTTCAAAGTATTCTGACACGATGCAAATACTTATGTGAAATCGGTTTAAGCTACCTTTCCCTGGATCGTCCCACGGACTCTTTATCGGGAGGAGAAGCCCAACGGTTGCGTATCGTCGGATTGTTAGGGGCTCCAATTACAGATGCAACTTTTGTGATGGATGAGCCGTCAAGCGGTCTGCACCCTGCTGATGTCGAACGCTTGCTACGTTCTCTTGAACGACTACGTGACACCGGAAATACAGTCATTGTCGTAGAACACAATATTCAGATTTTAAGCGCTTGTGACTACGTGATTGAGCTTGGCCCGGGACCCGGTGTAGACGGCGGAAAAATTATATTTACAGGGAGTCCTCAATGTTTGTTGCATGCCGCGACGCCAACGGGAAAGGCGATGCTGGACGGATTTCAACTGAATGATAAAAGTTTTCATTCCTCAAATACGATTGATGTTGTACACGCACGGCTTCACAATTTACGAGATCTATCCGTTAGATTTCCATATCATGCCCTGACGGTTGTTTCCGGTGTTGCCGGTTCCGGAAAAAGCTCTTTGGTTTCCGCTCTGGCTGACCAACATCCTGAAATAACCATGATTGAACAAATACCGCTGCCGACGAGCAGCCGTTCTTCTCTTTTGACGATGCTGGAACTATCTGAGCCGATTCGCAAAGTATTCTCAAAAATCTCCGGGTTCGATCCAAGCTGGTTTAGCGAGAATGGTAAGGGTGCCTGTTCTGTTTGCAAGGGACGCGGAACCATTCGTGTTGATATGGCCTTTATGAACGACGTGGAAACGGTATGTGAACAGTGTGGCGGAAAAAAGTTTAACGATACTGCTCTGTCCGTTCGGTTGCCTTTTGGGCTGCATGCCGTTTCCATTTCAGATGTTCTTGAGGCAAGTTTGAAAGATGTGAGTGCCATTTTCGCTAATCAATTCGAAGTGAGAAACGTCGTGTCTTTGCTTCAAGATGTCGGACTTGGTTATTTAAAACTGGGTCAGACATTGAATACTCTCTCTGGTGGGGAGCTTCAGCGTGTGAAGCTTGTCAGTTTTCTGCAGCATCATCCTCGGCACAGAGACAGTGTGATTGTGCTGGATGAAATCACAGCCGGATTACACCCTCATGATGTAGAACAGCTCATCAAATTTCTTCGTCAGCTTACTGCTGAAGGATTGACTATCATTGTTGTTGACCATAATCTGAAGCTCATCGCCCAAGCGGATTACAATATCGATATCGGGCCGGGAGCAGGTGTTGAAGGAGGAAATGTGGTTTTCAGCGGAACGGCACAGGGACTTGCAAATTGCATGACATCCCGGACCGGAGAATGGCTTCGCAGATTGAAATGCTGATAATAACACAATTCAACAAAGTTCTCAAAATTCACTACATTGTTTTGGAAGATTTTCCAATTGGTTGGATTATCATAAAAGAAGTTATGTGAAAAAGAAAAACACGATAATAGTATGCTCGTTCACACCGTCAAAGACCCCATGACCTATGGCAATATGGATGGAATGGAGAAAAATTCACTTTCTCCGCTCCATCCATCCGCATGCTGTTCGGTCATCCTACCGGCCTATAAGGACTTTTCTTGTGCTCTCTGCAGAAAATTAGGGGCATCTGTAAATATTTTTTTATTCAGATTTCTAATTTGTATGAAAAAACATAAACCATGGTTTTGAGATACTTTTATATGCTTTTGCGATCAAAAATCCCTGCCTGCATATTTTTATCGAAGCTCTTGTCCGCATCTCCGGGTCTATCCATGTCGTTTTCTACCGTAAATTTTTTTCTCTGCTTCTTATGGTTGCCGATGATTGCCGGAAATCAGCGCGTCTATGATTGTAATCATGCATACATCGGAGCTGACAGGATATCAAATGTAGAAACGCATCTCTTCCCTGTTTCAATGCTATCTCTTCATGGAATCCATTGCAGCCACAAATTAAATTCTTTCACAGATTGCCAGGGCAATCTCGAATTTATTCAAATTATGATTGGCATCGTTTAAGCCTGTCATATCGTAGTGATTTTCCGCCAACACATCACCTGTTGCAAGGAAATCATATACTTTCCATCCATAAAAATCACAGACTGCCTGTACGCCTGCCAGCTCCATTTCAACAGCCAGGCATCCTTCTTTTTTTCTTTGCTCAACCAGATTCACGGTTTCTCTCAAGATGCTGTCCGTGGTCCAAACACGCCCGCAAATATAAGGAATCTGCAAAGTCCGAAAAATTCTTTCCAAAGTTTGAGCCTGACTCACCTGAATGTAATCACCCGGCGGTGCATAATAGTAAGACATTCCCTCTCCGCGGTATGCTTCTACCGGAAGAATGAATTTTCCATCCGTTTTTGTATGATCCAAGCTTCCGCAAGAGCCGAACATAATGAATTGATTTGCGCCGGTTAAATGATTTGCCTCTGCAATCGTTCCTCCAGCCAACGCAGAGCCCATTGGCGATAAATAAAAAGCAACCTTTTCTCCTTAATGTTGAAACGACCAAATGGGAATGTCTCCATTGCATGCGCCGATTCGGGCAATTTGTTCACAAGAGAAGGTGTGCAACACATGGTCATAGATGACCTTGGAAAATAGAACGATACACTTTTTCACAAGTGTTGCCTTTTTCCCATAAAATGCCTCAAGCGTTATCATCGGCTGACTTTTTATATCATAAAAATCTTCTCTCATAACCGCACTCTTTCCAAAAACATTCTGCTTTCTGTCATCAATGAGCCAAGTCGCAGTCTCTCTTCTTGACCCTCCTTTGCCCATAATATTCGAATAATATGGAGATCGAAAAAATTCCATATATTCTATTTCCTTACTACGGCCTTTGCCAACATTCATAAATCCTATGATCTTGTTTCCGTATTTTACAACAAAAGTGTTTTTCCATCTATGACAAATGATCCTGTCGCTCTTTTCCAAAGGCAGCTGACCCGGAGATTGCACATCCACGGTATCCGAACACGTGCGATCAGGATTCGCATCCACATGGTCTGAGCTGAGCAGACGGATGTCTGCAGGCAGATTTTAAGTCATACCTGTTTCCTGAAATCTCTCGAATTCGCGTATTTTCACCGATTCTGTGAAATAGATAGTAACTCAGCCTTTCCCGTTTTCAGGTTTCAACAATACAATCAAGAAAGCCCCGCGATTTCGGCTCATCCGAAATCGCGGGGCTAAAGAGCTATCGATTATTTTGAGATTCTCAGATCGTCATTGAAACCAGCTTGATTTTTTGAAAAAGTACCATCCGTATCCAATGACATCTGCCAAAAGCCATCCGATCGGAACTGCCATCCATATTCCTGTCTCGCCGATAATAGGAGCCAGAATGTATGCAAGAATCACCCTTGTCCCCAGTGAGACAATCGTAAGCATAACAGATATCCCCGGGCGTCCGATTCCTCGATAAAATCCGTAAAGAAGAAAAAGGCAGCCAATACCAATATAAAAAGCCCCCTCAATGTGCAGATACCGGATGCCGGATGCAAGCACCTCCGTCTCATTCGCACTGATAAAAATTTGCATAAGCGGTCTGGCAAAGGCAACAACAAGTATGGATGCCAATGCGGAAAAAGCCAAACTGATCAGTGTCGCAATTCGAAAACCTTTCCGCTGTCTATCACTCTTTCCGGCGCCGCAGTTCTGCGAAATGAAAATAGAGAATGCATTTCCGAAATCCTGAACCGGCAGATAAGCAAAGGTATCGATTTTCACTCCGGCGGCAAATGCTGCCATGGTTACCGTTCCGAAACTGTCCACGAGCCGCTGCACAAGAAGAATTCCGAAATTCATACAGGACTGCTGGATACAAGTCATAGAGGAAAGACTCAGAATATCCTTCAATACGCCGGCATCAAATTTTCGTTCTTCCGGTTCGGGAATGAAACGATGGCCTTTTGCCAGAAAATAAACTAAGATTCCAATTCCGGAAACGTATTGCGCAATCACTGTGGCAATCGCCGCGCCCTGAATCCCCCACTGAAAAACCGGCACAAAGAGAAGATCCAGTCCGATATTCAGTAGTGCCGAAATGCCCAGATATACAAGCGGCACGACAGAATTGCCGACTGCCCGAAGAAGACACGCAAAAAAATTGTAGAGAGATATCGCTATGAGACCGGTAAAAATGATAAGGAGATACTCTTTCGTATAGTCGTATATTTCGTCCGGAATACTTAGAAAATGCAGAAGAGGATCCGTCCCAAGAAAAAGCAATACATTCAACACAGCTGTTATCAACAGGATTAGGACAAATGCGTGAGAAACTGCGGATCTGAGCCGATGCAAATTCTCCCTTCCAAGCTCAATGGAAAACAAAACACCCGCACCCATGGAAAGACCAAGAAAAACAGATGTCAGGAATGTCATAAGAGAATAAGCCGATCCTACAGCTGCCAGCGCATCCCTGCCAATAAACTTTCCGACAATCAAGGTGTCCGTAATATTGTAAAACTGCTGAAGAAGATTACCGGCAATCATCGGCAGTGAAAATAAAATCAATCCTTTTATAATCTTACAATTGGTCAGGTCAATATAGCCTTTTTCCTTAGCGTACAATATCTATCAATCCCTTCTAATATGATGATCTCTGATGATTTCGTTATGCCATCCTACGATATCACTTCGTTTGATATAATACAATATTATTTACATATAGAAATCTAATTATTTCTTTTTGATATTGAAATCATCACTAAGATTTCATATATTGTCTCGTATAGGCTTGTATAATAGTACATATGAGTACTGAAATAGCAATTTCTTGAACAGGAGGCCTGTATGTTTCTCGATAAGCTGAGCGAAATCGATCAGAAAATTCTGAATCTTCTCATTGAAAATTCCCGCTATACCTATTCCGAAATCGGAAGCCGGCTTGGCATTTCACGAATTGCTGTAAAAAACCACATTCACGAACTGGAAGCCAGCGGAGTGATCGAATCCTACACAGCAATTTTGAATCCTCAAAAACTTTCTGATTCCATATCATGTTATTTTGAAATCGAAACCAAACCGGAATATTTTTCCGAAACTGTTGACCGATTAAATAATTGTGCAGAAATCACGCAGATATATCAGACGACCGGAGCTTGCCGTCTGCATGTTCATGCTGTAGTCTCCGGTCAGGATCAATTGGATCACTTGTTGGCAAACGTCATCAATAAGCTGCCGGGAGCTGTTTCCATCCAGACCAATGTCATCCTCTCCAGAATAAAGGATGTAAAAGGACTCAGGCTGTAATCATGAGTTTCGACATTCATATCTTGCCCATGGGTTCTCATTGATCAGCTGAGCAAGCTGTCTCATGAAGTGCTTTACACCAAGTTCTTTTCCATGCCGCAACGCCAAAACGAGTTCAATCTTTACGGCATCCTTTTCCTTGTAAAATGCTCTAAAATAGCTTTCTGCTTTGAGCCCTTATTTTTTCACCTGCCGGATCATTTTCTTTGTTTCCTGTCTTTGCTTTCAACGATTCTCCGGCTCTTTAAGTACATATCCGCATTTCGTCTTGCATTGGCAAGGTTACGCATCCGTTCTTGTTCCGTATCGCTTTTCGGATTCCAAAATGTGCGTCCAAAGTAATGAGTCAAGCCTCTTGTAAGCCTTTCCCTTGATAGATTGGAACATTCCCTTCCATGTGTTTTCTAATTCTATTTCTGAGACAGAAAGCCCGGCACTTTGCGAACGCCCTCTTCTCGTACACCTAAAACAATGAACAAGCCCACGCGAATGACACTACGACCTACTTTGTGCGGCGAGCATAGCGAGCGTCTGCACAAAAAATGGGTTTATTCGTCAGAGGACGATTGTGAAAGGCTTCCATCACGCAGTTTTGGAATATACGAATTCAGTGTTCCTACGCGCGTTGTCAGACTTCTATCGCAGCATCCGTTACGATTGCTACGCGCTTAACCCATGTGTTTATATAAAGCTGCTCCAACCTGCTCTCTGGCTTTTGCGTTGAACATTACATCAATGACCTTTTCCGGGAGTTTTTTTACCGCTTCACCATTATCCTATAAAAAAGGTCTTTCAAGGATTCCGGATCCAATGTAAGATTGATGTGAGTCATGTGGTTCTCCTTTCAGTGCTTTTGTTGTGGATAACAAAATTATACGAAAAGGGTCCGATGGCTCATTTATTGTTATACCAACTTAGATTACATAATTAAAAGAGAGAAAAAGAAAAGAAGAAGAAAAAAATCATGTATCAGAAACGGTTTGATAAGAAAGTGTAACATATGTCTTAGCAGTGAAGACAACTAGGATAGCAAAAATTAAATTTATTATAGTAAAAAAATTTAGATATATTATAATAATAAAAAAATACAGTTATCAAATTTATAAAGTTCTTGATAAATAATATGATCAAATAATTTTAGGGAGGATGATTATGTTATTAATAAAATCAATAGTAAGAGGACTAATTCCTTTTATTATAATGTCTGCAATATCTATGATAATGAAAATTCAAAAAATAGATGCTTTTCAGATTAGGTCTACATTTATAGTTGGAATTATTCTTAGTTGTGTCCTTGCCGCTTCTGTGATATATGAAATAGAAAATTGGTCATTGGCTAAACAATCAATTATTCACTTTATAGTAATGTCATTTACAGTATTTCCATGCTTATTATTAAGTGGCTGGTTTGAAGTAAATACATTTTTAGATTGTTTCAAAGTTTTTGCAATCTTTTCAAGTGTAGGAATTGTTTTATGGGGAGTATCATATTTAATATTTGGAAAATTGCTATCTAAATAAATTTCTGATTTATTTAATAGTTTTTTATTTTTTTAAGGCTTCAGGGGCATCTACGGTATCTCGACCAAATCTGCTGACGCTTTTTGTCACGATAATATGTATGTCTTCTTTCTTTATATATTCTAACATTCTGGAGAATTCTTTTCTAGCTGACCCTGTTTTCCCTGATGCAATATCAATATAAACATCTACAAGTTTCTAGTTGAAGTAATGGGAGGTAAGCCTTGTTAAAGCAGATATTTGTAACACTAAACTATTTAACTGGTCTCTATCTGTCGTGCTGACTCTTGCGTAGATTCCAACTCATTGAATTTGGAATTGTTTTTAGGCAGTATGACGTTTATTTTTTTATTCATGACAGCCTCCTTGTTTTAACTTAATTGTCATTATATCTTTTTTTCTGTATGATAAATAGCCTAAATATATCCATCCCGTCTACTCACCTATATATCCAGAGTGTTTACACACCCTGGAAAATTCTACAGTAGACCAGTTCCCTAACGGTATTTTTTCAATAAAAAAAGGACTTTAAGGATTTTCATAAAAAATCCTTAAAGCCCTTGATTTCAACGCTTCTTTAAGCCATTGTCCTATTTTCTTGACATCAAGGCTATACACTCCACGTGTGTTGTATTTGGAAACATTTCAAATCCCTCAATCCTTTTCAACACAAAACCGCCCTCGTTTAACCGCCTGACATCTCTGGCTAACGTGGAAGGATTGCAGGAAATATAAACAACCTCGCGAATCTCAGACTTCAAAATAGCATCCACGACACGGGCATCCAATCCGGCTCTGGGAGGATCCACAAGAACGGCATTGGCGCCGGAGATTCGGGACTGCACCACATCCTCTGCACGCGCACATAGAAATTCAACATTGTGAATATGGTTACGGTGGGCATTCTTTTTTGCATCTTCAACCGCCGACGAGACCATTTCCACGCCAATGACGAGCTTGGCCTTCTGCGCCATCAAAAGGGATGTCGTTCCCGTGCCGCAATATAGATCCAACACTGTGGCTTGAGTCAAATCGCTAAAGAATCGAATTGCATGCTGATAGAGTTTTTCCGCTGTTTTCGAATGAATTTGAAAAAAAGAAGCCGGCGAAACCTCAAATTCCAGACCATGTATTTGCATGGGAAGTGATTTTTTTGATGTTGCAAAGGTGATGTTCTTGGTGAGGCGAATATCTCCCTTACGAGGATTTTCGCTTAGACACAGCACATCCATAGAAAGGGGCCTCAACTTTTCAAAGATTTGTTCCTTCCGCTTTTCATCCATTCTGTCGGTAATCAGAATCCCCATGGTTTGTCCTTGTGTATTAGCACGAAAAATCACCATCCGCACGGAACGAAAGATGCTCGCCCAAAATGGGGAATTTTGAACAGCAAGTGCATTCCATTTTCCGATAAGATCGGAAAGCACGGGCAGTGCTGCCGGACAGGCATCTACCGCACTTATGTAATGGGTTCCTCTCGCCGTGTATCCCAGTCTTCCCTCTGCGTCCATGCGCAGATTGATCTTGTTGCGATATCCAAGATCATTTGTCCAATATAGAGGGATGCTTCCCTGTGCATTCCTATCGGCTGCTCCAATTCGTGTGAGATTGTCCCAAATCATTTTTTTCTTCCAGGCTCTTTGTTCCTCCGGATCCAAGGTAATCAATGCACAGCCGTCACAGAACTCTGCATAAGGGCATGGCGAATTACGATGAAACTCCGATTTCTCAAGCACCTTCGTAAGATGGGCTTCTATATAGCGGGACCTCACGCGCCTGATTTTGCAGCGTACTCGATCACCCGGAAGCCCTCCCGAAATAAATACCGTGAAGCCCATACGTTCATCGTTCGAACTGAGGATTTCCCGAAATTCACCATGGAGCAAAACATCTCCCTCATGCAGATGCGATACACCCATTCCCTCTTGCGTGATATCCTCGATTTGACACTCTATTTCTTCATTTATTAAAAACAATTCTTTCTTTTGCATAGTTTCCTCATATCTTCGGCCACCGGCTGAAATTCATATAAAATCAGTTTATATTATCAAACCGATTCAAGAGAAACAACTGAGAGCGTAGAACCCCTTATTTTGAATAAATATAATTATTTTGGAATAATTTATGCATTGGCACAAGAAAAAAAACACTGATTTAAGATAACGATTTCACCATTTTATCAGATTTTATCTGATTTTTTTGACATTTTTTCTGAAATCATTACAATAGAAATTGTAAAAACATTCAGAAAACGAAGGAAAGGAGGCCTTATGAAAACCAATTTGTATATTCAATTTCAGGGAAAAGAAGTTGAAGAGGTCGCTCTCGTTGAGCAGGTAAAGAAATACTGGAAAGAGGCCGGCAAAAAAATCAAGGACATTCACAGCATTGATTTGTATGTAAAGCCGGAGGAGAGCTGCGCGTATTATCGTGTGAATGGTGAAGCTCAGACCGGACGTGTTGAATTTTAAAAATCCGACAGCCGATAAAAAAATCTGTATTCACGGTCAGGTGAATACAGATTTTTTATTTAGTATATCCTCCGATCTCATGAATAAAGGATGTGCCATTTTCGGGAGCAGGTACACCAAAATAGTCGCAACATGATGCGCCCATATCCGACATTGTATGTCTGATTCCAACGTTTACTCCTGAAACCCCTTTACGATAAATTAAAATCGGAACAAATTCTCTTGTGTGCTTGGAATGTCCAATATTGGGGTCATTCCCATGATCGGCCTGAATAATCAAAATATCATCTTCATCTAATTCCAAAAGTATTTTCGCAAGACCTTTGTCTGCCTGTTTTAACACTTTCACATATTGTTCAGAGCTTTGCGCATGACCTGCAAGATCTGTTTCTTGAACATTGGCACAAATAAAGCCTTCTGCCATCTCCCGAATGGACTGTAAAGTAATATCCATAACCTCCTGTGTAGGCACACTGGAAATGGATTTTCCCTGCCGATTGATCACGATGTCAGCAACTTTGCCAATCAGAGTACAGGCAATGCCGTATTTTGTCAAAATGGTCGGTGACTGCACCTCAGGATTCACGCCATATCCAAGATGTAGACATTGGTAGCCGTGATCATAGGATCCAGACTTTGCAGAGGCGATGCCAATATACTTTCCTTCCTTGATCTCTTCCGCATTGTAAAGATCCTGCATCGTATTGCCGGTTCCTCCAAAAACGATTACACGCCCAACTGTAGCCACTTCACGCACAAGACGAGCGATTGCATATTCCTCGTCAAAATCGATGAAATCCAGCGGGGCTGTGACATTGTAACACATGCCAAGATCTGCTTCCAAGTTGTCTGCCACCGTCACATATTTATCAACAACAAGATATCGTAAATTCCCTCGCACAATAAAATCCACTTGATGTCCCATTTTTTTTAAATATTCTCCAATCTCATCCACCTTTTCTTGGAAAGGGATAAATTGTGGCATTTTAGGTTTTGTTCCCATAATTTCCTGATGACCCATAAAGGTATCCGCACCAAAATGCATGAGCTCACTGCGTCCGAAATTTGCCTTCGGATTTTGTTTCATCCGGCTGCTCTCTTCCCCATAAGCATTCATTAAACCCAATTTCTCCAACGTGGGAAGCTTGAGATCCGGAAAATCATGAAGGATGGATCGCAAAGTATTTGCTTTCTCATCTCCCGGTCTTGTCTGAGCAGCATCATACATGGCTCCAATACCAAAACCGTCCAAAACAATGATAATGAATCTTTTTTTCATTTTCTTCTTCCTAAACTATCGTATATTCCTAAAATTCTGAGCCGACCTTTGTGAATTCCCTGAATCAAGCATACATCGCTTCGCGTTACAAATACCTGAAACCGAAACGCCATCATTACAGTCTCTCCCACTTGATGCCTGTTTTTCAGTCCAAAATGATAATCAATTGAATCTATATCCGGTAAAAGGACTTTTTCAGATACTAAATTTTCAAGGTCTTTTCCGACAAGCGCATTCTCTATATGACCCCTTCGATAATATCCCCCTCCATAGAAATAGGCCCTTCCTTCAAAATTATGACTGATTTCTGAAAGATATAAAACGCAGGGAATTTCTGTGGCATCCTGCTCTGCATGATAAGGAGTCGTCCCACTCAAACCATGCCCCGGTTCAGCCGAAGTGATGTCCGGATATTCTTTCATCAGGGTCAATGTACGCACGCACGTTGCTGAAGGCGCATTGACATTCTGAATCGTACACCCCAGTTTTTCTAAAATTCGCTTTGCTTTGAAAAGTGTGGCTAAATTTTCCTGGGGCTTAATATCTTTTTGGACCTCATCATAAAGAAAACATGGAAAACTGTCGACACCGGCAATCTCGATATGGGGCATATTTTTTGCTGCGTTGACCACATCTACTAACTCTTGCAAAGAAAATCCCGCCGTCTGCCCGCTGTAAATATGATCTTTTGTTCCAATCACACGTACAAGGATTTTTTGGCAAACTCCGATATCTTTTGCAGCTTCTTCAATTTCTGCCATTTTGTCTATGGAATATATAGTGATATATTCGCATCCGTATTGAACCAATCGCTTCACCATTGCGGAAGGAATTTGCACAAGATGCCCTGCATGCGCAATCCGAAGATGATTGTTCATCATAACTTCCGCTTCTTTAAAATCCACAACAACCGCTCCGCGGTAACCCATTCTTTCCAGCTCTTTTGCCAAATATGGGTTTCTTCCGATCTGCTTAAGCATATAGTAAAGCTCTATATTTGCGCTTTGCGCAGCTTCCAAGATTTTTTTTGCATTTTCCAAAAACTGATCCACATCGACAACAAAAGTATCCGGCAAAATCTGATGCTTCTGATGAAATTCCAGCGCTGTCTCTATCAGCTTTGGATTTTTTTGATTCAGTTTTTTTAGAAACATTCCTTTGCCTTTCTAATACTCTCTTTCAATATACGAATAATCGTCTCCGTTCCGCCGCGATTCGGATTGACTCGAATCATCCTTTCCTCCAATGTAGGATCCGTTTTACGGAATGTTCCTGAAACGCGATAAAACATGGGTACGAGCTCATACTTGGACTCCGCTCCTACCGGATTTGGTAATCCACCAAGCTTTTGTGCCTCCTCAAGCACTGCCTTTGCAATATTTTCGCGAAATTTCACAAGCAAGACTTTGGATTGTGCGTTGGCTAAAAAGGCATCACAAATCTCCGGAATCTCACCTGACCGTAAACGTGAGACCACCTCTTCATTTACCTGCGCTTGAATGGCAAGGGTTACAGGTGCATAGGTCATTCCGCGAAGTACCTCCATTGCTTGCCAGCCTTGCACCTTGGAGCCACCTGAGTAATTCATTTTCTCGATGCGGTCAATCCACTTCGCTTTTCCTACCACAAGCCCCACCCCTTCCGGCCCTTGTAGCTTAAAGCATGAAAATGCAGAAATATCCGCTCCCAACTCAGTACCAATATATGGAACCTTCATCACAGCGTAATTATCATCAGTAAGAATCGATACGTTTCTTACCGACTGGATCGACTCAATCACATCTTGCATTGCATAGGAATCTTCAATTGCCTGTCTCGTATATTGAATGAGTGCGCAATGGATTTCCGGATGATCTGCCACTGCTTTTTGTAAAGCATCCAAGTCATTAAAATCTACAGAAACGGGCTTTAAACCCATGGACTGAAAAGTAACTTCTGTTGTCGGATAAATCGGTGCAGAATGTACAAAAATTGCATCCCCCGCCCGTACCATTGCCTGCAAACCCCAACGAATTGCTCCTGTTCCGGATCCTGTTACCAAAAGTGTTCTTTCGGCATGAAAAAAATCAGCAAGGACTCGCTCAACTTTGTCTGCATAAACCGGTTTATTGAGACCCGGAATAACGCCCAGATCTCCCATAGAAAGAAAATCTTTTCCATCAAATTCTCGTGTAATCGCATCAATCAGTTGAAATTGCTTTTGTTTTGCCTGTTCTAATGTAAGCGACGGCAATGGAAATGTCTTCAACCTTTGGCCTCCAATATCTTTGTAAAATTATGTGAAACAATTTGTTCGATTGCCTCAGATGTTACCCCTTCCTGTTCCAACAATGGGAGAAACGTATCAATCAGATACGCGTAGCCCACGCCCCCATTCTTTTTGAGGTGACTTTTTCGTGTAATATCCATCGACATTAGAATCTGTTCGCTATAACCTTCTTCGATCAGCGTGCGGATATACTGAACTCGCATTTCCTCCGGAAGATATTTCAACTTTCCAATCGTATCAAAAGCGACATTAAAGCCATGCTTCAGGGAATAACGGATCGCATCGAGATCCTGGGAAAGCGCTACATGGGAAAGGATGACTTTTTTAGGATTCACACCCTGTGCTAAAAAGAAATCCACCTGTTCTTGAATCAAGGTGCCCAATGTTGTATGTGTAATAATAATGGCATTTGTCTCTTTTTGTGCCAGTACAGCCGCCTTAAAGACTTTTTTTTCGTTTGGAAACCATTCATTGAGGCTCGTTCCAATTTCACCAATTACCTGGGCGCCCGCATCTATATCATTCAGCATCGCCTGTGACAATTCCCTAACGGTCGCTGTCGATACATACTCAGGCATAAAAGGCATCTTGTAGTACCCTGTAGATCGAATCACCTCGATTCCGATTTCATTTTCAATCTTCCGATCAATCTCCCAATCTACGCCCATACCATGATTGGAACAGTCCACAAGGCGCGTTACTCCTTTTTCACGGATATCCTTTAACTCATCGTAGCAATCCATATATCCATTGAGGAAACAATCCGGATCGTTTTTCCCTGCGGATAGATCGAGCCGCAGATGTTCGTGTGAATACGTAATCTGTTTGTATTTCATTTTCACCATAACCTTTTCTAAAATATCGAACAATAAGTTTATCTTGTGATATGACCGACTAACCAACTATTCTATTTTCCGAGACATCCACTCTGTTTTTCCAGAAACAGACTATGAAATCCATGCACAGTTTACATAATTCACACGAAACTCATCCGCCGATATCGTAACGAAAAGGGAACCTTCCTTCGATATAAAAAACTGTATGTGGCAAAAGTCCATTTAAAATCAATGTCTTCTTCGTGAAACACATAAATATTAAAATATGAAATCAAATCTCTGAAAAAGATAGACTTGACGATTGCTCTCGAAAATTACAATCTTTTCATCCTCTTTTCTATGCATCATAAATATACAATTGATCTTTCTATTTTCTGCAAGCTTTTGTATCAAATCCGAGCGAACAAGGAAAAATTCATCACTCCCATATAGACGTTTTTTCTCCTTACATTCCTCAATAATCTTACGCTCAGAAGAAAAAGTGGAATATTCTCAACTTCATTTATTAATCATTTTTCTCCCATCCAAAAAAGAATTGCGGTACGGAGTTCCCCGTACCGCAATTCGAATGGATTACGCCACAGGGGCAAGCGCAATAAGATTCATCACCAAAAGCAAGTTCAAAATAATTCCGTAGAAAATACATGCCACAGGTCCTATAGCAAGCTCCACAATGGGCTTCTTCGAAATTCTGTTGAGCAGCAAGCAAGCTACCACGAATAATGCTCCGGAGCCAGCAATGCCCGAAAAAGAAGCCGCCATAGCTTCTGCCGCCACTACGCCCCCAACGGTAAGTGCTACCTCCAAAACTTTGTTCATCGATGTGCGGATATGTCCTCCCATATCCTTCATACCTGGAAATTTATCCATTCCTTTCGCAAAAACATGAATCAACGCAAGCTCAATGACCATGACCACCGCACCCAAAACCGCAGCCAGAATTGGATTACCGTGCATAAAGAGGCCGACTACAAAAACAAAAGTAGAGCCGACAGGACCATATACCCCCGTCACAATCGCTGTTGTAAAGACGAGAGGGATAAATCCGATGGCACGCGCCAATGCCACCATACCCGCTTCTGCCCATGAAGTTTCTGCCACTAATCCCAAAGAAATCGGATCTCCTGCAACAACTCCCATCGACGTTGCTAATGCAACAAGACCTCCCATAATGGCAAGCAACCACCAATTTGAACGAATGCGTTTTACTTTATCTTCAAAAACAGACACCAAAGAAGCATTGGCATCTCCTTCTCCCTTAACTCCTGCCGCAAATACAATTAAGCAGATCATCCCGGCAAGCATTGCCATACCGAAACCATTGAGAACAACCTTTGCGGAGCCAAGCGTAAACTGTCCAAATTTCACGGTAAAAATATATACCAATAAAGTGACCAGCGCGGAAGCCGCCCCCTTTTGAAATCCATGCTGATGTCCAACTGCTACAGCCGGAAAGATCGCAAACGCCGCAGTAACAAAGGATGATACGGAACCCAGACTACCTAAAAAGTTGAATGGAAGTGCTGCAAAAAACTTCACAACAAACTCGAGGCCCAATAGGATGGCAACACCATATGCTGCTCCAACAACTCCCGCAACAATTGTCCCCACGAATGAGTCCGGACAAAACACCCCAATGATATCGGTTGTCAATAAAATACAATGAATCAAAATAATGGAAGCCGCAATAGAAGTAGGAATGGCAAATCCGATTACAAGTCCAAAACTGATTGCAAAGCTCATGGCAGCCAGTTCTTTTCTGGAAATCTGACCATCATAGAACTGTGGAACGATCGGTCGAAACCCATCATTAAATACTGCAATTCCTTTGTTTGCAAGAACAGCTGCCAAAGCACCTATCAATGCCAAAACGACATATCTCATAAGTTTTCCCCTTTATCTTATGTTTCGAGTTTGCTAACAATTCTTGTGTTGAATTGCCTTAATCCATATAGGAAGCACCTGCTCCATATGCTGAGACGTAAAGCCAAAAGCGATGCATCCATCATTTACAGCAGCAACGATATCCTCTTCCGGCAAAATTTTTCCGGGCATGGAAATCGTCTTGCACTGTTTTCCCCCTAAAAGAGCGATGGCCATGGCAAGCGCTCCTCCACCACCCGTATTACAGGCACCGATATAATAGTCAAATTGCCCTGCTTTCATCGCCATGACTGCATCAAGATCATTTTGGATCTCCAAGGTCAGATCGTCAGCTCCATAGTTTTTTTCAATAAAATCACGAATCTCCTGTTTGTTGATTTGCCCGCCCACAACAATTTTCATATTGCCTCCTTATCCTTCTTTTTCTAATAAGTTGCACAAGTGCATTAAAAGGAAACGATCTTCACTTTCCGGTATTTCCACGGGTGCATTCTCTTTTAGCCCCCTTAAAACCTCCTTTGCCTCAAGGAACGTCTTTGCCATCTGTACATCTTTCCAAATACCGTCATCCATCATTTCCACCTCGCCATGATTGAGTGCACGTTGTGTTGCCATTGCGAGATGCGTTGTAAACATCTCCATCTTCGACTCCTCATATTGCTGTGGCAAAAATTGATCGATTACCGCATTTACATATTCTGCAACAATGTCATCTATCATTGATGCTGATCGTAAAATTTCAATTCTCTGTTTTAGCATTCCATCTCCATTATTCAGTATTTTGTATATTAAGCCTATATAAGAATATAATGTTTTTCTTTCTCCGTCAATATTTTTAGACAAATTAGTAACCGGGAGTAAGTTTTCCCATCAGGACCTGATTCTGAACACGTAAAATTTCTATCACATTCAATGTTCTCGCTAATAAAGCCGTCATACCTAACATTTGGCGATTTGTCACAATCACAGCATTGGTATCTTCTGCGTTCTGAAATCCGACCTTCACATAATTGATACTCGACATTTTATCAATAATCTCATCTTCATTCCATATTGCCGCATCAATTTCGCCACTCTGGACGAGGCGGAGTAAATTATTAGTTCCTACAGGAACATATTCAATCTTCTTATTGGCACATACACGTTGTGTTATATTCGTTTGATCAATAGAATCTTGATCTATCCCCACCTTCATGCCATCTCGGATCTCTGTTGCACTTGCATCATGAAACAGGATAACATGCGAAGAACAATACGTTCCTTCCCCGAATTCGCAAACAATATCAATTTTTCCGAAGTTTTCTCTTGTGAATTCTTTAGCCGCATATTTGGATACAACTGCGAAATTGTACCGGTTCTCCAACACCATGGCAATACGGTTTTTTGCACCGCGCATAAAAGATAAAACCATGGGAATCCCACATTGATTCTCCATCGTCGAGACGATGCCGGTTGCCAGCCCCTCATATTTTCTCGAATAGGGTAAGGGCATCGCTCCAACTAAAAGATGAATCCCCGCAAGTCCCAGTAGAATCTTCTCATTTTTCATTGTAACAAAAGAACCCATATGACCCCTACTGACAATATGAATAGCATTGTTTGTTTGCAGCGTCTTGAGTGCGGATTGTACTGTCCCTCGTGAAATATGTAATGTTTCACTCAACTCCGTTACCGTTGGCGTTCGATCTCCCACCTGAAATCGGAGCAACACTTTGGCAAGACTTTGTACAGCAATACCGTTTTTACTCATCAACTGATCTGTATAATCCATCATCTATCCTCTGGTATTTCCTATATATTCTCCAAATGATCTCTTTCCTCAGCCTCTCGATAATGCAAAATTCCTCTTCTTTTATGTGCACACGCTGCATGCATACGCTCAATTTTTGCTCGAATCTCCTCCGGAATTTCCTCACCGTGCAGATAGGCGTCCAGCACCGCATAAGAAAAACCCAATTCCATTTCATCCGTTTGCCCGTCATAAAGCGCTGCCGATGGAGCCTTTTTCAGAATAAAGTCCGGTGCATTCAAATAATCCAAAAATTCGATCACCTCCGTTGCGGTCAAATCGGATATGGGATTGAAATCATGCGCTCCGTCTCCCCATTTTGTATAATATCCCACATATGCCTCACTGCGATTGCCCGTTCCCGCTACAAGCATGCCCTCCGCCGCACCTATGGCATAAAGCGAGGTCATGCGCAGACGAGGAGCGATGTTATTGAGCGCGGCCTGATTCAAGATGGTCGATTCCGCGAGATTTTTTATCAAAGCATCACGAGCCGGCGTTAGATCGGCGATACGCGTTTCGATCTGAAAATACTTTGCAATCCTTTTCGCATCCTCCATGTCTTGAGAAAAATTACGCTTCGAACCACAGGGAAGAATCACCCCCACCGTATTGCTGCAGGCCGATTTGCACAGCGCTCCCACCAACGCAGAGTCTTTTCCGCCGCTATTTCCAAACACAATTCCCGCAAGTCCGCTTTCCTGCAGCACTCTCTGAATGAATGCTACGCGTTCCCTGCATTCGATGGAATAATCTCTTTTCATATCTTGCTCTCCTTCTTTTCTCTTCTTTTATTCAACTTATTTTACACGAACGCAAAATGTTGTATGATATTTTTAGTGATCGGATGCCGCAACGTCATGGAAAGGAAAAAAAATGACAAATACAGATCTGTCTTTTTTCGATACAACAGCTGATGGTCAAAAGGTTTTTCGGATTCAGCTACGCAATTCTCATCAGGATACCGCTGCATTTCTCTCCTATGGGGCAGCCCTTTCCTCATTTATAGTATCTGAGGACAGCCCCGATCCCGAGGGACGGCCCGTCAATCTTGTGTTGGGCTATGATACCCTGAAGGAATATGAATCCAACGACGGTTGTTTCGGAGCGATTGTAGGTCCCTTTGCCAACCGGATTGCAGGAGCCAGGTATTCCATCGGCGAGAACCGCTATACGATCCCCTCAAAAAACGACATCTATGCCCTGCATGGAGGCTCCGTGGCATCCCTACACGATAAGGTTTGGGATGTAGAGAGTGTATCTGCGGCTTCTGTTACCTTTTGTTACCATGCACAGGATGGTGAGGGCGGTTTTCCGGGAAATCGCACCTTTCGTGTGAAATATACTCTTACCGACGCCCGCGCAATTCAAATTGAATACTATGCCGATACGGATCGGGATACAATATTAAATCTATGTAACCACAGCTATTTCACGCTCTCAAGAACAGGCGGAATCAAAAATTGCGATGTCGAGGTGTGTGCCGATTTCTATACGCCGACGGATTCCGATCAAATCCCGACAGGAGAAATTCGCTGCGTTGCGGGAAGCGATTTTGATCTTCGAAGCCCCAGATCTCTCTCCAAAATTTTCGAGTCGGAAAATCCGGAGATCATGGATGTAGGAAACGGCCTTGATCACAACTTTGTGCTGACAAAAACGAGCCGCGCGTCTTTACAGCTTGCTGCACGCCTTTCGAGGACAGATACCGCACATTCCATTTCGATCTATACAACCGAGCCCGGAGTCCAGGTATATACTGCAAACTGGCTGACCGATCGACGCGGAGATCATGAGCGACGGCTCAGAAAATACTCCGGAATCTGTTTTGAAACACAAAAGTTTCCGGATACTCCTCACCATAAAAATTTTCCGGATGCGATCCTCAAGGCAAATCATTCCTATCAATCGACTACAATATTTCAATACCGATAAAAATAGCCCTCTTTATGGACTTTCCTCATTCCGGATCTTCCGGAAAATGGGGATCATGCCGTTGAGAGGGCTTTCTTTTCCTTCGGTTTATCGATCGGGAATCGTCATATAATTGAAGGTTCCAATACAGAGTAATGTATGATTCTGATCAAAAATTTCGGTATGCAGCACCGTAACACGTCTGCCGCGCTTCACCACACGAGCCGTCGCCGTGAGATGCTTGACATCTTTCCCTGCCCGCAAATATTGAATGGAAGCATCCAATGTGGTGCAGCGTTCGCCATCATAGCTCGCTACAGCACCGGCACAGGCTACATCCGCAATGGTAAACAGACAACCGCCATGCAAAAAGCCGTTCGGATTTAAGTGATCCGATGTCGTCTCCATCTCCGCAACAGCATATCCTTCTTGCAGCTCGGTAAGCTTCATCCCCTGCCGATTGGCAAAATAATTGCTTGCATTGCGCCTCAAAAGAATTTTCTGAAATTGATCATCGGATTGACACTCCATAATCCCTCCTTATTCCGAAACATTCTCGGTCGGAATGGTAGGCTCCGGTGTGGGAGTAACCTCCGAAATCTCCTGCGCCGGTGCAGCCGGCTCGGAAGAAGCCGGTTTTCCTGCAGGCTCTCCACCCTCCTCTCCATTACCGGAACCGTTCTCCGCTGTATTGCCATGTCCCGACGAATTGCTCGTGCTTCCGGATCCTTTGCTTCCGGATCCGGCTCCCGCAGATGGCGCAGAAGAACGTGGTTGCACGGTATTGGAGTTGTTCGACTGATTCGTGTTTTTAGAATTCGGCGTTTTTTTATCTATCTCATTCCCGTTCTGTGTGCCTGAATTCTTATGGTACGAGGGAATATCTTCAAAATCCTCGTCCTTGGATTCATATGTTTTCTCCGGAACCGTATAAGGCTGATTTTCTTTTATCGCTTTCATGTGCGCCTGAATATCTCTTTTACTCTCCTGGCTCGGAATCAGCATATAGAGATTGGAGTCCGGCATCGCGTAGGATGGATATCCCATGGTGGAGGTTCCTTGAAGCTGCTGGGACTCGATTTTCCATCCGGAATTGTCTGCAATCTGTGCATTGATGAGATTTACCATCATTTTCTCAGGCATGTTGGTCTGAACCTGCTTCTCGATCAGGCTTAACAGATTCGTATAATTCAAGAGAATCGACGGTGAAGTCATTTTTTGTATCATCGCTTCGATAATGCGAACATGATTTCGCCCACGCGCCATTTCCCCATCCTTCAGGCCATAGCGCTCACGTGCAAACCGAAGTGCATTTTCGCCATCGAGATCGATTTTACCTTTTGGAAACTTGTAATTTGGAGGGTATACAAAGGCTTCCGGGTTGTCTACCGTAATTCCGCCGATAATATCCACGATTTGTACCAGGGAGTCAAAATTTACCCGAAAATAATAGGGGATTTTAATATCAAAGAAATTTTCAAGCGTTTCTCTGGTACTGTCAACACCATAATTCCCCGAATGTGTGAGCTTATCGTATTGATTCTTGCCTCCTCGAGCAATTCTCATATAAGAATCTCTCGGTATTGTCGTGACAAGAATGCGCTTTGCTCTCGGATTGACGGTTAAAATCATATCCACATCACTGCGCGAAACTGCACTCAACACGCCAGACGTATCAATTCCGGAAAGGAATACGTTAAAAGGCTCATCGGTCACCGCCGCTTTCTGTATGGAAGCTGTCTCGGAGGATTCCTCAATCGGATCCGGCTCCGATAATCTGGAGAGCGCCTGCATTGATCTCCACAAATAAAGCGTCCCCAAAAGCTCGAACAGCATCACAAGAATGAGCAATATTGTACTGACAATCGTACCGGTTTTACGAAACCCGATCATTCCGATGATGAAAATGACATTCAACACCAGAAAAATACCCAGCAGAAGCATACGCTGCTTTAATACCAGAAAATTATAGATAAATAATGCTGCGCCGAGTGCACAAAACATCACTACCGCTAAAAATATGAAAAACTTTTGATAGAGCTTTATTTTGTTGAACATTTGCTATGTTTTTCCTCCGTTGTTTGCCCATGTCTATTCTACGGTAACACTTTTCGCGAGATTTCTCGGCTTATCCACGTCCAGTCCGCGAGCCTTGGAAATGAAATATGCCAACAGCTGCAATGGAACGATGGCTATGCTCGCCGTAAGCAGGGGATGCGATTCCGGAATGGAAATCAAGCTGTCTACAGACTGCTCAATAGCGGAATCATCAGAATTGGAGATCGCAACAATGTAGCCTCCGCGGCTTTGTACCTCCTGCAGATTCGATAGCGTCTTCCCGTAAAGGTGCGGCTGCGTTAAAAGACCTAAAACCAGCGTTCCCTGTTCAATCAGACTGATTGTGCCATGCTTCAGCTCTCCGGCCGCATATGCCTCGGAGTGAATATAGCTGATTTCCTTGAGCTTCAAGCTTCCCTCAAGACATGCGGAATAATCGATGCCTCTGCCCACAAAGAAGATATCCCGTGTATCCTTGTATTGCTCGGCAATACGCTGGAGCTCCGCCGTTTGATCCAGCTGTGTCTGAATTTTACCTGGCAACAGCGCAATCTCATCCAACAGCTCACGGTATTTTTTTTTGGAAATTCGATCCTTGGCCCTTGCGATTTCCAGCCCCAGTAAGTAAATCACCAAAAGCTGGCAGCTATAAGCCTTGGTCGTTGCAACCGCAATTTCAGGCCCCGCCATCGTATAAATTACATGATCCGCTTCTCTCGCAATTGATGAGCCGATCACATTGACAATGGCCAGCGTCTGCGTGCCTTGTCTTTTCGCCTCGCGAAGTGCCGCCAGACTGTCGGCCGTTTCTCCGGATTGACTGATGATCACTACCAGATCCTGACGGCTCAAAAGCGGTCGGCGATAGCGAAACTCCGAGGCAAAATCCGTAGAAACAGGAACTCTGGCAAGATCTTCCATAAAATACTTTCCGACCGTACCCACATGATAAGCGGAGCCGCAGGCTACAATGTGCAGCTGAGATATGGAGCGCAACAGCTCATAATTGAGAGATGAGGCCTGCAAATCGATCCTGTGATTCTTCACTAAAGAGCGATATGTGTTTTCCAAGGCCTGAGGCTGTTCATGAATTTCTTTCAGCAGGAAGGAATCGAAGCCTCCCTTTTCCGCCACATCCACATTCCAGGTAATTTCCTTCTGAGGCAAATCAACGGAGTTCCCGTTTTCATCATAAAATTGAACATTCTCCCTTGTTGCACATGCAATTTGGTGATCTCCGATATAATATACTGAGCGGGTGTGTTCCAGCATCGCCGGTACGTCCGAGGCAAAAAAGGTTTCCTTCCCTGAGTGCCCGATAATCATTGGAGAATCCTTTCGCGTCGCCCAGATTTCATCCGGCCGATCCGCAAATAAGATCACCAGAGCATAGGATCCGCGAATTTTTGATAAAAGCATCTTCATGGCTTCCAATGCGTCATGATCGGCTTGCTCATACAATTCCGCCAATAAATTGATGCAAACCTCGGTATCCGTTTGCGATTGAAAGGAAACGCCCTGCTCAGAAAGTTGATTTTTGATCTCACGATAATTTTCAATAATTCCGTTGTGTACGCCGCAGACCGATCTGTTTTGAGAAAAATGAGGATGCGCGTTCGTTTCCGTCGGTTCCCCATGCGTCGCCCAGCGCGTGTGCCCGATACCCGCCGTACCGAAAAGAGGACTTTTTTTCAGCTTTTGCCTTAAATTCAAAAGCCGTCCCGAAGCCTTGCACACCTCAATGGTCTGATCCTCCCCACGAACCGCAATACCGGCAGAATCATATCCGCGGTATTCCAATTTCTCCAGACCTTGCAAAAGAATATCCGTTGCCTGTTGATTGCCAATATATCCAAAAATCCCACACATGTCGGTCTCCCTCCCTTATGACGCTTCATTATAGCACAGTTCAATTCATTCCTTGAACCGCCGATCTCCTTGTTTTTTAGAATTTTGAGTATCCCGTTCAGTATCACGTTTTAGTCTTCACTATTTTATTCCGCAATCATTGAGAAATTATGAAATTTTTTCTAAAAGGAATCCATGCCGACCGGAATCTTCCGTTACCGAAATCTTCGCTTTCATGGCATCCGCACATGCGCTCCCATTTCTATTTCTTTTAACCAATCCGGCAAACTTTGTTATAATAGGCTCGGTAAATATTGGAGAAACAATATGGAGGAAAATATGAATCAATCCGTTGATTTGAAACAGACGATGCGTGTCATCGAGGGCTTCCCGGGCCCCGGCATCAGCTATAAAGATATTACAACCATTCTTTCGAATCCGCAGGCACTTGCATCCATGATTGATCAGCTTGCGGAAGCTCTGCGCGATGTCGAATTCGATTATGTGCTCGGCGTGGAATCACGCGGCTTTATTGTGGGAGTACCGGTTGCCTATCAGCTGCATAAGGGCTTTTTGATGGCAAGAAAACCGGGAAAGCTTCCCGGCAATCTCATCCGTAAAACATACCATCTTGAATATGGCGATGCCTCCATCGAAATTGACCGCGATGCACTTCCCGATGGTGCGCGAGTTGTCATTATGGATGACCTGCTGGCGACAGGAGGCACGGCAAAGGCCGCCTCTGAGCTGGTAGAGCAAGCCGGCGGAAAAGTCGTTCGTACGCTCTTTCTTACGGAATTGACAGGATTAAAGGGACGCGAAGTATTGGAAAAAGAAGGCTTTTCGGTCGAATCCATCCTGCAATGGGAGATCTGAGTAAAAATACGAAAAGCATGGAGAAATCTGCCCCACACATCACAATGGGGCAGCTTTTTTTGACTCTGAAGATCATCGAACTCCGCAAAGTCATCATCTTCGGCGGGTCACCTCATCTATAGATCATCCGTATCCAGCCAGATCGTAAAGGGCCCGTCATTTACCAGGCTCACCTTCATATCTGCACCGAATTCACCGGTTTCCACATGTGGCACATCCTTCCGTGCAAGACCGACAAAGTATTCATAGAGTGCATTTCCCTTCTCGGCGCCCGCCGCGCGGGAAAAGCTTGGACGTGTTCCCTTTTTCATATCCGCGAAAAGGGTGAATTGAGAGACCACAAGCACGCTGCCCTCTATCGCAGATAACGACAAATTGGTTTTTCCTTGATCATCCATAAAAAGACGCAGTTTATAAATTTTATTCCATAGCTTTTGTGCTTCCATTTCGCTGTCATTTTGCCCGATACCGAGAAAAATCAGATATCCCGGCCCGATTTCACCTACAGTTTTCTGTTCTACCTGAACGTGTGCCTCTGTAACACACTGAATCAATGCTCTCATGATGATCCTTTCCGACCTAATTCTTTCATTTCTTTTGTAATTCAAAATAAATACTGATCATATCTATGTCCATATCTGACCAAACTCAAGTCGACTGCGATAACAAGACCGGTTAAGATTTCTGACGCCTGCTATATCGTCTCAACACTTCTACAACAATGCCGATCAAAATGATGGATACATAAACGCCTGTCCAGATGATCCAGGTATTGTTCAATGTCATAGCTCCTGTTGGATCCGCATTTTTTTCCAAAGACAATCGCCGGCACGAATGAAATAATATATCCGGGAGCATTCAACATGGATACGATTTGAAAATTGCAGAGTGTTGCAATGGCAAGGATTCCCAAACCAAATAAAAATAGAATGAATGGAAATTGCTTCATTCCATGTGCTCCAAAAAAAGTAAATCTACATAACAAAAAACCAAAAACGAAAAGAAATGTAGAGAATAAAAGATTCTTGTATTTTCTATTCATACGGCCTTACCTCCACTACATCGATGAAAATATAGCTTTTATAGATTTTCCATTGAATAGCAGCTCTGAAAATCATAACTTCATCCGCTCTGCTTCCATAAAATTTCCTGTGCTCTGTTCCTCATCACGACTATTCATCTTGTGCAATTATGATGACACGCTCCCCATCTGCATATCTCCTCTTGCAGAAAATTATAACCGATGATCGGAAATGACGTCAAAAGCTGCATATTCGCAGGAATATAATGACGAGGACTCTCTTTGCGGAGTTTCTGAATCATTCATCATGCCGGAAATCTTTTTTGCAAGTTCCAAAAAAATCATGTATACTATCCCTTGTCTTCGGGGTGTGGCGCAGCTCGGTAGCGCGCGTGGTTTGGGACCATGAGGCCGGGGGTTCGAATCCCTTCACCCCGATCATTTGCAAGAGCCGTTTGAAACCAACGTTTCAAACGGTTCTTGTTTTTGCGCATTTCGCACTAAAAAGATGTGATCTGACTACCTATGTTCCTATTCACACTTGAATAAATGGGAATCTGTTTTCCGATCCGTTTGACCTATTAAAAAAAGCCCGATCCATGAAAATCAGGAATGGGCTTTTTGAAAATATGGAGATGAAG
>JALFST010000010.1 GCA_022779285.1 Peptoniphilaceae bacterium
TCCGCATTCCCCTCTTGAAATATTTTTTCCACACCGATCTTCTTCATCGCATCCATCATGTTCAAATCTGCCGTCACATCAAATTTGGGGAGCACAAGCCGGATACTTGCACTCTTTTGCTTTCCCTTGTCCGGAGAAAAAAGAAGATCACACCAGGCGCCGCTTTGAGAAAGCTCGGCGACCGATTTTCCTTCAGGAAGAAGAAAATACATGGCTCCTCCCTGGAGCTTTTTTCGGACCGCCGTATAGCCGTTGCCCTCATAATAAATCCCCTGCTGCGTTTCCTGCATAAACGGCACTGTATGATCCCCGGAAATGCCGTGAAAGATCCCATCCTGCGTTGCGCTCATCTCAAACGCCTGCTCCCAGGGAGTGCGCAGGTAAATGGCGGAAATTAACGAAAATACATCCTCAGGAGCGAATTTCTTTTCCTCCGTACGATCCGACAACACCTGATTTGTCTTGCTGTTGAGCCAAAACCGAAGTGCATTGGAGTAATTCGGGTCGGTCATATCCCCGGAAAATACATCCGCGTGATATTCAAATGCCAGCTGAGATATCGTATCCTGTATGTATTTTTCTCCTTTCCTAAGCCATAAAGAATTGCCGAGGATCAGCGTGGAGCGTCCGTCATTTTGAAAATTTCGCTCCCAAAGTGCCGAAGCGGCGTTGCGAACCGATTCGATATCCGATTGTTGTAAAGCGTGAAGCAGCTCTTCCCGGGAATCTCCCGCTGTTGTTTCCGCAAGCATACCCATGGCAAGATAAAGATTGAGCGGAGAAATCAAAGAATTCTCTTGACCGTCGGGGATCATCACGGGAATGGATGTCGTAACAAATTTCCGATAGGCGCCTTGATATTCCTGTGCCAGTTTTTTTCTGCTCTGCTGATCATCCTCCCACTGAGCAAGCGCCTCCTCATACCCCTCTTTCCACTGTCCCTTTTTCTCATCCCAATATTCCTGCTCATCAGGATATTCCACACGAAGGGAAAGAGGCTTCGATGAGAGCAGATACGGTTTTATGGATTTTATGGTATTCAAATCCGCGCGATAGATTCGATCCGATCTCTCGGTAAAAAATCGCGCTCGAATTAACGGGACGGACGCAATCAAAATCATAAGAATTGCAAAAAACGCCAGTCCATAATAAATAAGAGGATGCCTGCTCTCTTTGTTCGGGTTTGCATTTTTTAATGTATGCTTTTGTTCTGTTTTTGTCTTTTGGAAAAGATCCCGGTTTTTTTTCGATGAATGGCTCATAATAATCCTCCCTCAGGTACCGGATCTACTTGCCTGCAGCCTTCTCATCAATGATGAGCGTCACATGAGGATGCGCAAGTGTCAAGGTTGCCGGAACCTGTGTTGTAATCCCGGTACCTTTCAGCAGCCAGGAGACCGCCTCCGCCTTATCCGCTCCGGATGCCAGAATCACCAGCTCCCTTGCGCGCATAATAGAGCCGACGCCCATGGAAATCGCAGTCCTCGGTACCTCATCGGAGGAATCGAAGAATCGCGAATTGGCGTCGATCGTGGATTGTGTGAGTGTGATGCGCGATGTGTAGTTGTTCAGGGTCTCATCCGGCTCGTTAAAGGCAATGTGGCCGTTTCGGCCAAGCCCTAAAAGCTGAATGTCGATTCCGCCCGCCTGCTCGATCGCGTCATCATACGCTTTGCCCGATCCGTCCGGATCCAACGAAGGAAAATGTGTGTTTTCCAGATTGATATTCACCTTAGAAAAAAGATGGTGATTCATGAAATATCGGTAGCTTTGCTCATTTTCCGCAGAGATGCCCTCATACTCGTCCAAATTGAAGGTTTGCACCCCGGCAAAATCAATTCTTCCTTCTTGATTCCTTTTCACAAGCTCTGCATAAAGTCCCTCAGCCGTGGAACCGGTCGCCAATCCAAGAATCAGATTTTTCTTCTGACTCATGCGCTCTGTAAAAAGATCCGCAGCACATCGGCTCATTTCCTCATAATTCTTGACAACGATAACCTTCACAGATTCCTCCTTTGGGTTTTCTTCTAACCGACCTGAATGATCGTTCCTCCGCCTAAAACCTGATTGCCTTGATAGGCTACCGCTGCTTGTCCCGGCGCAACCGCTCTTTGCGGCTCATCAAAATCCACTCGCACGGAAATCACTTCACGCCCCCGGCGATTTTCCATCGGCAGCGGAGTCACTGTACAGGGCGCCTCTTTTGCATTATAACGAACCTTGACACAAGCGCGGAAGGGCCCTTTAGCAGGCGCTCCTATCCAATTCCAATCGCGCGCCAGCAAGCCGGTCGCGTAGAGATCCGCTTTTTTTCCGATAAAGACCTGATTGGTCTCCATGTTTTTTCCCGTTACATAGAGCGGCTCCGACGCGGGAATCCCGATTCCTCTTCGCTGTCCGATCGTATAACGAATCGCTCCCATATGCTTTCCGATGACATGACCCTCTGCATCCATGAATTCCCCGGGTTCCGCCGTCTTGCCTTCATAGCGCTCAATAAAACGAACGTAATCGCCATCCGGGATAAAGCAAATATCCTGTGAATCGGTTTTTTGGGCTGTAATCAGCCCCTCCTTTTCCGCATATGCCCTGACTGCGTCCTTGCTTTCCATTGTGCCGATCGGAAAGAGCAGGCGAGAGAGAATTGACTGATTCAGATTGAATAAAACATAGGATTGATCTTTTTTGATATTGGAAGCCCGTTGAAGCTGATAAATGCCGTTTTCGTTCTTGATCACCTGCGCATAGTGTCCTGTGGCCAAGTACTCACATCCGTAGTCATCCGCCGCCTGCAACAGACGTCCGAATTTGAGCTCACGATTGCATTCCACGCAAGGATTCGGCGTCCATCCGTTTTCATAATATTCAACAAATTTTTCCACCACCTCCTTTTCAAAGGTATGTGAGAAATCTACCGCGTGAAATTCCATTCCCAATTGATCACAGATGCGCCTCGCATCCTCCGCATCATGATTGAGCGGCTCCGGGCGCGCTCCCTTGGCGATCAGCGTATCCTGCAAGCGCATCGTAACCCCTACGCACTCATATCCCTGTCTCTGTAGGAGCAAAGCCGCCACACTCGAATCCACGCCTCCGCTCATCGCTACCAGAACTCTCTTCATTCGTTTCCTTTCTCATCGGTCAAAAAAAGGGGGTGTCTCCACCCCCTCCTCAAATCGATTGGTTTATTCCTCGTCCTCTTTGCCGATTTCAGGCACACTGCCGGCTTCCACGGCTTCCTCTTCGGGTTCCGTCTGATCCTGCGGCTCGTTGAGAGATACGACAGGCTCTTCCTCTTCTGCAAGAACCTCGATCTTCTCATTCTTCCAGACATCAAGGTCTGCAACCGTCAGCACCTCACCGATTTGCATGTTCTCGACATCGACCTCAGCCTGCTGGGGAATATCCGCCGGGAAGCATTCCACCTCGATTTCATCAAGCATCTGCAAGATAATGGAAGGCTGCACACGAACGCTGTCGCGATTCAGCAATACGACGGGGATGACTACGCGAAGCTTTTCGTCCATGCGGACTCCCTGAAAATCAATGTGTAAAAACTCGTCACGATAGGGATGACGCTGTGCTTCTTTGACAAGCACCGTCTTTTTACCCTCTCCTGCGATCTCCAGATCCAAGAGTACCGAGGTGCCGACCTCCTGGTATACACGATTGAAATCCTGCGCCTTTACCTGCACAGAAAGATTTTCCGAACCCTTGTGATACACAACTGCGGGAATCAAGCCCTGTACACGCAGCTTGTCTACTTTATTTTTACCTGCGGCTTCACGTTTTTCCGCTTTCAGCACGATATTTGCCATACTTCCTCCTTAATAATACTGAAACATATAAAAAAATTATACCGAAAAAATGCACTGTTTTCAATATCTCGGATCCCTTCGGAAGGGAAATCCTCTTAACTGTCAAGACATATGTTACAAATTCAGCTCATGGCTCTGACACACCTATCCTTTTTGCCCGGAAAAAGCAGTCGCCTAAGCAACTACGGTTTCAAAATATTCTTGCACAACCTGTTCCGGACTTTTGAAATTC
>JALFST010000029.1 GCA_022779285.1 Peptoniphilaceae bacterium
CATTCCGCGCAGGCTCCCGGCTCGGTGATCACCTCCAACGCGTCATAGCCCATCGCGTCAAACGAACGCAGCTGAGCTTCAATCTGTACGCGTCCCGCCTCGGTAATGGCAAGACGCTCTGATAGAAATTCCGCGTTGCCGCGTCCTTTTCTGGATACAATTTCCTTTTGGAGCACACGTTGCAGTTTGTTTGCCCAATCTCCCGGGTTTCTGCCCTCCAGCATGCTCGCGCGGAGTCCCTTTCCGAGTCCCGCTCGTAAGTCTTCGTTGTTTTTCCAGATTCTTTGCGACCATGTCGCATTTTTCCACGAGCTGTCTACCACGCTGCGCGCCTGATTCAGCAGGTGTTCTTTCTCCGGAATGCTCATCCTGAGAATGCCGGCCTGTCTGTCGATTTCTTCAAAATACTGCTGTGCGAGATAGCTCCCTGTGAGCTTAGCCTCCGCCATCTGCTTCATCAGCGGGAGCATTTGTTCCTCAATCTGCTCGTTGAGGTTAGTAGTGAATGCCTATGATTTCAGAGATTTCAAATTGTGATTTGAATACGAATCCTGTTCACATCCGCCTGCCGAAATTCCATACTTTACACTATGAACAATGATCTAAACTAAAATCACAAGTGCTTTGGCATCCGTACTGCCAAAATTATCATAGCGATGCTCTCCTTGAGCATTGAAAGCGAAAAAATCATTTTTGGTTAAATGATATTGTTTTTCCTCAGAGGATATGGTTAATTCGCCTTCCAGAACAATAATTCGCTCCTTGCCCGCCATGCGGTGACCAACAGAGACCAGATGACAGCCCGGATGAAAGATGCCATAAAAGACATCCACGCTATCGACAGGATTAAAGGAATAGAGATTGTAGACTTCAACGTCATTATCTTGAGTCAGTGAAGTCAGATTGAAAATATTTTTTATCGCATCCTGAGTGTCACCGATACATACGAGATCTCTAAAGTTGATTTTTAGGCCGTTACAAATTTTCCATACTGTGGTCAAGGTAGGAATAGAATCATTTCTTTCAATTTGACTCAACATGGTAACGCTGACATTTGTTGCTTTCGATGCTTCAGCTAAACTTAAATTTTTTTCTTTTCGAATTTTTTTTAAGTTATCACCGAAAAGCGATAAGTTCTCTTTCATGCCTCAATCCTCATTTCTAAATATTCTTACTACAGGTATTTTAGATTTTATCACAAAAACATTGTATATTTGATACACTTTTTAAAAATGTAAAGATACATTTGCAATGAAACCGGAAGAAAAATAAAGAGACGCCGCAACGGTGAATGCGTAAAAACAGCAACGAGGTGAAATTCATTGCCCGTGACTCTGAATATGCAAATATGGACAATCTTCAAAAAACGTTTCAGCTTCAAAAATCAATGTTAACAATTCAATTTGCCACAAAACTTGCTTCTTATGTAGCCGATAGAAAACAACATCCGAACTTTCCCTCCGGCAAATATCGGATGCCATACCAATCCATGGAATCGATAAATCTTAGCCCTATCACAAAACAGCAGCCTCTTTCCCGAATGGTTCGACAAAAAGACTGCTGTTTATTTCTTAGTTAATTATTTTTCCTGAGGCCTTCTACTCTTCAAGCAGCATTTATGAAATGGCTAAAAACGATGAAGCATCGAATCATCAAAGATCAGTGCATCCGACGTCATGAAAGCTTAATTACCAGATACACAGCTCTTTTGCCTCTTTTGCAAGCTGTTCCCGGAAAGCAGGATGAGCAATTTTGATAAGCTCCTTTGCCCTTTCTCCGATCGTCAGGCCGCGAAGCCATGCAGCGCCATATTCGGTCACTACGTAATCGGTATCATTCCGGCTCGTAGTTACCGCAGAGTTGGGATGCAAACAAGAAACGATTTTGGAATGGAGCACATCATGTCCACTTTCATCCTTCGTGGTATAGGTGGAATGCATAGCGAGAATCGACTTGCCGCCCTTGGACATCTGCGAGCCTTGTACAGTCTCGGACTGCCCGCCTGTACCGGACCATGGCATACCGTTGACCGTCTCGGAAGCAGCCTGACCATAAAGGTCAACCTCCAGGGTAGCATTGATGGAAACAAACTTGTTGTTCAGGCCGATTGTATAGGGATCATTGGTATAGGTACAGGATTTAAACATGACGGCGGGGTTGTTATTGATATAATCGTACAAACGATGACTGCCCATGGTAAAGGAGCAGACTGAATAGCCATTGTTCAATCCCTTTTGCGAATTATCAACAGCGCCGCATTCGATCAGATCCACCATCGTCTCGGTAAACATTTCCGTGTGAATTCCAAGATGCTTTTTCTTTTTCAGTTCATTTGCCACAGCATTCGGAATATTGCCGATTCCCAGTTGAATTGTGGAACCATCCTCGATCAAGTCAGCGATATGCCGGCCGATGGTAGCATCCGTTTCCGTATAGGGAGCGATTTTGGCCTGCGGAATGGGATGGTCCGCCTCTACAATTGCATCTACCTGAGAAACATGAACTAAGGTATCCCCGAAGGTACGTGGGAAATTGGGATTTACTTCAACCAACACCAGTGCGCCGTAGCGGATCAGATCCATCTCATAAATTGCACTTACAGAAAGGGTCATGTAACCATGATCATCCATCGGAGAAACCGTGCAGATCACAACGGGACGCCAGTGCTCATATTCACAGCGCTGAAGAGTTTTGCGCAGGATTGATGTCGAGCTTTGCGGAACGGGGCTGACCATATGTTCTTTGTATGCTTGCCGGAGTCCTGCGGACATAAACCATGCATTGTGATCCAAAATCCCCTTCATTTCCGGATCGTGAAAAACAGGATAATCTTTCAAGGGAAGGCAGGTGTTCAGATGACAGCCCTTCACACCGGTATCCTTTAGATGTTGTAAATGGGACATGAGCTCAATCGGTTCCCCCGCAGCCTGCGCAGAAAAGATGTAGTCACCGTCCCGGATCAATTCCAATGCGTTCTCGGCAGACATGACTTTACTCTGATAAAGGTTCTGAATTGTTTTCATGGAGATCTCCTTTCTCTATCCTTCGATAGACTTTAATATCTTGTTGAGTATTTTCCGAAATGCTTCAGGCTGATCCATAAAGCTGGCATGACCGGCATCCTCAACCGGAATCAGCTGTGCCGGGGATTCAAAGAAGCGGATGCTCTCCTCCCCGACCGCATATGGAACAACGATATCTTCCCTGCCGTGAATCCATGTCACAGGTGCTTGAATCCGGGAGATTCTTCCGGTGCCCTCTACCAATGCACTTTCTTTTGTAATGTTAAATTGGCAGAGTGCTACACTGATATCGACAAAACAGCGTTCCTTCAGAATGGCATTCATATACGCGTTAAAGTCGCTTTCTTCAGGCGGATATCGATTGAAGATTGTGTTAGCCCAGACCATGTGTAAAAATTCCGCATCCTTACGCTCGATCGCACCTGTAACGGGAATCATGATCACCGGATCCTTCATGATCTCCTCACGCTTTACAAGAAATTCGCCGGGGATCGGTGTCAAGTCCGCATTTCGTCGCGGAAGGCGGAACCCCTGAACTCCTACGGATGCCAAAAGCACCAAATGCCGAACTTTTTCAGGATAACATGCCGCCAGCTCCAATGCGGTTCCACCGCCTGCACTCCATCCGACAACGACTGCATCCGGGATATTCTGTGCGTCCATAAACTGCGCGACATCATCAGCCCAATCTTTCATGCAGGTGTGCGGATTGTAATAGCTGGAATCTCCGAAACCCATCATGTCGATGGCATAGATGTGCGCATCCTGCCGGAACTGCTGCATCAGATGTTCATAATACAGAGAAGAACTCTGATTTCCATGGATTAGAAGCAGTACCGGAGCATCGACGGCGGTGTTTTCCTCCCGATACGCCATTTTCTCGCCGTTCGGCAGCTGCTGTAATTTTACATCATACATCATAAAACATTCTCTCCTGATTTATTCCTCACTCTTTCCGGTCTCTGGCAAAAAGAGGCCGCCAACTGCAAACGACAGGCTCAAAATCACGGCAATCATAATGCTGGAGGAATTGCTTCCGGTCTTATCAAAAAGAACTCCAAACAGAAAGAAAACGATTGTCTCTATGATATAAGCCGTCGCCCAGAAGATTCCCATGATAGCAGTCAGCCTACTTGGGGTCATATCCGGGAGCTCCTGCGGAATCATCACCAAAGAGGTCATCGGCAGAAACATAAAGATGCCGAGCAAAAGTGCCGCAGTAATCGCAAGTGCGGGCATAGATGTTTTGACCATCAGAAAAGCACTTCCTGTCATGATCAATCCGGATAGAATAATAACAGGTTTACGTTTTGTGTATTTTTTAGAAAGTACAATTGCAAGCAAAGTACCGATGATTCCGCCAATCCCGCTGAGAGCACTTAAGGAAGCTGCGCTGATCACTGCTCCTTCCGTGCGGGGAAACAACTGCAACAGAGTGAGATAAAGAATCAACACCCCGGAATAGGTCAGCGGAAGCAGCCATGTGATTTTTTCCTTCAATACATCCGCCATGGAATACTTGGATTCCCGACTTTCCGCAGTGGCTTTATTCAGTTCAAAGTCCTCACCGAAAAAGATCCAGAGAACGAATAGAATTCCGCTGATAACAGCAAAAAATCCCATGCTCTTCTGCCAGGTTTGGAACAGTGCTATGACAGAGCCGACAATCAGCAATGCAAGGACTGCGCCGAAATTATAGGCACAGCTGTTCAATGCATTGACAGTCGGTCTCTGTGCCGGTGTGAAGTAATGGATCACAACGGGTGCAAAGTAGATCACAAATACCGCACCGCCGAAGCCCATCAGAAAACGCCCGATAATGAACATCAGGTACGATTGTGCAAAAACAGCAATGAGACTGCCGACAAAAATCAAAGCAGAGCCCAAACCGATGGATTTCTTTGGCAACAGCTTGCCAAGGATGTAGGCTGCCATAAAGTTGCCGACAATCTTAGCAAGTGTCACGGCATTGGAGACAAAAGATGAGGATGCACCGCTGTCGACACCGAAGGAGGCAGCGATTTGCGCCGTCAGGGTGCTTCCAGCAATCCAATTTACGGCAAAAAAAGCATATGTAAAAAACAGGATTGCTTCGATCATGTAAGCGCGAAATGACCCAGACGATTGATTATGGTTGGATTCCATAGTTTACTCCCTTTCATAAAATGACATTTTTCTTTTGTTTTACGAGAATAAGCGCTTATCTTGCCTTCATTATTGCCTACAGAGCAGGCAAAGTCCAATATTCATTTTTCATCAATTATGAATTTAATTCATAAAAAAGGCTGTTCAAATCATCAGATTTGAACAGCCTTGGCAATTTTAAAGAAGATCCATAAATTTTTGCATAGAGCGGGTAACAGGATTCCGTTTCAGTCGGATGACTGTCAACGCCCATGGAAATTCAGGTTCGATCAGATGAAGCCATTCCAAATTATGAGGTTTGTATTTTTCAACAAGAGGCAGCGGAAGGATCGTTACCCCCTGGTGATCCGCTACCAATTCCAATAACATATCCCATTGGTTGCTTTCAAAGCAAATATTTGGCTGGAACCCGGCAAGCCGGCAATACTGCTCAAAAACCTTGCGGTACTGAAAGTCCCACGTTACCTGCAGAAAATTTTCATTTTTCAGACAAGGAAAGGAAACACTCTTTTTGATCGCCAAAGGATGATCCGATGGAACGATCAGGACGGCTTCCGTTCGATAGGCCACTTTCTTGATAAACCTGTCATCCTCAAATGGTTCGATGACAACACCGATATCGATTTCGCCGTTGATGAGCAAATCCGGAATATAGCGCGACGTAGCATCATTGATTTTCAAATGCACGTCGGGATTGATCTTTTGAAAATCATGAATGAGAGCAAAGAAGTAGATGCTTCCGGCGGTCGGCGGCAAACCGAGACGCAGCTTATTATCCGTCTTTTCGATTTTGGAGTGTAAAACCTTTTCCTTGCTGTCATAATAATTTAGAACATCCGTTGCAAAAGCATATAGCAATTTTCCGGATGCAGTCAAGACGACGTTTCGCTTTCCATGCTCAAAAAGGCTTGTCCGGAGTTCCTCCTCCAGAGATGCTACCGCCTTGCTGATTGTAGATTGGCTGATATACAGCTTCTCCGCAGCCTTAGTAAAGCTCTTCTGATCAACAGCCTCAATAAAATATCGAAGATGATTCGGTAACATACGGATCCCCCTCTCTGCTCTGAAGCAATATCCATAATATTCTTATCCAAACCCCATTGTAGCGTGCATGCATACTGAAAACAATCTGATCGTTCCGGCTGCCTTCTGTTGAAATCTCCGGCAAATCATCGATGGATCCCTCATCCGTTCGCTTGATTGAGCTTCTTCCATTTTCTGATTCTTGTTCGAAAGGTTCCAAAAGGCGCCACCGTATTCACATGGATAAACTGATACACAGCCCACACTGCCGTTTTTGTCGCATCATCTGCCCATTTCCGCTGATGCGGCATAAATAATTCCTCTTCACTGAAGGAATCGATCATTGCGTAGATGGCATTGACATTTGCCTCTAATCGGGTTTTCAGCTCTTCCAACGATAACTGAGCATAAGTGTCCGTAAACCATTGATACAATTTGCCGAGCTGATTCCATTGGAATTCATCCGACGGTGTCTTGACCGGAAGCCCCCTTCTTTCCGTCTCTTCCCATTGAAGTACCAGAGTTGTCCATCCTACCTGATATGCAAGGTTTTCCGCCGGCGTTCTGTCGACGCCTTCCATCCTCTGATCTTTTGATGCTTCCGGGATATCATCGAATTCTGCAATGTATTTTTCAAATGCTTTATGAATTTCCGTTTTCAGCTCTTCTTTATTTTCATATTTTCGCATAAAATCATCTCCTCGGCTCATGCATAGTCTCTTTATATCTTCTGCGATTTCCGTTTTTCATTCAAGTCTTTTTGAAAAGGTATCATTATTGCAAGGACAGTCTCCGGAAGATATCAGGCATGCCGCATTTTTCCTCGATCTGATGGCAAAATAAGCAAAATGCCGGAATCTGCCGGTTTCTTTGCATCCGCATCTTGCAAAACAAAAAAATTGCCATAAAAACAGCGTAGCAGTCCACAGTTGCTACGCTGAAAAAATCTGAATTTTCAAGATCACTGCATAGGATAGACTCGGTAAATTTTTTTCAACAACCTGTTTATTCAATATCCAGTTTGATTTTTTCATCAATCGTTTCAGAGACGTATTTTCCGTCCTTTTTCCTCTGCTTTACACATTCCGTAAGCAGGTATTCGATTTGTCCGTTGATGGACCGAAAATCATCTTCTGCCCAAGCAGCCAAGGCTTCATACAGCTTATCAGAAATTCGCAACGGAACTTGCTTTCGAGCCACTAGTATAGGCTTCCTGAGTTCACAACGGGTTGCGCCTCCTGCTTACTGCATAGGACAACGAGTAAATTGGATACCATGGCTGCTTTTCTCTCCTCGTCCAATTCGACGACTCCCCGTTCACTGAGACTGTCCAGCGCCATTTCCACCATGCCTACAGCGCCATCGACCAGCATGGCCCTTGCATCAATAATCGCAGAGGCTTGCTGTCTTTGCAGCATCGCCGATGCGATTTCCGATGCATACGCAAGGTAGGTAATCCTGGCATCCACGATTTCCAGACCCGCCTGATCAACCTTCGTCTGAATTTCTTCTTTGATCCTCTTGGCGACCGTCTCCGTAGAGCCTCGTAACGATCCGTCATCTGCAAGACCATCCCCCGTCGTATCAATATTGGGTGCGACGTCATAGGGATATATTTTCACGATGCTTCGGACTGCGGCATCCGCCTGTAAGGATAAAAATTCCTTATAGTTTTCGACAACAAAGACGGCTTTAGCGGTATCGACAACTCGCCAGGTAACCGCAACGCCGATCTCAACCGGGTTGCCCAAAGCATCATTGATCTTCTGCTTGCTGTTGGAAAGTGTCATCAGCTTTAAAGATATTTTTTTATTCATCAATCCGATGTTTCCCTGAACGTCATCATTTTTCGCAAGAGGCATCTTTTTTGGCGTATCCACATCCGGGCTTTGACCGAGCCGGGTCATTGCCGCAGGATTTACAGCAGTCGATAAGGGATTGACAAAATACATCCCTGATTCCTTGAGTGTTCCCGTATAATGTCCAAACAGTGTTAAAACCAATGCCTCCTGCGGATTCACAACTTTAATTCCAAGAAATCCGATCCAACCGACCGCCCACCAAACAATACAAAGACTGAGGAGCAAAATATGGAAAGCTGTCTTTTCATATGTATTCACATTCCAAATGAATATCGCAATGGATGCAATATACAAAGCGATGATGACCAGCAGGGCAATCATCCCGTTTTTCTTCCCCTTGATGACTTTTTCCTTCATAGAATACCTCCTTGAGTTTTTTGATATCTAAATGATATCATTCTGATTGAGGCTTTGCAAGTTCTTTTCCGGAAAACATCTGATTCAATCCACAATCCTTCCATTTCTGGAAATCGTCACAACCTGCCAAGGAATGAATTTTCCACTGTTTTTCAGGGCATTCCGCAGCTCTCTGCAAACCTCCGCAACAAGGAACCTCCATACGAACAATAACGATGCTTTGGATCTCGTTATTCGTAATGATCTCTGTCAGCTTCTCCGTATAATCGACGTTATCCAGCTTCGGGCATCCGATCAGAGTAATTCTTCCCTTCATAAAATTCTCGTGCATATCGGCATAGGCATAGGCCGTGCAGTCCGCTGCGATGAGAAGCTTCGCTCCGTCATAAAATGGCGCCTTCACAGGCAGGAGCCTGATCTGGCACGGCCATTGATTCAGACGTGATATCGGCTTGATCGGAGTATTTTTCTCTTCCGGCATCTCCTCCTGTTCATCGAAAAGCGTCTGTTATGCAGCTGCATGAACTTGGATCCGGGGCATTCTCCATGCGAAGAGGCGGATCCGGCTTCCATCAGCTTGGCCATCATCAGCTTTCTTCTCTCATTCTCATCCCGGATATTCATGGTATCCTCCACACTCATGCTCATGGCCGCCATCCTGTTTTCTTCTTGTATTTTTTGAACTGCGGCATGATCATACGCCGGTGCCTCCCGTTCTTCAAAGCGAATCGCTCCTGCAGGACAGTTCGGCAAGCAGTCTCCGAATCCGTCACAGAAGCTTTCTCGGACCAGCTTTGCCTTTCCTTCCACAATATCAATCGCTCCTTCATGACAGGCAATGGCGCACATACCGCATCCGTTGCATTCCTCCTCATCTATATGAATCATCTTGCGTATCATGGCTCTTCCCCTCCTTTTTTTCTATGAAAAGTATAGTATAATCTTGAGGAAATTTATGTGGTTATCACCACAGTTCTGATTTTTACTTGTTTGGAGAAGATTCATGGATATTGCAAGCTTACAGAAAATTCTAATCTTTCGAGGGCTGAATCCCAAGGAAATTGCAGATGCGCTGACCGTACTTTCGGCTTTGGAAAGAACTTATCAAAAAAAACGACTCAATTTTTCATGCCGATACGTTGACTCGGAATCTGGGACTGGTACTTGACGGCAGTGTCATTATTGAAAGCAATGATATATGGGGAAACCGGACTATACTCAGTCACGTCGGAAAGGGAGAATTCTTTGCCGAAACCTATGCCCTGCTGGAAAACGAGCCGATGCTTGTAGATGTAACTGCCAATGAAAAATGCCTTATTCTCTTCATTCGTCTTGATCTGCTTCTGCAGCGTCCAGCTTTCCGGATCCGGAAAGCTGGACGCTGAAAATCGTAAAGAATCTGCTCACCATTTCTGCGCAGAAAAATCTGATCCTCTTCGGCAGAAGCCTTCATATCTCGCCCAAGACAATTCGTGGCAGAGTGTTGACCTATCTGAATTCCGTATCCATCCAAAAAGGGACGAAAGAATTCGATATTCCCTTTGACCGCAGACAGCTGGCAGATTATCTGAATCTGAAGCGAACCGCACTCTCGAAAGAGCTCGGTAAAATGCAAAAGGAAGAAATTCTCTCAGTAAAAAAGAATCACTTTCAGATCCATATCACACAGGAAGATAAATTGTAGTAAATTTTCTCCCTTTCGTCGCAACAAAAAGGCGATTAGAATTTTTCTAATCGCCTTTTGCTATTCTTGATGATTTCATTTTCTCTATTTAGCGGCAAGAGATTTTGCAATTTCTTCTCCTGCAAGCCTTCCCATCACATGAGCCTCCAAGAAAATTCCTGAGGTTGCAGTAACTTCTCCTGCTGCATATAGGTTCTCTACCGCCTGCCCGTCATTATTCAACACTCTCATCTGCGGATCTACAATTAATCCGCCCAAAGTCATGTGGATGGAGGGAACAATCGGTGTGCCATAATAAAATTTGGAATCCAACGAAATTACTTTATCACCGATATCGTTATTTCCTAAGGGATCCGTCTCTTCTCCGCGCGAAACCGCATTTAAGTGTTCAATAGATTTCACGACGTTATCATAATTCAGTCCCAATTTTTCGGTGAGTTCCTTTAAACTGGAGGACTTATTATATTCACCCATGCCCATTCCGCCTTCGCGTTCATGGAGCTTTTCATCGTCATAGATATAATAAGCTTTTTTACCTTCCTGCTCCAAGACCTTATTCACAAATTCTACGCTGTAGGTATCTTCTTCATTAAAGAAACGCTCGCCATTTCTGTTGACAATCAGGGAGCCCGGAGTCCTGGCCTCCAGCTGATAGCGTGTTCCGGGGATGACTCGGTTAAATAAAATACGCTCGTTCATATGGCCTAACTGAATATTATTGTCAAGGGCGATATTAATGAAATCTCCCGTCTGTCCGATGGTATTGGATGAGATCAAGCCGGTTGCTTCCGGAATGTACTTGCTGACCAGATCCGGATTGGAAGAAAAACCTCCGGTAGCGATAAGAATGCGATCGGCTGTAATATTGTATTTTTGTCCATTATTCTCGACAGTGACCGCCTTCGCTACGTTATTTTCAATCTTAAGATCTACCATCTTATTTGCCGGACGAACATCAATGTTCAGTTCATGCAGTAAACCCTCTAATTTTGAAATTACATAGGGACCGATTAATTCCGATGAAGAATGAGCGGTATCCCTCTTGTTTTCCACATAATTGGCCTCAATGCCGTGCTTTCTAAGCCATGCATCGAAATTCCACGCTTCATCAATGCGTTTATCGACAAAAGCCTTATCCTCAAAGCTGGAGGAACGAACAAGCTCTGCATATTCCTCCTTGTTATCCTCGATTCCGGCATCTTTTTGTGCCTGCGTATTCGGAAAGTCGAAGAAAAATTCATCAAATTTTCCATTCCCGCCCAAAATATCTTCTTTTTCAATCAGTATGATATTGTTCACACCTTGTTCTTTTGCTTCAATGGCAGCGATCATTCCACTTGGTCCGGAGCCCACAACCACTAATTGCGCAGTTGTATCTTCCATCTTGACGTCCTGAGGCGTATATTTTTTCTCAATATCGAAGCCGGCTTTTTTCATCGCCTTGCCGATCGCTTTCATATAGCCTTCTGAAGAATATGTTGCCGATGTGACATGATCGACATTTGGCGTTTGGCCTTCCAAAATTCGCTTTTCCACGATAGGAAATGCGCGTGATGTGATGGATTCCGTATCATCCGTATGTAATAAATGAATTTCTGCAAGCTTCTTATCTTTTACAACTATTTCCGCTTCCGTCACACCATTATAAGATGGCGCTTTTCCTTGATATGTGCCATCCTTGATGTTTTCGTGCACCTCTTGCTTGCTCTCGCTGGCTGCCGGCTTGTCGGTCTTGTTCTTACCATTTGAACAAGCTGACAAAACGAGCAGAGAACTTAAGAGAATGAGCACTGCCTTTTTCTTCATAAAAATCCCCTTTCTTTTTTTCCATATAGCGTATTTTTTACAAGTTTCTTTGTTGATAAAGGTATCTTATTAGTATAATTTTGTCAAATGAAAAAGCACATATTCCGCGTTTCCGATTCTATTTTTCTGACGTCATCAACAAAAACAAATTTCTTATGAAACCATTAAAATACAGGATTTTCATGATTCTCTTTCTTTTCAGCACGACAGCCTTTACAGCCGCATTCGCCCGACCGGTTCTTGGCATATCATATTTCTTCACTCTCAATAAGCCGTGTTGTTTGCAATGAAAAACTGTGCTTATCGATCCCAATTCTTCATTTTCTCTTCATCCGTGATCTTCCGTATCACTTTACAAGGATTTCCCACCGCAACACTATCCGATGGGATATCCTTTGTCACGATACTGCCTCCGCCAATCACAACATTACTGCCGATACGAACCCCGGGCATCACCTGTACACCTGCGCCAATCCAAACATTGTCGCCGACAGTTATGGGATAGGCATATTCCAGGCCCTGATTTCTGCGTTCAAAGTCAATCGGATGTCCGGAGGTATGAAATCCGCAAGAAGGGGCAATAAAAACATCATTGCCAAACGTGACACCGCCGGCATCAAGAATCACCAAACCGTGATTGGCATAAAAGTTTTCACCGACTTCGATTCGATATCCGTAATCACACCAGAAATCCGGTTCAATATGAATATGATCACCTGTTTTCCCAAGAATTTTTTTCAGCATTTTATGGCGCATATCCAAATTCCCGATCGGAAGCTGATTGTACCCCTGACACAAGGTTTTGCACCTAATTCTTTCCTCCTCCAAATCCTGATCATAGTTTGCGTCATAAAGCTTTTGCTGTAACATTTTTCCCTTTTCAGACATATGGGACCTCACTCTCTCCGATTTCAAAATGATCCGTCAGACCGTTATCGGTCATTTCCTCATTGTGAGCATTTTTTAAAGCTCTGAGAATCTGTTCCGCCTCCTCAACGCTCGCACAGACTCCAAAAATCCCTCATACTCAACATGTCAGGATCACGCTGATCCTAATCATACAGGAAAACAATGGATTTGTACTGCTGATTGGTTGAATGCAATCAAAAAAGGCCGCCTACGAAAATATGCTGATGATTCTATTTTTAGAAATCACTTATGGAATCTGTCTCATGTCTTCATGCATATAGCTATAAATTACATATAGTGCAATGATACATATCTCATCGCCGCCCACACAGGCGCTAAAAAGACGAAAATCGATCGAATCCAACGCTGATTGACGGCAGAATACACCCTGTCACAATGCCATACAAAGCAAAAAGGCGAAGGATACCCCTCCGCCTTTTGATTCAATATTTACTTTGCTTATTTTATTTTACTTGCGTTTTGCATACTGTAATGTAACAGCACCGCCCAACGCGACCACCATGACTGCACCTAAAAGCAGAACTTTCGTGGTATCTCCTGTTTTTACATTCTCTTTTTTGCTGTCTTTGGCAGGCGTTTTCTTGACCTGTTCCGTCTTATTGCCTGTCGCAACATCTGTTGTTCCTGTGGTATTAGGATCTGCCGGTTGAATCGGCGTTGCGGGTTCCAGCGGAGTCAAAGGAACTTCCGTCGGATCCTGAGGCTCTTCCGGTTGAATCGGCGTTGCCGGTTCCAGCGGAGTCAAGGGAACTTCCGTCTTCTCTTTGGTAACAAAAATCTTAAGTGCCTCCTCCTGATAATCGGAGACTAAATAAACCATCGTGCCTTCCAGCTTCTGATATCCTTCCGGTACGTACTTCTGAATGTCCTGAAGATTGAAGAATCCATCTCCATCGAGATCCACTTCATATGTGCCGCTGGCAACTACGCTGCGATCCTGATCATCCAGGAATTCGATCTTTGCTGTCGTGACCTTCGGCGCCTTGCTGATCAAAATTTGCAGCGCCCCATCCTGATAATCGGAGACTAAATAAACCAT
>JALFST010000047.1 GCA_022779285.1 Peptoniphilaceae bacterium
ACAAAATAACTGCCTCTCGGTCCGAAGGTCAGGAAACGGTTTGTATAAAGCTCTCCCTCCGCATTCGGAAAATAGTCTTCGCCTTCATAAGTGACCCAGCGATTGTCCCGTCGCAGATTGCCCGTATCCGGATCCAAAAGATATCTCCTCCCATTGAGCGCCCCTATTCCCTTGGTTTTCGCGCCCGCCGAATCCATCAGATAGCTCTCCGAGCTGCCGAAGGTGATAAAGCGATCAGAGTACAGCTCTCCCTCCGCATTCGGAAAATAGTCCTTGCCGTTGTAGGAAACCCACGCATTGTCCATGCGCAGACGTCCTGTATCCGGATCCAATAAATAGTTTTTCCCGTTCCACGGGGATATACCATGAACCTTTGCTCCGGAAGCATCCATCAGATAACGTTCCGAGTTGCCGAAGGTGATGAAGCGCTCAGAGTACAGCTCTCCCTCCGCATTCGGAAAATATTCCTTGCCGTTGTAGGAAACCCACGCATTGTCCATGCGCAGACGTCCTGTATCCGAATCTAAAAAATAGTTTTTTCCATTGTAATGAGCCTGACCGCGTATCATGCGTCCTTGAGAATCCAAGAGGTAGGCAATCTCGGCTCCATATGTAATAAATCGATTGCGATACAGTTCTCCTGATCCGTTCAAAAAATAATAGCTTCCTTGATAGTGCACCCATCCACTGAGAATCCTTTGGCTGTTCTCGTCGTAGAAGGATCGTCCGTCGCAGTCCGCCGCCAGCGTAAGAGGACTTGGAAAGGAAATGAGTGCAATGCCCGCAGAGCGCGGCATCGCACTCATCGGCATTTTGTTCTCTGAATTCAGCGCTTTGTCATCTTCTGATTCGACGGTTTCCGGTATTGGAGATGTCTCATCTGAGGATGCGTTCTCTTCTGCCGGCAAGGAAGACCTCTCTTGGGAAGGAATTTCTTCTGACGGAGTGGCGTTTTCCGACGTATCACTTTCCGGCTGCAAAATGTTTTGTGGTGCTTCCGGCTGCTCTACAGCGCCTTTTTCCTCCATCTCCGGCGAAGACGGCTCCTGTACCGTCGACCGGCCCGGATCCTCCGCGGCCTGTGCCGCAGAAATCGGTTGAAATAACAGTATTGCTGCTAAAGCCAACGAGACCGCCGATTTTTTCCATGGACTGTGTTTCATGACCTTCCTCTTTCCCCTGTTTATTCTTCATCTTGCATTCCATGTTGCTGTATTGCGTATTCCTTGAGACATGCTCGTTACAAAACGATTACAAATACTATATCGAAGGAAGAAGCATTTCGCAAATAAAAATAGCCCCGCCGTTTTCAATGCAGCAGGGCTCTCATGCCTACAACAGGCTCACGCCCGCCTTCTTACAGGCTGATATCGTGGCAGGATCCCAAAGGCTCGCCTGAACCTCGCCAATATGCGCAGATCCGATCAGGAACATGCAAAGACGGGATTGACCGATACCGCCTCCCATAGTTTGCGGTAAATCTCCATTTAACAGCGCCTGATGAAAGGGCAGGCTCTCTTTTTCCTCCGCACCCGCCATGGAAAGCTGCTTATGCAATGCCTCGGCATCGACTCGAATGCCCATGGAAGACAGCTCCATCGCTCTGCCAAGTACCTCATTCCAAACCAAGATATCTCCGTTCAGCTCCCAATCATCGTAGTCCGGAGCACGAGTTCCATGCGGCTTGCCCGAGCGAAGAGGCGCACCGATTTTATGAATAAAGACCGTTCCGTATTTCTCAGTTACGGCGTTTTCTCTATCCTCAGGACAAAGAGAAGGATATTGATCCTCCAACTCCTGAGAGGTCAGAAAGGTAACTTCTCTTCGAATTTCCGTTTTCAGCATGGGAAATCTGGATTTTAAAAGATGATTGACATTGGCAATTGTATCCACAATCTTCTGTACGGTTTGATAAAGCTGCTCTTGTGTACGATCTGAAGGAGCGATGTTTTTTTCCCAGTCCCACTGATCCACATAAATCGAGTGCAAATTGTCCAGCTCTTCATCGCGCCGAATGGCATTCATATCCGTGAGAAGGCCTTCCCCTTGCTGGAAATGATATCTTTGAAGCGCACTGCGTTTCCATTTTGCTAACGAATGCACAACCTCGGCCTCCTGCTGAATCGCAGGGATTTCAAAGCGGACGGGGCGTTCCCAGCCGGAAAGCGTGTCATTCAGTCCGCTGTTTTCAGCAACAAAAAGCGGAGCCGAAACGCGCTGAAGATTGAGTGCCTGAGAAAGCTCGCTTTGAAACGTTTTTTTTATAAAGTCGATTGCGCGCTGAATCTCATAACGATCCAGCAGCGGCTGATATCCCTCGGGTATAATACACTCACTCATTTTCAGCTTGCCCTTCAAAGCGAAACAGGTTAAGACCGGTCACATCGTCCTGATAGCGATCCACTCTGCCTTCGATTTCCGTAATGATCATTTCACAAGTCGCGCTGATTTTACAAGAGTTCAGATGTCCTCCATATGCGTGGCCGTCCTCTCCCGCCACGGTGATATGCAAGTGAGAATAATAGCGATCATCCATCGTATTGATCGTGCCCCAAAGATTTGTGATTTCAGCCGGGAATGTAAAATGATTTTTAACATATTCCCGGCGATCTACTATATAAACTCCGATCTCAAAATCATCCGTGGCACCCAGAGCCCGCACCTCTGCCAGCTTAATATTTTCCTTCTCCGCAATCTTTTGCAAGGAAGAGACCAGCTCCTCCCCGCGATCAAAGCGACATATCAGTTTTTTTCCGAAACGGCGATAGTCCATAGCTTCTCCTCTCCCTTTGGAGGTTTTTCGTGAAATCTCAAAAAGTCCCTCCGTTTGAAAAAAAGACGCCGAGCACAGGGTTCGACGTCTTACACAGCTCGCCCGACGGGCCGAGCAGAATTACTTATCCTCGTAAGGAATCAGCGCAATATGGCGAGCACGTTTGATTGCCGTTGTCACGTCACGCTGATGCTTTGCACAGCAGCCGGAAACGCGGCGCGGAAAAATCTTCGCAGCTTCGCTGATAAACGGCTTGAGATCCTCTACATTTTTATAATCAATTTTCTTTGTTTTGTCCTTGCAAAACACACAGACCTTTTTACGGGGTCTGAAACGTCTTTGTACCATAATGACCTCCCTGTTTAGAACGGAATGCGATCATCATCGACAGGGTTGAAATCCTCGGTAAAGAATCCCTGATCGGAAGAGTCGTTGGAATTCGTACCCGATGGTGCACCGGAACGACTTCCTGCGTCAGCGTTCGATGGGAAACCTCCATCGCGATCCTTCCAGTCAATAAATTCTACATTATTGGCAATAACATCCGTGGTATATCGACGCGTTCCATCCTGAGCCTGATAAGAACCCGTTTGGATTCGTCCTTCTACCAACACCCGCTTGCCCTTAGCGGTAAAGTTATTCACATTCTCAGCCAGCCTTCCCCAGCAAACGACGTTAATGAAGTCGGCAGTCGGCTGATTTCTGGATTCCATTTCCTGTTTTTTTTCACGAGAAAGACGGCGATCTACGGCTACCGAGAATCGCACCATCGCATTTCCGCTTGCATTGTTGTAAGTGAGCTCCGGATCGCGTACGACGCGACCGGAAATAATAACCTGATTCATTGGGTCCTCCTTGATTTACGCCTCTTTCTTAACGGTCAGATAGCGGAGTACTTGATCCAGGATGCGTGCACGACGTTCAACTTCGGCAACAACGGTCGGCTCTGCTTCGTAATTGACTACGTAGTAGTAACCTTCCTTGTTGTAGTTGATCTCGTAAGCAAGCTTCCGAATTCCCCAATCGTCGATCTCACCAACTGTTCCGTTTTCACGGATTGCATCAAGCAGTCGGTCAAGAACCTGTTGGCGCTCTTCATCCTCAGCATTGGACTTGAGGATCAGAACCATTTCATACTTGTTCACTCGATTCACCTCCCTTCGGGTTTGCCCCGTTTCGCGCGGAGCAGAGATGTCTTTTTTGAAATGCCGGGCTTACAATTTCCAAAAGATACTACCATATTATATCTGAGGATGCCGGAATTGCAAGTGCCACCATGTTTCTTTTTGATTCATTATGCAGGCTTTTCCCTTTTATCGGGTACAAATTTTTCCATAGCGGCTTTCATGATATACTGTCAACAGTCGTCATAAAATCTTACCGAATCAGGAGGAGCTATGATCAAATTATATTCATGGAACGTCAATGGGCTTCGTGCGCAGATGAACAAGGGCTTTTTAGAAAAGTTCGATGCAATGAATGCGGACATTCTATGCTTGCAGGAAATTAAGCTTTCTGAAGGACAACTGGAGCTTTCTCTTCCCGGATATCATCAGTTTTATAATTATGCACAACGCAAGGGATATTCCGGCACCGCCATTTTCTCACGTTATCAGCCGGTTCAGGTCACCTATGGCATCGGCATCGCCGAACACGATCAGGAGGGGCGCGTGATCACCGCGGAATTTCCTCAGTTCTATCTTGTCACCGTCTATACCCCGAATTCAAAGCGCGGCCTGCTCCGCTTGGAATATCGTCAAGAATGGGAGGATGCCTTTTTGGCATATCTCAAGGCACTGGAAAAGCTCAAGCCCGTTATTTTCTGCGGAGATTTGAATGTGGCCCATAAGGAAATCGACCTTGCCAATCCTTCCGCCAATCGAAAAAATGCCGGATTCAGTGACGAGGAAAGGGCTAAATTTCAGCAAACGTTAGATGCCGGATTTATCGACACCTACCGCGCATTCTATCCCGATCAGGCAGAGGCTTATACCTGGTGGTCCAATTTTGCGAAATCGCGTGAGCGAAACATCGGTTGGAGAATCGACTATTTTCTTATTTCGGAATCGCTTCGTCCCCGTCTGTTAGATGCGAAAATTCATGCGGATGTGATGGGATCCGATCATTGCCCCGTTGAACTGATCATGGATTTCTCCCCGGAGGATCTGGAAATTCAATAACAATAAATAAACTAAAGGACTGTAGCGAAAGCTCTCCCCGACAATCCCAAATCCGGGGCGGCTTTCGCTACAGTCCTTTGATTTCGTAATCAAGCGATCGATCCATCCCCGCCGATTCATCAAGCTACCAGTCGATGCGGTGATCCAGGATGCCCGTTGTCAGTGCAAGCGAAAGCGTGGTCGTCACCAGCGGCACGACAAAAACGGAAACCGGCCATTGCGAAAGAAAAAGCTCCAAAGCATCTGTCATCGTGCCTTCCACAAGCATTTGATAAAGCATGGACGGAAAAGAAAAGCTTCTGGCTTTTGTAAGGATCAGCGAAAAATGCTGTATCTCGAAATAAAGCGGCCATCGTAGAGTCAGCCGTATCGTTAAGTAGTAAATCCCCGCAAAAAGCGCTGTGCTGAATAACACATCCAGCAGAAAAAGCGGAAATCTATGATACTGCAGTCCGAGATTCCAACGCTGCATTGTCCATCTGCGCAGCGCTTGAAAGAGGAAAAGGAGCGCCGTCCACATCCCCATAAGAAGGAATGTCAGCAAAGCCGTCATTCCGAATGTTCTCAATGCGTAGAGCGTGAAGAGCTCCCGCAGTCCGGAAAGCACACCCGGCTCCTGCTGCATGAGACCGAAAACAAAATATTCCGCAAAAATGATCCAAAGCGCCGTAGTCATCACACTCCAGAATTTTGCCAGCATATGCGTGCCCTCCGGGACAGCGATGGCATGAGAAATCGTCTCGCTTTTGCGGTCCAGACGCTCTCCCAAGGCTAAAAACGCCTCCACCAAAAACGGAATCAGGAGAAGGATCGGCGCTCCCCATCGGTATGTGCGCCATTGCATCAGCCAGGGAAAAAGCTCCTGCCACTTATCCATACGCGTCATATAGAACGGAACAAATACCCATGCACAGCCTGAAATAAGCAGAATCCACCGGAGGATCATCCAGCGCCTTCGTTCCTGAAAATACCAAATCATTCACTCACCTCACCGAAAATTTTCTTATAATATGCACTCAAGGACATTTTTTCCTCCTGACGGATCGCCTCTACCGATCCGTATCGAATGGCTTTCCCATCCTTCATGATGCATACATCGGTAAATAATGCCTCAAGATCTCTGAGCTGATGTGTCGCAATCAACATCGTGGATGCCGGACTCATGGTTTCCTGCAACAGGCGCAGAATGTCATCACGCACCATGGGATCCACACCGCCCAAAGGCTCATCTAATAGATAAAGCGCCGCATCACGGCTCATGATCAGACAAAGAGAGAGACGATCCCGGTATCCCTTGGACATCTTGCCTATTTTTTTCCTAAGTGGAATTTCCATGCGTTCCACCAGCATATCGAATCTCTTCTTATTAAAATCCTTAAAATATTTTGCAAAATATTTCTTTGCCCGTTTCGTCGTCATTTCATCCGGCAAAAGAGGAGTATCCGGAAGATAGCTGACCAGTCTTTTTGTTTCGAGACCCGCTTCTTCCCCCTGAATCCAAATCCGGCCTCGATTAATATGTGCAAGACCTGCAAGCACCTTGAGAAGCGTGGTCTTTCCTGCTCCGTTCGGCCCTAAAAGACCCATCACATGTCCTTGCGGAATCTCGAGAGAAAAGTCGTCCAATACTCTTTTTGTACCGATTTTCTTGACAACATCCTCTACGATCACAAGAAACGGCTCCGGCACGGAAGACTCCGTATTTCCGATCGGCTCCTCCTTCCACCACATGGGCTCCGGCAGATCCGGCTCCGATGTGGCTATCTGTTTGGAAGACTCCTCCCGCATCGATTCCCCCTGAACAGAAGAAACCGGCGGCATCATGACGGTAAGCTCTTCCGCAAGTTCCTCTTCCTCTTCCCATGGCATTTTCATGCGAGACTGCTGCGAGTCTTCATGTGCCGGCGTTTCCGATTCCTCCTTTTTTTCAAATTGTCCGGAAAGCGGAGCATCGTCCTGAGATGAGGTCATGTCCTCCGACGGCTCGGAATCCTCGTATGCTGATCGAAGCATATCTCCGATTTGCAGGCCTTCTCTTTCCGCACGTTCCAAGGATACCTCCGCCTTGCGTTTGATTTTCTTATCCATAACCTTCTCCTTTGAATCGCCTGTGCCTATATACAGCGTTGCTTTCCCGGATGTCCTTCTTTCTCACCGGGAATCCAAATCGCATCTCGATCAACGGATTGCCCGATTTCCGGTAAAAATGCTTCGAGCAAAACACCGTCTTCAATGGGCTCGCCCATCCTTTGTCCTTCAATCAGGATCCTGCTGATTTTCTCAGCGGCAAATTCTGCCGCCTCGTGGAAGCCTTGTCCGTTTAATACCATTCCCAGCAGAAGAGCGGCATAAAGATCTCCTGTGCCCGGATACATGCCCTGCGCTTGCCGGGCTTCCACCGTAGAGAATGTTCCCCGATCATAAACACGGCAGCATGCCGTCTCCTTTTTCTTTGCGGGAAATGAGGTCACAACAATCTTCTGAGGACCTAAAGCCGCAAGCTCCCGGATCATGTCGTCCAGCGTCTCCTCGGAGGCGTCCGGCTGAAACGGTCTGCCCAATAAGAGAAAAAGCTCTGTAAAATTGGGGGTAACAATATCCGCTTTCGCTACAATTTCACGCATCCGCTCCGCCATTTCCGGAGAGACGGACTCATAAAATACGCCCCCGTCCCCCATAACGGGATCAATCAACACAACGGTATCCTCAGAACGAAAGGCATCTACCGCTGCGGAAACCGATTTGCATTGTTCCACGGAACCGAGGAATCCGGAATAGATGCCCTCCATCTTGAGACCGATGCGGCTCCAATGATAGAAGGTCTCTTCCATGGTCTTTGTCATATCCGCAAAGGAATACTCCTGAAACACACTCCCCGTATATGTTGACAGTACCGCAGTCGGCACGGGACAAACCTGGATTCCCATAGCAGAAAGAGTCGGTATGATCACCATTGACGAAACTCTTCCAAATCCGGTTAAACTCTGTATAATTGCACATCGGCGTAAACGCGGCATTCACTCCACTCCTTTGTTTTTTTCCATTATAACTCATTTTTATAACTCATTTTCGTATTCATCAAAGAAGAGGAATTCGGATTCCCTGAAATCATTTCATCTCACTTGCGCCAAAAATCCCGTGACAAAAGCTCTTCATGGGACAAAGCCTGCATAAAAAGGGATCCTCCGCCATTTGCTGAAAATCCTCATTCTCTATGCGAGATACGATGGCGTCCACTTTTTTACGGAAGTTTTCCATACCCCTTCCGGATATGGTCAGCCTCTGAATAGGCTGCGCTTCCGATGTGTAATAGAGAATCTGCTCGCTCGTTTCGAGATATTCGGGATTCAACAGAAGACGATAAAATCGCAATTGATCCAGATACACCCTCTCTCCTTTCTCCGGCGGACGATGTGTCTTAAAGTCCACAATTCCCATCAGGCCTTCGCGCCCGGTTCGGTAAAGCACATCCGCACGACCCTCAAAAATTCGATTTTTTTCCGGAAGAAGCAATTCTTTTTCCGATATCAGAACGCGATTCAGTAAATCCTTATGCTCTGTCCGATATCGGTCCAGCTCTTGAGCCGCACGCTTTTTTTCTTCATCCGAAAACCGGATTCCCATAGGTGTAAAGCCTTGAGAAACCTCATCTACCAGCACGCAGGATTCCGGAGGATTTTTCTTCCCCCGGACACGATGCAGCATGCGAATCGACTCATGCACCAAAGTACCGTACTCGGCCTGCTTCCCGGAGATGCTCGGAAGCCCTAACCGCCGTCTGAAAAGATAGGCTCTCGGACACGATTCGTAAAGTGCAATGTCCGTAGTATATGAATAACGTCGGACAGGCTTCTCTAACGGGTGTGCAAGAATACACTCCGCTTTTTCCTGCTGCAGGCGAGAATCCGTTATCGGAAGCTTTTTCCGTATATATTGCAAAATTTCGGCAAGCGAAGAATTTTCCGCACCCCAGTGCGTAAGAATCAATTGATCCCGTGCACGAGTAAACGCCGTATACCATACGCGCGCCTGATCCAGACTCTCGGCAATTTGGGGCTCCGGCGCCTTTCCCAGAGCAGGGGCCGGCTTTAGAAGCGCAATCCCCTGCGGGCGCGGACGATAGGTTCGTTTCCAGGACGGTGAGTCGCACACGATGACAACGGGAAACTCCAGACCCTTGGCCTGATGAATCGTCAAAACCGGCAAACGCCCGTCATGTGCAGGCATCAGTTCCTCCTCCGACAAAGCAATCTGCATCTCCTCCAAAAAAGGCAAATACTCCAAAAAAAGATAATGAAGAAATTCAAAAACATTCTCCCTGTCAATAGAAGAAAAACCTTTTTTTTGAAGAGCATTCTGTATGAGGTTGAAAAATGTTCCTAAATGTTCCATACGCTCCTTCGCCCTCATATCATCCTCCAAAGCCCCCTCCGCGATTCCGCGAAAAGGAGCGCAACCCAGGAAAAGATAGGAAAGCGCAAGCAGGGAAATTTGTTTTCCCTGATGAAGCCGGCGAAGCATTTGATTTTTAATAAGGACACGTACCTCTGCATCCTTTCTCGGAACCTGGGAATAAAATGCCGCATATCGATGGAGAATCGCCCGCGCATTTTGCGTTTCTTCCTGCGGGAGCAAATGCAGCCATTCCTTTATTATCGGTGTGAAGCACATGGTCCAACAGCCGATGAAGCGTTTGATCTCATTTTGCGCCAATAACGATCCCGATCGTGACGATACTGTTTCAATCCCTCTTGAATGAAGCTCGGTTACCAGATCCAGCATCCTCGCCCCTCGAACGGACCGGGAAAGCACCGCGATATCATGAAAAGGAACCCCCTGCCGATGCAGCGCCTCGATGGTATCCGCCACCCGGCCTGACCATTCGTTTTCATGACTTGCCTCAATGATTGAGACGGAATGAATCCCCTCTTCACGAAAAGAGCGAAGATTTTTTGAAAAACGATATTTTCCGGGATATTTTGCAAATTCCTTATCCAGGTATTCCGATGCCAACGAAAGAATCGCCGGCCTCGAACGATAATTTGTCATCAGATAAATCGTCGTAACTCCCGGATAACGCCGCGAAAATCCTAAAAGATTCTGTATGCTTGCTCCGCGAAACCGATACAGGCTCTGGTCGTCGTCGCCCACAACACAGAGATTTCCGGTTGCCTCCTGTAAAATCCGGATGATATCCTCTTGAATCGGATTGGTATCCTGATATTCATCAACCATGAGATATTGTGCCCGCTTCTGAAAACACTCTCTTGCCGGTTTATGATTTTTCAAAATCTCGCGTGCCTGCCAAAGCAGCTCCGAATAATCCAGTGCATTTTCCCGTACCAGCAACTCTTGGTAGGCTTCCAAAAGATGACGCGCCTCTTGCATCGGCTCCGACGCATCGGAGAAATCGGCAAATCCTTCTCGTAATTGCTCCAAAAATTGAGCGAATGCCCGAATGCCTTTCAGAGCCTTCGAAAATCCCGGAAAAAAACGCGAAAAGCCGGGCATGCCGGAAAATTCATCGATATGCTCCTTCAATAATGCAATTTGCTCCACTTCGCTCAAAATTCTATATCCGGGAAGATATGGCGTCTGCTCAAAGAACAAGTCCAGTATCTCTCCAGCCATTTGGTGAAAATTTCCGACATGCACGTCCAAGGTATCCGCATGGTACCCTTTTCTTCTAAGCATTTCGGAAATACGGGAATAAAGCTCCTGTGCGGCTTTTTTGGTAAAGGTCGTGACCGTGATGGTATCGGGATCCGCCTCGCAATTCAAAATCAGATGGCATACGCGCTCCACCAGGGTTTTTGTCTTTCCGGTGCCCGGTCCCGCAATGATAAGGACCGCTCCTTCCGTTGTCCGAACAGCTCGTTTCTGTTCCTCGTTGAGCTCGTTTTTCTGCTTATCCGTATCCATTTCCGCCTCCGCCGTCTTTTTATGAATTCACACGCCTTTTTCCGCGTTTATGCTCATCCGACCATGTTTCTTTCATTATCACGGAAGAAAACATACCTTGTCAAAGCCGATTTCGTGATCTATGATAATAATGTATTTTTTAGCTCATAAGATGCTACGAAAGGATGAAATAATGAGTGATATGGATTCAAAAAAGCGCTCTTTTGACGAAGATAAAAAAGAAGAAAGCGCGTCTGCTGAAAATAATAACATAGAAAGCGATTTCGACAGGGAATACGATCCGGAAATCCATTCAGAGGAAAATCGGGAAAGAGATCCGAGCGCCTCGCATATGGCGGATACAGCAAAGGCTTCGCCGCATACCGAGGCAAGAAGATCAGCTCATGCGCACACACATTATGCACACAGGCATTCCGGATATGCGTATGGAGCTGCATTTGAAAATTCCGAGGAGGCGCGTCTTCGCTTGGAGCAGCGCAGAAAGCGCCAGCTTATCCGAAGGCTGATCATCGGCATCATCCTGTTTCTTTTAGGAATCGGAATCGGACTGTTTCTGGGAAAAAAGCTTCCGCATTTTGGAAAGGCGCAAACAAAGCCCGCGCCATCCACGGGAACGGTCGCCGTTTCGTCGTCCGGCAGTGAATCAGCAAACTCTTCCGCAGCGGAAAAATCTTCTCAGACCTCTGCCGGCGCCGGCACGGAGGAGAGCAGCTCTGCACTCGCAGATCCCGACGGCCTCTTTTCCGGAACAGCTATGCCGAACGCCAATACCGGAAATGCCGTCCAGTCACAAAAAGGCACCGCTCCCAACCACAACCGTGCGGCAGGAATCTATGCTTATCAGACCAATCTGGCTAAGGAAGGAATGTATGAAGGCAAAGATATCGCCAATGGCCAACGCATCGCTTTTCTCACCTATGATGACGGCGTAAATTCAGAGTCCACTCCGTTGCTTTTGGATACTCTGAAGCAGGAGGGAGTTCCCGCTACATTCTTCATTGTAGGAAAGAGCATTTCCGAACGCACCAAGCCCTTGTTAGAGCGTATTTACCATGAGGGACATGCGCTTGCGCTCCATTCCTTCAATCACAATTATGATGAGCTGTATCCGGGACGCGTAGCGGCTCCGGAAAAGGTGCTTGAACAATATCAGCAAACCGTCCAAGCTCTGCAGAGCGTCTTGGGAAGCTCGGCAAATTCTTATGTTTGGCGCTATCCGGGCGGACATATGTCCTGGAAAAATATAGCTGCCGCCGATCAGGTTCTGAAAGAGCAAGGCGTTGCCTGGGTGGATTGGAACTCGGAGAATGGAGATGCCAAAGGAAAAAAGGCTCCGAAGACGACAGAGGAACAGCTGGAATCCATTGTTACCGGCTGGAAGGCTTATGGCTCTCCCAATACCATTTGTATATTAATGCATGATACGGTCGATAAGCCGTTAACCCGCGAATCGGTCTCAGCAATAGTTTCCATGCTTCGTGAAAAGGGATTCTCCTTTGGAATTCTGGAATAATATCTGTTTCCATTCATAGACTGAAACCGGAAGCCCTCACATCCGCATGCGGATGTGAGGGTTTCGTTTTGCTCATTCCCTCTTTGGGTATCTTTATGCAATATGGAGGATGTTATGTCACTTTTTCACTCAGAGCAGGAAAAGCTCAACCAGATTTGTCAATATCTACGAAAGGGATTTACTCCACGTACACAATGGGCGGTCGGCATCGAATTGGAGCACCTCCTGGTAGATGCCTCGACCATGAAACGTGTTTTTTATGACGGCGAACGCGGTGTCGCGGAAGTCTTGCAAAGGCTTCTTGTGGAACTGTCCGCCACTCCGATCTATGAGAAAGATGCGCTGCTCGGGATGAGCACACGCGAATTCGAGCTGTCAATCGAACCGGGCGGGCAGTTTGAAATCAGCCTCGCGAAGGAACCCTCGCTTTTGACCTTGCGAGATCATTATTTCCACGCACTGACTCAAATCCATCATGTGTTGGATCCCATGAGGCTTACGCTTCTGCCCATCGGTTTGGATCCGTGGAATACAATTGAGGAAATTCCATTGATTCCCAAGGAACGCTATCACATCATGGATCAAACCATGGGGAACATTTCAGAGGCCGCACGTGCCATGATGCGTCAAACCTGTGCTCTTCAAATATCCATAGATGTAGAAAATGAGAAGGACTGGATACGAAAATTCCGTGTTCTTTTTGCACTTTCTCCGATTCTCTACACTCTGTTTGACAGCATTGCCTTGCAAAACGGATCCTCGCCCGCAAAATACAATGTTCGCCAGGAAATCTGGCGGAAAACCGATCCTGTTCGTACAGGTGTGGTACCGGGCATTTTCCGCACCGATTTCAGTCTGGAGGACTATGCAAAATGGCTTCTGAACATTCCTGTGCTTTTTCTTCCCGCTGATGACGGGATTCATCATGAGGAAAAGAGCTTTTCCCTTTCTGAAGCTCTGGATGAGGCAAAAACAGCGGGTCAGGCCGACGATTTCATTATGCACGGAATCTCCGTGACATTTCCTGATGTGCGATATAAACAGTTTCTGGAAGTTCGGATGATGGATTCCCTTCCCGATCCGTGGGCCTTTGCCGCAGCTGCCATGCTTCGCGGGCTGTTCTATGACGATGACGTATTTGCAGAGCTGGAAGCGCTTTTTACCCCTTTTCAATCCGAGTGGATTCCGCGCGGCAAGGATGCGGGCAGAGATAACGGAATTCAGGGATATTATCACTCGGATTATTTTGTGAACTGGGGACTTCGTCTGTTGAAAATGGCGGAACGCGGACTGTGCGAGGAGGAAAAAGATCTTTTAAAGCCTCTGCAAAAGCTTTGGAGCAATCTGGATACGCCTCGCATTTATATTGAGAGAATGGCGAAGCAGCAGGGATGGACAGCTGCCTTTGCTTCATTGACGGAGGGAAAAAAGCATGCCTGAATCCGATTTTTTAAAGCAATATCAGAAGAAAGCACTCCTTGCTCCGGAAAAATACGGCCACGATGCCGACGAGCTTTTTGCACGCACCATGAAGGATCGCCCTCTTTATCGCGGAGAGCCCGTGTCCATGCCCTATCAAGGAATGTTTTTTGATAAGAAGCAAGTCAATTTTTTTAAGAAAATCGTAAAACGCCTTGTAAAAATCGGAAGAAAGGTCACCCAAGAATATCTCAATAATCCGGCATATCGTGCTCTTTTTCATTTTGATGCCTTGACCGAGCAGCTGATCTTGGAGGATCCGGGATATGATGAGCCTGTCATGGTCGGCAGATACGATATATTCTATCAAGGGGGAAAGGATTTTCAGCTCTGTGAGCTCAATACAGATGGCAGCTCCGCCATGAATGAGGACCGGCTCCTCGGACAGATTCTTTTGCAATCCGAGCTGATGCAAAGCATGATGACGGATTGGCATATAGAACAGTTTGAGCTGTTCCATAGTCTCGTACGCGCTTTCCTGAAAAAATACAAAAGGATCCGGAAAAAAAAGGCAAAAACCGTCGCTATCGTTGATTTTCTCGATAAAGGCTCAATCGATGAATTCCATCAGTTTCAAATTGCTTTTGAAAAGGCCGGCGTACGATGTCTGGTCGTGGATATTCGAAGCATGACTTATGAAAAAGGAAAGCTCTGCGCAGTGGACAATCGTAATGGAAGAAAATATTCCATTGATCTTGTTTACCGTAGGGTCGTGACATCCGATTTTGTCCGTGGGGTGGAAGAATGCCGCCCCTTCCTACAGGCCTATTTGGATCATGCCTTTCTCATGATGGGTTCCTTTCGCTCGCAAGTGATGCATTCCAAAATCATCTTTTCCGTACTCCGAAATCCCATGACCGAAGACGTTGTCAATGAGAAGGAATGGAATTGGATTCAAAAGCACATACCCGAAACTCACATGATTTCCACACTTCATGATAAAATGGATCTTGAAGGAAACCGCATCGATCGTATTGTAAAGCCTCTGGATTCCTATGCTTCACAGGGTGTTGTGGCAGGAAAATCCCTGTCTCCCGAGCAATGGCACGATTATGTTGCCGGTATGCCCTATGACACCATGATCGGACAGCAATTTGTTCATAGCCCATCCAGCGATTTTCTCATTTCCGAAAATGGGCAACTTTTGCTTTCCCCTTTCCGTACGGTGCTCGGAATTTTCCTTTATGGCGGCAAATTCGCAGGACTTTATATGCGGATCGGTCAACGGGAGGTTGTCTCCGGTGCGCATGATGATTCAATCGCTCCCAGCTTTTTTGTAAAAAAGAAAGCGTGAATGCCAGGAAGGATGCCTCATGAAAGAAATTGCGATTCGATATTTGTTCAATAGCGGCTTTTCCATCGAAACGGAGAGCCTCTTTCTTGTCATTGATTACGAAAAAGGACCCTTGACGCTTCCCCGCGATAAGGAAATCTACTTTATCGTCACACATGCCCACAAAGATCATTACAATCCTGATATTTTCTCATTGCCCCATACCGAATCAGCAAAATATATTCTTTCCGACGATGTGGAAGCTCCCGCAGAAAACGGAAAGGTGCTCCAAATGAGCGATTCGATCGAACAAACTGCACGTCGAAAAATTGTTTTTAACCGGAAGCGCTCGCTTCGCGTTTCTCCCGGTCAATCCGGAATTTTCGGAAGTCTGTCATACCATACCTTCGGCTCAACGGACCGGGGAATTTCCATCCTTTTGGAAATTTGCGGACTGTTTTTCTTTCACGCCGGCGATCTCAATGCCTGGAAGTGGCCTGAGTTTTCCTTGGAAGAACAGCAAAAAGAGGTTGCAATGTATAAAAGGGTTCTTCAGGAGGTGGCCGCATATCCCGTGGATATCTCCTTTTGCGCGCTCGACGGGCGATTAGGAAAAAATGCATTTCTCGGGCCGGAAATGCAGATTGATATCCTTTCGCCGCAGCTGTTTCTTCCTATGCATTTTCGAGAAAACACGGAAATCACAAGACTCTTCCAAAAATATAAGCAGCCGAACACCTCTACAGTCATACAAACCATAGATGCGCCCGGCCAGCGTTTTCTCATACGAAATGAATGATTTATCTGAAAATGGAATCTACAGGAAAAGAATATCCTTCTCGCGCTGCAAAAAACAGCATTTGCTGTGCAATTCCCGCATATTGACCAAAGAGAGCTCTCCCCGCCCTTTCAATCCGAGCCGGTGGAAGCTCTCTTTTTAAGAATACCTCCTGCATCACTTGTCGAATCCATACATCTACAGGAAACGCTTCTTTTCTTCCAAAGCTAAAAAGTAAAATACAATCCGCCACCTTCGGCCCCACACCGGGAAGCCTTTGTAATTCTTTTTTTGCCTCGGAAAGCTCTCCGATATAGCATTTTTGCAGATTGATACGAGATTCTGCCAGCATTTGAGCAGACTCTGTCAAATATCGATCGCGATAACCCACACGCGCCTTTTCCCGCAAATCCTCCGCTGCGATCCCCGATAAAATTTCAGCCTCAGGGAGCGAATAATATTGACCGGGAACGCCCTCGCTTGTGAAAAGCCGTGAGCCATAAAGGCGGGCAATAGCTTCTAAAGAGCGGCGAATCCGGGGAATATTGGCATTTTGTGAAAGAATAAATTCAATAATCGTTTCATAGGGATCCTGTTTGAGAATGCGAAGCCCGTCCCCAATGCGAAGAACGTCCCTCATGATCGCATTTTCTGCAAGATTTTCATGAACCATGGAATAATTTGTCGTCAAATCGAAATAGGGAACCCAGACCTTCTCCCATTCCTCAACTGTAACATCCAGGGTAATGCTGTTTTCTTTGACAAGAAAACTTCGGGCACGTCCCATCGCTACAAAGGTGAGTCCATAGCCGGCTCTTTGACTTTCCTCTCTCGGCTCCAAAATTTTCTTTGTATCGGGATCCCACATTGTGTAGTGATGCATTTGTCCCGAACGAAAAATCATTCCCGGATCAAAGTGAGAATATATGCCCAAAAGCTCTCCTCTGCGTGTCCGTATTTCTCTTCGCATACTCTCTTCTCCGATCCGCACTCTCAGAACACAATCCACCTCACCGCAAATGCGCATATCCATGCCAGGAGCGTCTGCCATACAACCACCCCCGCTGCCCACCATCCTCCCAGCTCACGATGAATCGAAGCAATCGCCGCCACACAAGGAGTATAAATCAGGCTGAAAACAAGCAGAGATGCCGCCGTTGCCGGCGTAAGAACTGCGGTAAGCTGCGAACCGAGGAGCATCTCCATCGTGGAAACTACGCTTTCCTTAGCCATGAACCCGGCAATCAGAGACGTGATAATACGCCAATCACCCAATCCCAAGGGAACAAAAACCGGAACCAAAAGGCTTGCAAGCTGTGCCAATATACTCGAGTTCTCCTGTGATGTGTATTGCAGGCTCCAGGTATAGTGCTGCAGAAACCATACAATCATGGTTGCAATTAAAATAATAGAAAACGCTCTCTGAATAAAATCTCGAGACTTATCCCAAAGCAGACGAAGCACATTCTTCGGTGTCGGCATCCGGTAATTGGGGAGCTCCATAACAAAGGGCACGGCCTCTCCACGAAAAAGGGAGCTCTTAAATACAAGGGCAATGAGAATCGCAAGGACAATCCCCAGAAGATACAAGCCCGTCATGATCAGTCCGCCTTTTTTCGGAAAAAAAGCCTGTACAAGAAATGCATAGATCGGAAGCTTTGCCGAACAGCTCATAAATGGAGTCAGCAGTATCGTCAAGGTGCGATCTCGCTTGCTCGGCAGCGTACGCGTGGACATTACCGCCGGAACCGTGCAGCCAAAGCCGATCAGGAGGGGCACAATACTTCTTCCCGACAGACCCAGGCGTCGGAACAGCTTATCCATAAAAAAGGCAACACGCGCAATATAACCGCTATCCTCCAATATGGACAAAAAGAAAAACAGCGTCACAATGATGGGAAGAAAGCTTACAACGCTTCCGACCCCCGCAAAAATGCCATCCGCTACAAGTCCTCTCAATACGGGATTCACACCCCATGCAGAGAATGCCTCGCCTGTTTTTTGTGCAAGAGCATCAATGCCCATGCGAAAAAGAGATTGCAGACCTGCGCCGATGACATTGAAGGTCAGCCAGAAAATACTCGCCATAATCAGCACAAAAATCGGAATAGCCGTCCACTTTCCCGTAAACCATTGATCCAATTTACGGCTGCGTTCCTGCTCCTTACTCTTTTTCGGTCTTGTCAAAACCTGGTCGGTCACCCGATACAGGAAATGAAATCGCATATCCGCCATTGCGGCCGACCGGTCCAGTCCTCTTTCCTCTTCCATCTGACTCGCTATCGCATCCGCAGTACTCTTCTCCTGTGGTGTCAGTGCCAGCTGCCTGATGATTTTTTCATCGCCCTCCATCAATTTGCTTGCCGCAAATCGAATGGGCAGCTCCGACTGCTGCGCCTTCTGTTCTATTAAATGCATTGTTGCATGCAACGATCGATGAACAGCGCCTCCGTGATCCTGCTGATCGCAGAAATCCTGAACCAGCGGGCGCTCCTGAAACTGCGCTACATGAATCGCATGATCGATCAGCTCCTCAATGCCCTGATTTTTTGCTGCCGAAATGGGGACAACAGGCACCCCCAGCATTTTTTCCATTAAATTGACATCGACTGCGCCGCTGTTTCCTGTGACTTCATCCATCATGTTGAGCGCAATGACCATGGGGACATCCATCTCCAGCAGCTGGATCGTTAAATACAGATTTCTCTCAAGATTCGTTGCATCTACAATGTTGATGATAGCCTTGGGCTTCTCCCGGAGAACAAAATTTCTGGAGACAAGCTCCTCGTTGCTGTATGCCGTCATGGAATAGATCCCCGGAAGATCCGTTACGCGCGTATTGGTGCGCCCGCGAATCATACCGTCCTTACGATCCACCGTGATCCCGGGAAAATTGCCTACATGCTGGTTCGATCCCGTGAGCTGATTAAACAGGGTGGTCTTGCCCGAATTCTGATTTCCTACCAAAGCAAACGTGAGAAGCGTATTCGGCGGCAGCGGGTGCTCCGTTTTTTTATCATGAGCCTTGCCGTATTCTCCGAAGCCGGGATGTCCGACATCTCCGCGATGCCCGGTTGATCTCTCAAGCATTTGAAGTCTTCCCTCGACCTTTTGCACTCCAATTTTCGCCGCATCTGCCAATCGAAGCGTGAGCTCATATCCATGAATACGAATCTCGATGGGATCCCCCATCGGAGCAAATTGAACAAGGGTAACTCCTACTCCCGGAATCACCCCCATGTCCAATAGATGCTGGCGCAGTGCGCCCTTACCGCCTACCGATATAATTCTTGCATTGTCACCCTGCTTGAGTTCATTGAGCTTCAAAATCTTTACCATTTCTAACATCTGAAGAAGACGAAAGAGAAGGGCCTTCCCTCCTCTTTTCTCTCTTAAATTCCTTGTGCCAGCATTGCATCGGCGACCTTCACAAATCCTACGATATTGGCTCCTGTCGTGAGATCATACTCGTTTTCCCCATATTTACGCGCCGCTGCCACCGTATTTTCAAACATTTTTGTCATAATTTCTTTCAGACGGGCATCCACCTCTTCAAAGCTCCATGACAGACGCATACTGTTCTGGGACATTTCCAGGCCGGATACCGCTACGCCGCCTGCATTCGCCATTTTCGAGGGTGCAACGTACATTTTCGCCTCGCGAAAATACTTCTCCGCTCCTTCCGTACAGGGCATATTGGCTCCCTGCACGATATAGAAACAGCCGTTTTCATGAAGCTGCTTCGCATCCTCCGCATCCAGCTCATTCTCGGTAGCACAAGGCATCGCAATATCACAGGGCACCGACCAGGGGCGCTGTCCCTCGAAATATGTGGCCTCCGGATGATCTTCGATATATTCACGAATGCGCGCGCGCTTTTCCAGCTTAATTTTTTTGACCGCGGTAAGATCAATTCCGTTCGGATCCAGAATGGAACCGTTCGAATCTGACAATGTCAGCACGATTGCTCCCATTTGCTGCGCCTTTTCGGCTGCAAAAATAGCAACATTTCCTGATCCGCTGATCACGACGCGTTTTCCTTGCATCGCCTCGCCGCGCACGGCAAGCATCTGCTCCGCCGTATAGCAAACACCGTATCCCGTTGCCTCGGTTCTTGTCAGCGAGCCTCCATAGCTCAGCCCCTTTCCGGTCAAAATTCCACTGACTTCATTGCGAAGCTTGCGGTATTGGCCATAAAGGTATCCGATTTCACGGGCTCCTACGCCGATATCGCCTGCCGGCACATCCGTATGAGCTCCGATATGACGATACAGCTCGGTCATAAATGCCTGACAAAAGCGCATGATTTCACGATCACTCTTTCCCTTGGGATCAAAATCAGAGCCGCCCTTGCCGCCGCCCATGGGAAGCCCTGTCAGCGAATTTTTGAAAATCTGCTCAAAGCCCAAAAATTTCAGCTTGGAAATATTAACACTGGGGTGAAAGCGCAGCCCGCCCTTATAAGGGCCGATAGCGGAGTTGAACTGCACTCGATATCCGCGATTGACATGCGTTTGACCCGCATCATCCTGCCATACTACGCGAAATTGAATGAGTCTTTCCGGCTCTACAATACGCTCCAAAATCGCTTCTCTCTCATACTCCGGATGCTCCTCCAGCAGCGGCTTCAGGCTGTGAAGCACCTCCTGCACCGTCTGTAAAAATTCCGGTTCATGAGCATATCGTTTTGCCACATCTTCCGCTACCCGTTCTGCATAACCTTGTGTCATCTTTCACCTCTATTTTCTTGTTTTCCGCTTTTATTTTTTTATTTCCGTTTTTTACTTTGTTTCCGCTAAACGCTTCGTATCACGTGCAATCATGAGCTCCTCGTTCGTAGGAATCGCCCAAATCTGCACCTTGGATCCGTCCTTGGAAATGCATTTTTCCTTGGGCTTGCGGTGTGCGTTTTTCTCCGGATCGAACTCAGCGCCGATAATCTCAAGACCCTTGCAGATTGCTTCGCGATCCTCCGCTCCGTTTTCGCCGATTCCGCCGGTAAATGTAATCGCATCTACACGTCCCAGTGCCACGGCATAGGCTCCGATCGTTTCCCGTACACGGGAATGGAAAATATCAAGTGCTAAACGGCAACGTTCATCACCTGCTTCAGCGCCCTCATTCAGGTCACGGAAATCACTGGATTTCCCTGAAATTCCCAAAACGCCTGATTGCTTGTTTAGGATCTGATCGATTTCGTCAGCCGATTTTCCGAGCTGTTTTTGTAAGAAAGGAATGATTGCCGGATCAATATCGCCTGAGCGTGTTCCCATAGGAACTCCGGCAAGGGGAGTCAATCCCATGGATGTCAGATAACACTTGCCGTTTTGCACTGCGGTAATCGAAGATCCGTTTCCTAAATGACAGGAGATGATATTGAGCTCATCGATCGGCTTGCCCAATAATTCCGCTGCGCGATGAGCAATGAAATTGTGACTGGTACCATGGAAGCCGTAGCGGCGAATGCCATACTTTTCATAGAGCTCATAGGGAAGTGCATACACATAATTTTTGGCCGGCATCGTCTGATGATACGCGGTATCAAAGACGGCAACCTGCGGTTTGTTTCCCAAAGCCTTCCGGCATGCTTCAATTCCCTGCAGATTTGCGGGATTGTGCAGAGGACTGAAGGGCGTATATTCACGAATTGCGTCAAGCACCTGATCATCCACCAAGGTTGATTTTGTAATCTTCTCTCCGCCATGTACCACACGATGTCCCACGGCATCGATCTCATTCATGTCGGCAATCACACCATGCTCCCCGGTCAATGCCTCAAACACAAGGCGAACTGCAGTATCGTGGTCCGGAATCGCCGTTACGTTTTCAAATTGATCTTCGCCTGCTTCCTGCTCTAAACGGGAGCCTTCAATACCGATACGTTCCACCAGTCCCTTGGCAAGAACCTCTTCCGTCTCCATATTGAAAAGCTGATATTTCAATGAGGAGCTGCCACAGTTGATCACTAAAATTTTCATAACCGTTCCTTTCTACTAATAATTCTTATTCATTTCCACGCATGCCGTCCGACGTCCAAAGAGGCGCCGGATATCTTCCTTGTGTAATAAAGTCGGCAAATCCCCGACGTACCGTCTCATGATCCGCCCGATACGTCACGCCCATCCAGGAATCTTCTGTCTGCAGAACCGAAACCTTCGCTCTCTTCTCCTGAAGATCGGCAGTGACGACAGAAGGAAGATATGCCTCCGCTTTCAATGGATTTTTCTGTATTTCCTCGGCAAAGAAATACGTAAGATATCCCTCAATCGATGAAAGAAATTCCTGCGGAAAGCCCCAGCAGTTCATCGAGACGGGAGTATTTCCGGGTAATGCGGTAAAATGCTCACCATCCTCCGTATAGCGGGCATTTTCACCGTCACGATAAATCTCGGTACGCTCGGTAACTTTTTTGAGCTCGCCTTCCTCCACCTCGCATATACCGCGTGCGACGGATCCGTTCTCCGTTAACGTGTTTCGGAGCAAAAAGCTGACCATCACGTAGCGGTTCGCATGGATGCTTTTTTGCAGAAAATCGACCATCAGCGCATATGCCTCCGGGCCGTAATAATCATCGGCATTGATCACCATGAACGGTGCATCAATCAGATGCCGGGCCGCATACACGGCATGAGCCGTGCCCCATGGCTTGGTGCGTCCCTCCGGAATGACTCCGTTTTTGGGGATATCGTCCATTTTTTGAAAAGCAAGGTGCCATTCACAATCCTTCGGAAGACGCCCGTGAAAAAGCTCCTGAAATGCCTGTTGATTTTCCTCTTTGATCACAAAAACAAATCGCCGAAAGCCCGCACGGTATGCATCATAGAGAGAGTAATCCATAATAATTTCGCCCTTGGGGCCGACCGGATCTATTTGCTTCATGCCTCCATATCGCGAGCCCATGCCGGCAGCCATCACCACAAGAATCGGTTGAACCATGGTTCCTCCTTTATCGATTCATTTCATTTCTTTGTTATTTTACATCATACACTATATCACAAAAAGACTTTTTCACTGTCTTCCTATGGTAGAATATGAATGATGTCAAAAATCATTCCATAAGGAGGTTCGAATGAAATTTACGAAAGAAGACCGAAAATGGATCTATTTCATTATGCTCATCATTGCATTCGGTATCCTTTTCTTTGCCGTCGTCAACAATTTTTCTTTCTTTCTGGGTGCGCTCTTCTACTTATTTCAAGTCATTCAGCCTTTTTTTGTGGCGATGATTCTTTCTTTCATCGTCAATATGCCCATGCAAATCATCGAGCGTTTTTTGGAGCGTCTTTCGATGCCCTCCAGGCCTCGCAGAATCATTGCCATGGTGTTGTCGTACGCGCTCATTCTTTTCATCTTCATCTTTGTCTTTGCCATTTGTGTGCCAAGACTTTATGATTCTATACGTTCCTTCATACGATTCACGCCGGAGCTTTTGCGCGGATTGCGCAGCACCGTTACAGGGGCGGATTGGCTGGGACCGGCACAAAAAAACATCGTGCAGGCAATTGACAAGATCAATACCACTCCTCTGTACAACTATCTCATGGACTGGTATCGAAATAATCAAAGCACAATCCAATTCAATACCGTGGTTGGCAATTTATTTTCGACGCTCTCCTCCGTGTTTTCCGGCGTCGTTTCCACCGTTGCATCCGTAATGTTCAGCATTTACATGCTCTCGCAAAAGGAGCAGCTTTCACGTCAGGTGAAATCTTTGATTTTTGCAGTTTTTCCTGAAAAATTCGCAGATGCCGTCATGTATCTGGGATATACCATCTATGATAATTTCTATAATTTTTTCAGTGGTCAGATGCTGGAAGCCTTTCTTTTAGGCACCATGAACTACGTCGGTATGCGGATTTTAGGAATGGAAAGCGCCCTTGTGATTTCACTGCTGACCATGCTTGGAGCTTTTATTCCCGTTGTCGGCGCAATGCTGTCCGGTATCCTCGGTGCGCTCATGCTCCTCGTGCAATCTCCGGTGGCCGCCTTCGGCTATTTTATTTACATCACCGCCCTCCAGCAGCTGGAAAACAATATTGTATATCCGCGTGTTGTCGGCCAATCGATCGGCTTACCCGGTATCTGGGTACTCCTCGCGATTATTATTGGAGGATCTTTATTCGGCGTTTACGGAATCTTCCTCTCCGTGCCTATCTTTTCAACACTTTATGTACTTCTGGGAGACTTTATCGATCGCCGCATTGCAGAAAAGAATCTTAGGATTCAGCTCAAGTAACCCCTATAGGGTGGTACGGCTTTTGCCTGGAAAGAAGTGGAATGAAAACCCATCGTCTCACTCGCGCAGCGCTTTTTACCGCTGTCATGTTCGTTACAACTATGCTGATTGTGATTCCGATTCCCGGAACACAGGGCTATGTCAATGCTTCGGATAGCATCGCCTTTCTTGCCGCGGCTTTTCTGCCGCCCGGATATGCAGCAGCGGCCTCCGGCATCGGCGCTGCGTTAGCCGATATGGCAGCCGGATATGCAATTTTTATTCCTGCAACACTTGTCATCAAGGGACTGGAATCCTTCGTTGCAGCATATCTTTTCCACAAATACCGGAAATTTCCTCTCTTTCTTTTTCTCTCGGCGTCCCTTCTGATGCCGCTGGGATATTTTCTCTTTGAAACGGCGCTCTTCGGGATGCCTACAGCGCTCGCCGCCGTTCTTCCCAATATCGGACAGGGTGTTTTCGGCGCAGTGCTTGCATGGCTTCTCCTGCCGTTGAGCCGCAAGCTTGCGGAATTTTTTCCTGAGAAAAAAGACTGATCCGCTCAGCACATTCCTCTACAAATCACGAAAGAGCCTCTGAATTTCTTATGTAAATTCAGAGGCTCTTGCAGTCTCAGCATTATTCCATTTCATTCGATTGTCGTTCATGATTTTGATTCGATTGATTTCTCAGGATTTGCAGCCCATCTGTAATGACAATCAGAACGCCCGAGAAAAGCAATACACTTCCCAATACCAAATTCCATGTAAACGGTTCATGTAAGAGAATGACCGAGAAGAGGATCCCGAAAAAGGAGTCTGTGGAAATCAGAATGCTTGTCTCCGTCGGCGGGATATATCGCTGTGCCCAGGAAAGAATCAGATAGGTAAGAGACGTGCCGCCAAGTCCGAGAAAAAGCGCCGGTAATATAATAGAGGAATCCCAAAGCATGGGCTGTGTCTCCGTGAAGATCGAAAGCAAAATCGCAAAGCATCCGGTTACGCCAAGCTCCATCATCAATATCACGCGAAAATCGGATTCTGCCGCATAGCGATCCATCACCACAATCTGCAGAGCGTAAAAGACAGCGCAGATGAGCGTCAAAACATCACCGACGTTCAACCCGCCGATTTCTCCCGATTGATAGGAAAGCGCCACTAATCCCAGAAAAGAAATAAATGCACCCAACCCATCTGAAAAACGGAGTGATCTTCGAAAAAGAAGACGCGCAAGGAAAGGAACAAAAATAATATTCATAGCGAGGAAAAAGGATCCCTTAGACGGTGATGTCCGACTGAGTCCCTCCATTTGTGTCCATACTGCTAAAAATAATATGACGCCGAGCGCAAATCCGACAAGATAATCTCTCTTTTTTGCTGTTCGAAACGCCGGAAAAAACAGAAGCAGCACACCGAAAAATCCAAGAGCAAAGCGTAAGGCGACCAGCTGTAAGGGCGTAATCCGTTTCATAAGCACTGAGCTCACCACAAATGTCATTCCCCATATCACACCGCAGGTGAGCAAAAGCACCCGAGCATATTTTGATTTCAAAGCCGCCTCCTATCTCCTGTATGGAAGAATTCATTTCCATACGCACAGTACAACGGCTTTAGTATATCACTAAAAAAGAGGCCTCGCTGAGACCTCTTTTCCAATTTTCTCTTTTAATAAATGGTCACCGGCGTTCCGACGCTGACATTGTTATAAAACTCAGGCATCCTGGGTGAATACACATTGATGCATCCGTGGCTTCCGCCCCAGGTGTACGTGTTTCCATCCAGCATAAAGTTCTCTTCTCTTTGCCAGCTTGCATCATGAATTCCGTAGGATGTATAAAACGGAACCCAATAATTAACAGGAACACGATAATCCGGACCGGTCAGATAGCGATGTCTCTCCTTGGAGTAGATACGAAATTCTCCTCTGACCGTTGGTGTGATTGGGCGTCCGCTGACAATGGGCATTTGCAGAACCAATGTGTTGTTTCTAAAAAGCCAGAGATACTGATGCGTCAAGCTGATCACTACGTGATTAGAACCCACTCTTCGAGTCCGGATCGCAGGACCATAGATGGTTCCGCCGGAATAAGTCCACTCACCCGGATATCCGTTTTGCAGGCTTGCACGCCCTCTGCCCACAGAATCGAAGATATAGATTGTACCGTTGATGGTTCTTGTCGTGCTCTTCACCGCCTCCGGATATTCCGCCTGAGGATCAAAGTAATATGCAACATCCCCAAAGGTGAGAAGTCCCGTGGAGAGCGCATATCGGGAGCCGCTGTAGAAGGTGCTGTCCGCTACCGTAAAAAGCCCCGCATTGAGAAGAAGCTCACCGGTGCCGGTATGCGCATAATAGGTCACATTCCCCGATCGAATCAATCCATATTGACGGCTTCCGTCCGCCCCCATATAGTATGCCTTGTCTCCAAACGTAAGCACCTGATTGCGATAGGGCGATCCGTCCGGCTTTGAAAAATACTTCTTTCCATTGACCTCATATGCCGA
>JALFST010000005.1 GCA_022779285.1 Peptoniphilaceae bacterium
TGTCTCCGAGGAAACGCAGACAAAGCCGGAACCAAACGCTCGAACGGTGGCAAAGTATAGCGATGAGGACTTAGACCGCATCATCAATGCCAAGGTGGCCAAGCTGATGGAAAAGCAGGAGAAAAAAATCAGCGAAGCCAAGAAGCTGGCGGAAATGGACGCACAGCAAAAGGCGGAGTATGAGCGCGATCAGTTCAAGGCGCAGATTGAGGAGCTTTTGCGAGAGAAAAACCGAGGTGAAATGATGACAACCGCGCGTGCAATGTTAGCGGAAAAAGAAGTTCATCTGGGCGATGATTTGCTGGGGATGCTGGTCACCGAGGAAGCGGAATCGACAAAACAAAATGCAGAAAGCTTTCTCACACTTTTCTCGGCAGCGGTAGAAGATGCGGTCAAGGACAAATTGCGGCGCAAGACGCCTGCAAAAATGTCCGGCTCCGCAAAGCTCACGAAAGAAGAGATCTTTGCCATTCAGGACTCGGGCAAACGGAGACAAACAATCGCTGAGGACATGGACTTGTTCAATTAATTTTTGGAGGAAAAAATCATGGCGGAAGAAAGTTCAAAACCGTTATCTCAGAGCGTCTGCAAGTATTCTTCAATCTCCTGACATTCTCGGGGGAGCCAACCACCGACGGAATGGAAGAAAAGCTCATCAGTAAGGATTACATGCGCCGTTTCTCAGCGATGATGCAAGAGGAGCGTTTTGATTTGCGACGTTCTCTAAGCGGCTCTTGACCTTCAAGAAGCAGGTGCGGCGCAGACGGGGCAAGGCAGAAGACGAAAGTCGGCAATGGGATCCGCTTTCGAATTTCGAAGATACAGGGGATAATGACAGCATTTGGAACACTTGATTTTTAGGTATCGGGGCAAAAGAAGAAAAAGAGTTCTCAGCGGTTTGGTTTACGATTTTCGTAAAATATCACTGTAAATTTATACGCTAATTTCGATCCCATGTTTTTTATAAAACCCGAAGATATTGACGCAATGAATACTGTGCGGTACACTATACAATATAAAAAACAATAATTGAGTTTCGTGTGAAAAGTGGTGAAGCAGATGAATGAAGAATGGATTTCGCAAATAAAAAGAGGCACGCTCGAATACGCTGTTCTACTCCTGATGAGAGAGGAAGATCAGTACGGATATAACCTGATACAAACATTAGACGCGTATCCTATGCTTAGGACAAAAGAAAATACGGTTTATCCTTTGCTGCGACGATTATTAAAAAACGGATATCTTGAATCTTATTGGCAGAATACGGATGACGGCGTACCTCCGAGAAAGTATTATCGGATCACGGAATCCGGATGCGCTTATCTTGACGAATTAAATAGAGACTGGACAACGCTTATGGACGATATCGTTAAACTCAGGAGGAAATCATAAGATGAAAAGCAAATCAAATCATGCATTAGAAAAATATTTGTCGAAGGTGGACAGACATTTAAGATATATGCCTGTTTCTGAAAAGACGGATATTTTGAGCGAGCTCAAGAATTCTTTTTATGAACGAATGAAACAGGGCCAAACAGAAGAAGAGATTCTTGCGGAGATGGGGCCGGCCAAGGATTTTGCATTAGGCTTTCTCAGCCGGAAAATCGTAGAGAATAAAAAATTTTCATTCAGACATTTCATGATGGCTTTCGGCTTCTACTCTTTTGCCTCTTTCACTTGGGTTTCGCTGATTCCCGTATTGGCGATTCTATCCGTTTCTTTTTTCTTTTCGTGCGGTGTCAGTGTTTTTGCCGGAGTACTCGGAATGTTAAAAGGAATCTTCCACTTTCCTCTCATTGAGAATATGAGATTTGTGGTTTTTCTGTATGAATTAAAAGGTCTTCCCGCCCTCATTGCAGGATTGTTACTGGCAGCGATCTTTCTTATCTTAGGAATTCTATGCTGGAAAGGAGCCGTGGGATCAGTTCATTTTTTGCAGTCCGTAAAATGGAAACTGGATCGTGACAAAAGGAATGCCGTATGACGATACTTTTTTTACACGGTCTTGGACAAAATAAAGAAGCGTGGAGACGTACTATCGATATTCTTGATCGAAAGGATGTGGCCTGTCCGGATCTCATACCTATCGATGGGCAAAAAGAAACATTCGATTCTTTGATGAAGCTGTTGGAATCCAACTGTTCTGATCATACAGATCCCCTGATCCTCTGTGGGCTGAGCCTTGGTGCAGTTATGTCAATGGAATTCTATTTGAGACACCCGGATAGGATTCAGGCAATGATTTTCATTGCTCCCCAATATAAAATGCCGACATTTCTTTTAAGCTTGCAAAGTATTCTTTTTCGATTGATGCTTCATAAGTGTTTTGCCGATTCTCGGATTACGAAAGAGAATTTGATTTCCATATCGAAGTCAATGCGCCATTTAGATTACAGGTCTGATTTATCATCAATTCAGTGTCCGGTTACCATTGTGTGCGGCGAAAAAGACAAAGCCAATCGGAAGGCGGCAAAATCCTTAAGCATCATCTTGGATCACTCGAAATTGATTCTTATGGAAGGCGTAGGTCATGAGGTGAATCGGGAGCATTTTCCCATGCGCTCGATTTTCCATATAAAACCGTAAAATGCGCATTTTTAGCCGTTTCTTAACGTCTATGTCCATTTTGTTTTTTAAAAAAAATAACAGGTTTTCAAAGCAACAGGGGACAAATCGGGGACGGGATCAGCGGATCCATGGAACGGCGTCCATCGCTTTTTTCGCCTCTTCCTCCATCTTTTCGGTCGTGTTGACATAATAGGAGAGAGTGGTTTTGATATCGCTGTGTCCCATCAGCGCCTGAAGCATTTTCGGATGGATATTTTGTTCCGCCATTCGTGTCGCAAACGTATGCCGAAAATCGTACAAGCTGCACGTAACGGCAGGGGTAATGCGCCGGATTTTCTTTTTATGGTTTTGCTCGTCATGCTCCCATACTTCCGTCTGTTTCAAAATATGCTGCAAGACGATAACAACGTTTTGCATATTCGGCATTCCATTCGCAGAGGGGAATAACCACCCTTCCATCGTGGCAAATGCGATCCGGTTTCTTTGATCGATCAGAACGGCTTTTAATTGATCGGATAGGGGAATGTTTCGTTCTGCAAGATCGGTCTTGAGCTTTGACAGGCCGTCGGCGGTAATTCCTCTATGGATTTCCAACACATTTTTCTCCAGATTGATATCGCGAATTTGGAGTCCTAATGCTTCGGAAGGGCGGAGTCCTGTAAGGATCAGGATTCGAAAATAATTATAATACTTCGACGATTTCGCCGCTTTCAAAATGCGGGATACATCTTCCGCAGAAATTACGCGGCTTCTTTTGTGACTTTTTTTCTGCATATACTGATACTGCATTCCGACGGTCGGAGAGGAGATATCGAGCCCTAAAGCATTTTGCGCCCAGGCATAGGGGGCGGAAATGCAGAGTCTGATTTTTTGAATTGTGGATTTGGAAAGCCCGGAAACATCGGCGTGCGTTAAGAGTTCATAAACATCTTTTCTTTTTATGGTATGAAGATTTTTACGCCCTATGTATGGCTTGATATAATTTTTGTAGCTGCGGGCGCAGACGCGGTAATGAGATTTTGAGCATTTCATTTTCACATGCTCTTCCAGCCATAAAGAAAAAAGGTCATGAAAGGTTTCTGTCGTTGTCGTTGTTTCTGATGTTCGGTCTAATACATCACATCTTGCAATAAAATCGCGCTTTCTCTCGTTGACTTTGGAACGAATTTCCACCCGTTTGCCGTCGGCATTGGTCGTACGGTAGCGATAGCGTCCGTCCTTGCCTTTCATAATATTATTTTTTGGCATAAAAATAGCCTCCTTTCGGGGGCTGTGATACAATAATCATGGTTTTTGTGGGTATCACAGCCCCAAACCTGCGCTCTACCGATGGCCGTCGGTGGGGCGCTTTTTCTGTTCCGTATGGTTTTTCTCTTAGAGTCCTAACCGTTCGACTAAGGCTTCTTGCAGGGTCTGTGAAAAGTTGATATTTGCTTCGAGCGCTTTTTCATTGAGCCAGCCGGGAATGGTAAGGGTCTTTTTTACCGATTTTGAATACTTGGCGAGGTCTACATTTGCAACAATATAGGATGTAAAACCGCCCTCAGGAATGGAAACCTCTTCAATAGGCGTAGGTGTCGGAAATTTTTCGATCGCGTCAAAAGGAATGTCGGGTTCCAAATACAGTTCCAGAGCTTCTTGAGCGTAACTTAAAGCCTCTTCTTTCGTATCTCCTTCGGTGATGGCGCCCTCAAGATCCGGGAATGTAACGGTATACCGTCCATTTTCGTTTGGTTCAAATTTTGCAACATAGTAAAAATTCATTTCAATTCCTTTCTTGCAAACGAGGGCTATTTTAGCCCCGTTTGCTTAAGAATGCTGTTTAGTGTTTTTGTATCAAGATCTTTGTTTCCATGTACCGGAATGGTTGTTGTTTTTATGCCGTTTGTGATTTTATGATGGCTTCCTTTGATTCCTATTTCTCTCCAGCCCATTTTCAGTAATTTGTTGAGCAACTCTTTTCCGCTCATCTCTCACCTCCTGATATTATTATACACGTGTACACGTATAATGTCAATAGAGAAAGTAGAAATTTATTGAAAAAGATTGAATATTGAGCAGCTGGTACAAAATCTGCGCCAACTGAATTTGGATTCGTGAGCATTTTTTTTGCAATGCTGCTATACGGGGAACTTGACGAAATGGACATCGACAGGCTATCATTTAATTAAAGATAACTTGTGAGGGATAAAAGCTGAGTTCCCGAATGGGAGTAAGCCAATGGGTGAGAATTCTCATGCTCCTGGGGTTATCTTTTTTTCTATTGCTTTGCTTTGATTTTTTCAGTAGATTTTTATGGCACATAGAAAGTCCAATTTCGACTCCTTTCATTCCAAAGTACTTCGCGAATCTCATCTACAAACTCAGCTTATTGATCTATTGCGTGATATACACCGACGCATTCTCCGATGATGTAGACTTGATCCGGATCCTCTTTCGACAAATCATATATAAGCGGCTTATACTGACTGTTACATGCAGCTAAGATTAATGTGTTGTTTTCTTTGTATACTTTTTTTAAGGTCGCTTCCTCTTCAATCATGACGGCAGCGATTGTTCCATTTTCAACATCAGGGGTTTGGTGGATTAAAACAAGATCACCGTTGTTGATTCCCGCTTCAATCATGCTGTCACCTTTGCAGTATAGCGCAAGGTCACCATCCATGTGCTCGGGGTCGATACCGATATACCCTTCTATATTCTCAACCGCAGTGATAGGCGTTCCGCAAGCGATAGTACCGAGAATTGGGACATTGCGGATACGTTTGATTGGGTGTAAATCAGGGTGGTGCAAAATCATTTGGTTGATGGAGCTTTTATCTTCAATAAGATCAGATTTGTTCACTTCAAAAAAATCTGCCAGTTCTTGAATTTTGTCTATGCGTGGGTAGCTTATGCCATTTGCCCAATTTGCGAGCGTGGTTTCAGGATATCCAAGTTTTCGAGAAATATCTGCACGACTCACGTTCTTAAGATTCAGATAATGATTAAAATTTTTTGCAAATATTCTCTTCTGTTTTTCGGTAGTCATTTCAGTCCTCTCGTTTCTTTTTATGGTAGTATTCTACCCTTTTTAGTAAAAAACTACAAGCAGATGGTAAAAAAATAACTAAAATTCACTTGACTCTACCATTAAACGGTAGTATCATCTTAGACATAGAGGGGAGGTGAAATAACCTTGATGCAAAGAATCTCACTGGAAAGCGCAAGAGTGAATGCGAAATTAACTTTATCAATGGTCGCTGAACGTGTTGGAAAAACACAAAAAACCATTTCTAATTGGGAAAGGGGAATCACGCCGATCCCAACACAATACTTCTTTCGGCTATGCAAACTTTATAATATGGATCCCGATTATGTAAGTGTTCCCATTATACGAGATGGTTTTTTTTGCGAAAAAACTACCGAATAATGGTAGTTTTATGAGAAAAGAGAGGAGGGAACATGGAGAAGAAAGGAAAATACATCACAAAGAGGGAACGCGCCCACGCGCTTTTAGAGGAAATTTTGGAGCATTCGACAAGGCGGGAAAAAGATCAGATCATCGCATTTTTCTCGGGGATTTTATACCTCAGAAAATGGAAAAAGCAGGCATAACGCCTACTTTTGATCGGAGAGAGTGGATTGGAACTGCGCAAGTGCCTGTTTCCGAATCTCGGGGTCAATGCTGAAATAGGCTTTGACGATCTGGATTTCCAAAGGGTCGGCATGAGCGGCATCCGCCATTTCATCCAGGGAAAGCTCATCGGTGGAGAGGAACATCTCCCCTTCTCCCGTGCGGAGCCAGTTTTCATTGACGCCGTATTCTCTACAAATGGCGAGAATGTTCTGTTCACTCAGTCGATTTTTTCCAGTTTCGATCAGGGAGATAGCGTTGCGCTGAATTCCAAGCTTAGCACCAAATTTTTCTCCGGATAGCCCCAATGCATGTCTTAATTGTCTGACTCTTTCGTTCATGATTTCCACCTCCTGAAATCAGTATAGGAGAATTCAAAACGAAAATCAAGAAAAAATGTTCACGAAAGTTACAAAAATGCTTGACTGAGATAATTAAATGGGCTATAATGTTCACGTAAGATACAAGAAAGGGGGCAAGAGCCATGAAAGATCTTGATAAAAAGATAGATGAGCTTACCGAGTTGGTCAGCAAGCTCATCCGATTGGCGCTAGAGATTGGCACTCTAGCCTCAGTCATCAAAATGGTGATCGATAGTATCACCTAGTTGGAGGGGCTAAGCCCCCTCTAACTACCATCAATTTATCAGATCATCGTGGCTCTTGCAAGGAGGAGAGGATGAAAACTTATAAAAAACTGGGAATCCTGACGCTACAAATTGTACGGCTTGGGGTGGTAACTGTTGGACTGATCTATCTATTGACACGATAAAGGAGGAAGCAATGGCAAAATTTACAATCACCCTTGAAGGCGATGAGCCTCAGGAAAAAGAACAACTGCTGGAGTTTGCGCATTCGCTCAGCGATCAGGAGAAGAAAAGCCTCTTAAGCTTTTTGAACGGCATCCAGTTTGCAATGCAAAGCAATCTCAAAGAACGAAAAAGAGCATGAAAGGAGGAGACATGGGGGAAGATGATATCTTAGCAAACGATGTTGAAAAAATCATCATTGAAACAGATGAGGAGAACCCGGCACCGATCGTGATATTTGATCGAACAGATGAGCCCATCAAAATTTCAACAGGGTATCGGGTTCGTATCTCATTTGTTGAGTCCTCTCAATCCTAATGGTCAATACACAGAAAGGAGGAGACAATGCTCCATGAAAATTTTGATGAGTGGAAGAGGCTCAATAAACTCAGCGACAAGGATTTGGCAGAAGCTGCGGGAATTACGCCCAGCTCCATCAGCTATTATCGTACGAACCGCATGCCGTTTCCGATTCCGTTTATCCTTGCATGGAAAAAAGCGTACCGCTTAACCGATGAACAGGTATTCCGGCTGGCCTTTGAATATGATTTTCGGCCGGACGGTTCTGCGATCAAAACAGCGGAAGATATCGAAAAAATCAACTTGGTAGATCGATTAAGGGAGGTGCTTCGGTAATGGACGACAGACCACGCAATCAGGCAGGCTATTTTCTGGAAAGGCCCAAAAAGGCCACAAGACCGGAGAGAAGAAGACCGAGACGCAGGCGCAAACGGAATCCATGGAAAACCGCGTGGACGATTTTGCAATATCCGGTTTATATACTGATGGCGATTGCGACAACCGGATATCTCGTCGGCGGCAGCTGGATTTGGTACATCTTATTGACGAAATAGGGGGATGGAATGCGCCAAAAATATAAACTCACCTCGGAAACAAAGACATTCGGCAGCCATACCTTGTACCGAATTCAGGCGGTAAAAACCTTTGAGACGCTTATACGCACCATCCATGCAGGCGAGTATGGCGGATGGGTGGAATCCGAGAAAAACTTATCACAGACAGATGGTTGTTGGATTTTCGATGACGCAATTGTGATGGGCAATGCTCAAGTATTCAGCAACGCTTTCGTAAACATCCGTGCTCGAATTTTCAATGACTCTCAAGTATACGGCGACGCTCGAGTATTCGGCGACGCTCATGTATTCGGCGACGCTCGAATATACGGAAGCGCTCGAGTACACGACCGCGCTCAAGTATACAGCAACGCTCAAGTATACGGAAACGCTCAAGTATACGGCGACGCTCGAGTATACGACGACGCTTTTATAGCCGCCTACGCTCGAGTATACGGCAGCGCTCGAGTATGCGGCTACGCTTTCGTATACGGCAGCGCTCATGTATTTGGATTTGCTCAAGTAGGAGGCTATGTTCGAGTAAGTGACAACGCCCAAATAAGCGGAAGGGCGCATGTGCGCGGAAATGCAAACATCGTTCAAAATGGCGATATCGAGTGTTCCACCGACTATCTTGTGATCGGCCCGATCGGAAGCCGCGATGACGATACCACCTTTTACCGCACGGCAAATCACAGCATTCACGTGGCCTGTGGATGCTTTACCGGCTCCCTCGATGAGTTCTTGACCGCCGTCCAAAAGACGCACGGCGACAATCACCACGGCAAAATGTACAAGATGGCGGCGGAGCTTGCAAGGGCGCAAATTCTGGAGGGAAACAAGGAATGAACAGTCAGGAGATCACCGTGTATCTCCGTCTCTTGGCGGGCCTTAAGGAGGAGGCGGCGGATCTGCGAACAAGCACCCTGTCGAATATCGCGCTCCCGCCGGAAGAGAGGAAATACGTTGTTCGCGGGATGGATCGGATCACCGAAAAAATAGAGGACAGGTATCTTATGTTTCTGCGAATGCGAAGAGACCGGCTCCGGGAAGAGGAAGACCCGGGCGCATGGAGACGGAGAATGATTGAGAAAAAGACAAAGGAGGAATTATGAAAACAATTTTAGAACTGAACCTGTCGGAGACGCAAAGCGCATTAAAATCCGGAGCATTGGAAGCTTTTGTAAACGCGGTGAATTGGGAAGCGCCTGCCGATGCGGTGACCGCGAGTCAGACGGATTCTGCGGCGCCACCCGCTCCATCACAGACACCGGCACCCGCCCCGGAGCAGACAGCCGCACCGACAGAAGAGATTGCCTATACATTCGATCAGATTCAGAAGGCCGCGGTCATGGTGGCGCGTGCGGGAAAGCGCACGGAACTGGAGCAGGTACTCCATGACCTCGGAGTTCAGTCGCTCTTGGAATTGCAGCCGGCGCAGTTCAATCTTTTTGCTGCAAAGATTCGAGATTTGGGAGGGGTGTTGTAATGCCAGAAGAACACGCAAGGCTATCGGCTTCCGGTGCGCATCGATGGCTCGCTTGTCCGGGGTCCGTCGTTCTCGAGAAAAACTTTCCGGACTTTGAGTCTGCCTATGCGGCGGAGGGAACGTTGGCGCACTCCGTGGGAGAACTCAAGCTGCAGAAGTATTTTTTTTTCGGGAATCGGGCCCGTGAAATTTCGGAAAGCGATGGAGAAATTCCGGGCGGATCCGATGTGGGAAGATGAGATCGATCGTTATACCGATGAATATTTTGAGGAAGTGAAAAAGCAGGCGCTTTCCTACAAGACGAAGCCCTTTGTGGCCATTGAAGAACGTGTGGACTATGCAAACTGGGCACCGGAAGGATTCGGCACGGCAGACGTTCTCATGATTGGCGGAAACGAGCTTACCGTGATGGATCTGAAATACGGAAAAGGCGTGCCGGTGAGTCCGGAAAACAACCCGCAGCTGATGCTTTATGCGCTTGGGGCTTATGACGCGTACCGCCTGTTTTTTGAAATCCGCAAAATCAATCTGTGGATCATACAGCCCCGGATTCACAATACGGCATCCTGGTCGCTGACACTTGACGAGCTTCTCGCGTTCGGAGAAAACGTCAAGCCGATTGCAAAGGAAGCTTTTGCCGGATCGGACAAATTCCGGCAAGGAGAGCATTGCCGTTTTTGCAAAGCCAAATCACGCTGCAGCGCACGGGCGTCAGGCATGTTTGCTGCTGTGGAAGAGATCACCCCTCACATCGTTCGGGATCCAAAAGGCAAAGCCTCCACGGGCGGGTTATTAAGCAATGCACAAATTGCCGATTTTTTGGAAAAAACCGAAGGCCTGTCGGACTGGCTCAAAGACCTGCAAGAAGAAGCGCTGGCGCAGCTGCTGGCAGGAAACGAAGTCAAAGGATACAAGGTGGTGGAGGGGCGCAGCAACCGGAGGATTCAAGACGAACCGGCGCTGGCGAAGGCGCTGATGGACGCGGGATATGAAGAGGCGCTGATCTATAAGCCGAAGGCGCTGGAAACCATTACGAACTTGGAAAAGCTCTGCGGAAAAAAAGTATTCGAAACGCTTGGAAAAGATTTCGTGGAAAAGCCGCAGGGAAAACCTACCTTGGTACCGGAGAGCGATCCGCGCCCCGTGTATCAAAAGAAACCGGAAACCCTGTTTACACCAGTCAAAGGAGAATAATATGTCACAGCAAATTACTACATCAAAAGTCCGTCTTTCCTATGTCAATGTATTCACCCCGAGGGCGAATCAGCAAGGCGTCGAGAAATACTCCGTAACCTGTCTTTTACCGAAGACGGATACGGCCGGATACAACCAGCTCATGGCGGCAATCAAAGCCGAGTACGAAGCCGAAAAAGACGGAAAGCTCAAGGGGGTTGCCACACCCAAACACCCGATCTGGGACGGCGACGGGGTGACCTCGACCGGCGCGGAGTTCGGCCCGGAATGCAAAGGCTGCTGGGTGTTTACCGCAAGCGCAAATCCGGAATACCCGCCCGCTGTGGTGGATCAAAATGTACAGCCGATTTTGAAGCAGACGGATGTCTATTCCGGATGTTACGGGCACGTCGCTTTGAGCATTTATGCCTATAACAATCAAAGCAAAGGAATCGGTTTCGGGTTAAACGGCGTGCAAAAGGTGGCGGATGGTGAGCCTTTAGGCCATAGCTTTAGTGCGAAAGATGCGTTTCATACGGTCCCGAAACAGCCCGGTGGAGAGATCGATCCGCTCACAGGTATGCCTGTGGAAGATACTCGCATTCCATTCTAACGGTGCCGGGTGGGCGCAAATTTGTGCTCACCCATTTTTTTTATGAAAGGAGGCTTCATGAGGCATCTCAGCATTGATATTGAGACGTATTCCGAAGTGGATTTGCGCAAAAGCGGACTCTATAAGTATGTAAAAGATCCAAGCTATGAAATCCTGCTTTTCGCGTATTCCATCGATTTTCAAGCGGTGGAGATCGTAGATCTTGCGCAGGGGGAAAAGATCCCGGAATGCGTTCGGGAGGCGCTTGCGGATGATACCGTGATCAAACATGCCTATAACGCCGCCTTCGAATATAACGCGCTCCTGGCTTCCGGTTATCCCGTAGGCAAGCGAACGGCATGGCAATGCACCATGTTCCATGCTCTGTATCTGGGCTATCCTGCAGGACTTGCCGCAACCGGCAAGGCCTTAGGCCTTCCGGAGGAGAAAGCCAAAGCAAGAACGGGAAAGGCGCTCATCCAATATTTTTCAAAACCTTGCAAACCAACCAAGGCGAACGGATACCGCACGAGAAATCTCCCCAAACAGGATCCGAAGCGCTGGGCGCTCTTTCAAGAATACTGCAAACAGGATGTTGTTGCGGAGATGGCGATCTATGACCGCGTCTCCCTTTTTGAAGTACCGGAAAACGAGTGGAAGATCTGGGCGCTCAGCGACGCCATGAACGCTCTGGGCGTCGGTATGGACAGGAATCTGGTGGAGGGGGCCCTCGCCATGAATGACGCGCTCACAGAAGAGCAAACCAAGCGCGCACAGCAAATCACCGGGCTCTCCAACCCCAATTCCACCGCGCAGATCCTGCCGTGGCTGCAGCGATGGGATCCGGCCATCTCCAATGTGAGAAAAGACACCGTTGCCGATCTTTTGGCAAGAGAGGACCTGGACAGCCGCGTTCGCGAGTTTTTGACGATCCGGCAGGAACTTGCGAAAACAAGCGTTAAGAAATATGACGCTATGGTTGCCTGTGCTTGTCAGGATGATCGTATGCGGGGGCTCTTGCAATGTTACGGGGCAAACCGGACGGGGCGTTTTGCCGGGCGCCTTGTGCAGGTGCAAAATCTCCCGAGAAATTACATGAAAACACTGGATCTCGCACGGAAGCTGACGATAGAAAGGGACAGGGAAACGCTCCGTCTTTGCTATGGCAATGTTACCGATACGATCTCTCAGCTGATTCGTACCGCGTTTGTTCCGCAACACGATCGAAAGTTTATCATATCCGATTACTCGGCGATTGAGGCACGGGTGATTGCATGGCTTGCTGGGGAAACGTGGGTGAATGAGGTGTTTGCGACGCATGGAAAGATTTATGAAGCAACGGCTTCCCAGATGTTCGGGGTTCCGATTGCAAAAATACAAAAAGGAAATCCGGAATACGCCCTCAGACAGCGCGGGAAGGTCGCCACGCTTGCTCTGGGCTATCAGGGCGGTGTGAAAGCGCTGATCGCTATGGGCGCAGAGAAAATGGGCCTGTCGAAAGAAGAAATGGTCGATGTCAAAAACCGTTGGCGAAAAGCCAATAGGCATATCGTCTCGCTCTGGTATGCCGTGCAGGATGCCGCGCTGGAGACGGTCCGGACGGGCAAGCCCCATCCCGTCCGCGGGCTGCTCACCTTTCGGCTGGAGGCTGAGGGCATCTACGGGCAGCGGTTTCTGACCATCGAGCTGCCGTCGGGGCGCAAGCTCTATTATCCGGATCCGGAGATTCAGAAAGGAAACTTTGGCGAGGACGCGATCTTTTTCATGGGCATTGACACGAATCGGAAATTCTCCCACGAACAGACGTATGGCGGCAAGCTGACCGAAAACATCGTGCAGGCCATCGCCAGAGACTGTCTGTGCGTGCTGCTCTTGCGATTGCAAGAGGAGTACCCGGAAGACCCCGTTGTGATGCACATCCATGACGAAGTTGTGCTCGAAGCGCACAAAAACGTCACGGTGGAGGAGATCAATGCGGTGATGGCGCGCCCCATCGACTGGGCTCCGGGACTGGTTTTAAAAGGCGCAGGGTTTGAAAGCGCCTATTATATGAAGGATTAATGTTATGAAAAACGATCGAAAAATCACAATCTCCGTCGGGAGCAGCCGAAAATCCACGAACTGGCAGCGGCAGGATCTGAATTACTCCGACTTTCTTTCGAAGTTCAAGACCCCGGTCCGCTCGCAAGAGTCGCTGCAGGAGTACCTGAAGCTGCCAAAAGCGCAGCAGGATGCCCTGAAGGATGTCGGGGGCTTTGTCGGCGGCGCGTTAAAATCCCGCAGGCGAAAGGCATACAATGTTGCCTATCGCGATCTGGTGACCCTCGATTTCGACTCGATTCCCAGCGGGATGACAGAGGAAGTCATCCGCCGCGTCATGATCCTCGGCTGTAACTATCTGATCTATTCCACAAGGAAACACTCGCCCTATCAACCGCGCCTTCGCGTGGTCATCCCCACAGACCGCCCGATGAGCGCCGATGAATATGAGCCCATCGCCCGCAAGGTGGCGGAGATGATTGCCATTGAGATGGCGGATCCCACCACTTTTGAAGCCTCGCGTCTGATGTACTGGCCAAGCTGCTCCGCAGACAGCGTATATATCTTCCAATATGAGGATAAGCCTTTTTTATCGGCTGACGGCGTGTTGAAGAGGTACCGGGACTGGACAGAGGTCTCTGCATGGCCGCAGGTTCCGGGGCAGGAAGTCCGGCACCGAAAACAACTCACAAGGCAGCAGGACCCGACGACAAAGGGGGGCCTTGTCGGCGCCTTTTGCCGGACCTATGACATCTATGCGGCGATGGCCAAATACATTCCGGACGCCTATGACGCGACGGAGGAGCCGGCACGATTCACGTATGCGGGCGGTTCTACGACCGGCGGAGCTATCGTGTATCACGACGGTCAGTTTCTCTATTCTCATCACGCAACGGACCCCTGCGGCGGCCAGCTGGTCAATGCGTGGGATCTTGTGCGCCTTCACAAGTTTGCGCACCTGGACGAGTCGGCGGAAGAGGGCACGCCCACGGCGACGCTGCCATCGACACGTGCCATGAAAGATCTGGCGCGTGCGGACAGTGCGGTCGTCGGCCTTCTGGCGCAAGAAAGACAGGACGATGCCGGTTCGTTTTTTCAGTCCATGGGACAGAGCGGCGGCGATGCCCCCGGGGAGAAAGACTGGCGCAGACGGCTGGACCCGGCAAGAAACGGAGAGGGATACGAAAAATCAATCGCCAATATTGTAACGATCCTCTGCTGGGACCCCAATTTTCGCGGAAAGATCTTTGTGGATGAATTCGCCAACCGGGGCATGGTGCAGCTTCCGCTGCCGTGGGATACGGGCGAAGGCGTGCGGATGTGGAATGATTTTGACGATGCACAGCTGACGCTTCGCCTGGAAAAAGAATATGGGATCACCGGCAGAGACCGGATCGAGAACGCCATCAAGGTTGTCGGATTCAATCACCGCCGAAACGCGGTCAGACAGTTTATCGAGTCTTGCCGGTGGGACGGCAAAGAACGCATTCGAACCTTACTCCATGATTATCTTGGGGCGGAGCAGTCCGTATATACGGAGGAGATCATGCGCAAGGCCCTTGTAGCCGCTGTCGCACGGGCAAGCAGCAATCAGGGGGTAAAGTTTGACAATATGGTGGTCTTCAAGGGACGGCAGGGCCTCGGGAAAAGCACCTTTTTATCCAAACTGGGGGGCGAATGGTTTAATGACTCTCTCTATAGCTTTGAGGGCAAAGAAGCCGCAGAACTGATTCAGGGCTCTTTGATCGTCGAGGTGGGCGAACTCTCCGCATTGACGAAATCCGAAACCGAAGTCGTGAAGCAGTTTTTAAGCAAAACGCACGACATTTACCGTGAAGCGTATGGCAAACGGACAAACAAATACCCCAGGCGCTGCGTCTTTTTCGGATCGACAAACAGTGAAGAATTTCTCAAAGACGCAACGGGAAACCGCCGGTTCTGGCCGGTGCGGGTGGGAGAGCTCCCCGCTCCGAAATCCATCTGGAAGGATCTTACGGAAGAAGAAATTCGTCAAATCTGGGGTGAGGCATATACCTATTATATGGTGGGGGAAACTCTCATTCTATCTGAAGAAGCCGAGGCGATGGCAAAGCAAATGCAAGAGGTCTTTCGCGAAACGGATCCCAAGGAAGGCGTGATTCGGGAATTTCTGGAAAAGGAGATTCCGCCGAATTGGTACGAGCTGGACGTTCCGACGCAGCGGGCGTTTCTGAACGGAACCTTTCGCACAAAAGAAGATCAAAAACTCATCAAAAGAGAAAAAATATGCATACCGGAGCTTTGGCAGATTTGTTTCGGAGGCGATTTGAAGTATCTGAAACGAAGGGATTCCATTGAATTATCGAACATCATGACAAGCCTGAACGGGTGGGTGAGAACGAAAAATCCGAGGTTTTACGGTTTATATGGTAGGCAACGAGGGTTTGAAAGAACCAAAATTATTGACCTGCAAGAGGTCAGAAAAGAACGGCTGAGTTAGTAAAAAATATGCTTTCCATGACAACTAACAAAAAATGTTAGTTGTCAAAGTTAGTTGTCAGAAAAAAATACTATGACAACTAACAAAAATCCGTTAGTTGTCGTGGAAAGCGTTGCAAATACTGGATTGGAAACGGTATGACAACTAACTTACCCCTTTTTCTCTATGAATGTAAAAAGATAGAAAATATAGAAAAATATAGAGTCTATTTCCGTCTATATTTTCTATAATCTCTATATTTATGAAAAGATAGGGAAATTGCGAATCTTAGTTGTCAGACGAAAGGAGGCTTTCTTTTGAGAGAACGGGATGTTGAAAAAAGGCTTCGATTCGGAATTCAAAAATTGGGAGGGCTTTGTTATAAATTTACGTCTCCGGGAAACGCGGGAGTGCCGGACCGAATTGTCATCCTTCCTAACGGGGAAGTGATCTTTGTCGAACTCAAAACCGAAATTGGAAAAATATCCAAAATACAGAATATTCAATTAAAACGATTGAAGCGTCATCACGCCTGCACCCGGGTGCTTTACGGGGCGGGCGATGTGGACGCCTTTCTCGAATGGTGTGAACGATATGGAGGCTGCCATGGAGCTCAAATTACATGATTACCAAAAATATAGCCGGGACCGTATTCTCCAGCAGCCGAATGTGGGCCTTTTTCTGGATATGGGCCTCGGGAAGACCTTGATCACCTTGTCCGCAATCAAAGAACTGATGTACGGGCGTTTCGCTGTCAATCGGGTACTGGTGATCGCCCCGAAAAAAGTAGCCGAAGCGACTTGGCAAAATGAGGTCCATAAGTGGAGTGAATTTCATATGCTTCGGGTGTCTACCGTTTTAGGGACGGTCAAACAGCGTATTCAGGCGCTATATACCCCGGCGGACATTTACATCATCAACCGTGATAACGTGGTGTGGCTTACCGAATATTATCAAAATGACTGGCCGTTTGACATGGTGGTATGCGATGAGTTTACGAGCTTTAAAAATCATGAATCGAAACGGTTCCGGGCGCTTTCCGCAGTCAAACCCCATATTCAGCGTCTGGTCGGCTTAACCGGCACACCGAGTCCGAACGGATTCCTGGATCTTTGGGCGCAGATCTATCTGCTGGATGGCGGCGAGCGTTTCGGACGATCGTTTTACGCGTATCGGAATGCGTATTTTGATAGCGACTATATGGGATATTCGTACACGCCGAAAAAATTCATGCCGGAAAAACTGAGCAGCATGATTTCCGACATCTGTGTTTCCATGAAAGCGGAGGATTATATCGAGCTTCCCGAGATGGTGGAAAACATCATTCCGGTCAAGTTGGACGCGAAAGCGGACAAGGCCTATCACGATCTTGAGAGAGACGCCGTGCTGGAACTCGCGGCGGAGAGTGAAATTACGGCAACGTCTGCGGCCGCTTTATCGACAAAGCTTCTGCAGTTATCCAACGGCGCCGTATATGATGAGCAGGGGATCTGGCATACGATTCATGATTGCAAGATCGATGCCTTTCTGGAGACGATCGAGCAGCTGCAGGGCAAGTCCGTATTGGTGTTCTATCACTTCAAGCATGATCTGGAGCGGATTCAGGCGGCGCTGGCCAAGACAAAACTGCGAGTCAAAAAACTGGAAGGCCCAGAGGATCAGGAGAATTGGAATGCCGGAAAAATTGATGTGCTGTTAACGCATCCGGCAAGCTCCGCATATGGGCTGAATTTACAGCAGGGAGGAAATCACATCATTTGGTTCGGATTGAATTGGAATTATGAACTCTATGTACAGGCGAATAAGCGTCTCCATCGGCAGGGACAGAAATTTCCGGTGTTTGTGCACCATCTTGTTACGCAGGGCACCCGGGATGAGGATGTGATGGCGGCGTTAAAGCAAAAAGAAAATGCACAAAACTATGTGCTGGAAAGCTTAAAGGCGAGAATACAGAGAATCAGAAATGAGGTGAAAAATGGATTGGCGTAAAATTGCGGCGGAGGATCTGAGAAGATATTCGGGGCTTTGCCATGCGGCTTCCGGGCTTCGGAGCGATGTGGAAGCGTTGAGTGAGCGGCTTGTCGGCGTGAAGGGAATGCAGTTTCACGCAAACCCGACAGCGGATGGCGGGACTTCCATGGAAGACCATTGGATCAATCTTATGGTGGAAATTGACCGAAAAAAGCTGCAACGAAAAGTGAATCTCCATTTAATCCGGCGAATCGAGCGGGGGCTTGCGGCGTTGTCACCCACGGAACGGGATATCTTAGAACGATTTTATGTCACGCCCTCCCGGGATACGGTAGAGGGCATTATGGAGACGCTGCACTGTCAGAAGTCCCGGGTGTATCAACTCAAGGACGAAGCGCTTAGAAAATTCACATTACACATGTACGGGCTTGCGGAATCGTAAAAAAAGTTTTCGTGGAAAAAAAGTGGAAGAAAAATACGGAAATGTGTGCTATAATCATATTGGGTTCATAGGCGATAAACCAAAAAAGCATTCCGTACGAGCGGAGTGCTTTTTTTATCCTGAAAAACCTGAAAAGAGGGAGGAGATCACTGAGAGAGGAGGACGGAGTGGCGAAAGGAAAATATCATACGTGGATGACACAAGAAGCGCTGACCGTTCTTCGTGGCTGGGCAAGAAATGGGCTTACAGACAAGACGATTGCAGATAATATGGGGATTACAACCTCCACCTTGTACGAATGGAAAAAGAAATACCCGGAGATATCGGAGGCCTTAAAAAAGGGCAAGGATATTTACGATGACGAGATGGAGGAGGCACTCGCTATCCGTGGGCAAGGACAATGGGTAGAAGAGGTCACAACGATTGTAGATGAAGACTCCCATGGACGGACGCATAAAAGAACTCAGACAACCAAACGCTATATCCCGCCGGATACGACGGCTATTATTTTTTGGCTGAAAAACCGAAGGCCGGAACAATGGCGGGATAAGAGAGAAACCGATCTCAGCGGCCAACTGGATTCCACATTGAGGATAGAGGTGGATTATGGCGAGGATACGAATTAAGGCGAATCCGGTCTTTCGGTCGGTGCATAAAGCAAAACAGCGTTACATCGTCATGAAAGGCTCTGCCGGTAGCGGAAAGAGTGTCGATACTGCACAGCAGTACATTCTTCGCCTGATGAAGGACACGGGGAGGAATTTATTATGTGTACGAAAATCCGAGGTGACCAACCGCGACAGTACCTTTGCCGAGCTTTCAGGAGCAATCAGCCGGATGGGGGTATCCGCCTATTGGCAAATCACCATGTCCCCTCTGCAGATACGTTGCGTCAACGGCAATACTATTATTTTCCGCGGGGTGAATGATGAGCGACAGCGTGAGAAGCTGAAATCGATCACCTTTTCTAAGGGAAAATTAACGGATGTGTGGATTGAGGAAGCCACGGAGCTGACACAACAGGACTTTGAGATCATTGATGACCGTTTGCGCGGCAATCTGCCAAAAGGACAGTTTTACCAGATCAAGATGACGTTTAACCCGGTGAGCAAAAATCATTGGATAAAGCGTGTTTTTTTTGATGTGATTGATCAAAATGTATTTACACATCATTCAACCTACCTTGACAACCGTTTCATTGATGAAGCGTATCGCGCACGTATGGAGCGTAGAAAGCGGATTGACCCTGACGGCTATCGTATTTATGGACTTGGAAATTGGGGGGAGGTTGGCGGACTGATTTTGACCAATTGGCAGGTAGCCGAATGCAATCAGACGATGGCGGATTATGACGATATCGCACTGGGGCAGGACTTTGGGTTCAATCATGCAAATGCGCTTTTGCTTTTGGGCATGAAAGATGGTGATCTTTACGTCCTCCGAGAGTTGTATGTATACGAGAAAGATACGGATGAGATTATCCGCATGGCGGAGGGACAGTTTCCGAAGACCGTTTCTCTATGGTGTGACAGCGCGGAGCCGGATCGTATTCGAATGTGGCGCAAGGCAGGCTATCAGGCGATGCCGGTCAAGAAAGAAAAGACAACAGAGAAAAAATATCAGGCAACACAGATCGACTGGCTGAAGCAGCGACAGATTTATATTGATCATACCTGCACAAATACGATCAAGGAAATCAGCCAGTGGAAATGGAAACGAGATGAGGTAATCGGCGAGTATTTAGACGAGCCGGTTGCCTTTTTTGATGATGCAATGGCCGCGCTTCGGTACGGCGTAGAAGGATGGCGAAAGCCGAGGACGGTGAAGGTGAATTTATTGCGGCATTCACTGTAGGGAGGGAAATATGCAGCCAATTGAAAAAGTGTTTGAGCTGGATGACGGCGAAGCATGGACATTGGATACGTTACGCACATTCATTGATCGTCATCGCCGTCTTTGTGTACGGTATCAGGAGTTATTGGACTTATACACAGGGCGGCACCCGATTTTAACGAAGCAAGCGAAGGCGGATTATAAGCCGGACAATCGTCTGGTGGTCAATTATGCCAGATACATTGTGGACACCTTTAACGGCTACTTTATCGGGGTCCCCGTTCGAACTGTGAGCGACAAAGCGTCCGTCAGTGACTATATCCAATTCTTGGAAACATACAACGCACTTGATGACAACAACGCGGATTTAGCAAAAAAATCGAGCATTTATGGCCATGCTTATGAGCTTCTTTTTATCGATGAAGAAGGACAAATCGGAATCACAAATCTATCGCCGATGGAGTGTTTTCTTGTCTATGACACATCGATTCGGCAGCACGCTCGCTATGGCGTGCGTTATCAAGTTCTCAAAGACAATGTGATTCGCGGAACGTATTCCGATGAAGAAAAGATCTATTATTTCGTGATCGATAGCGACGGTGTACGCATTGAATCGGAAATCGAGCACTATTTTGGGGCCGTTCCTCTCGTGGAGTATGTGGAAAATGAGGAACGCATCGGAGCTTTTGAATTTGTTGAAACCTTGATCAAGTCCTATGATCAGGCGATGAGCGAGAAAGCGAATGACGTGGATTACTTTTCCGATGCCTATATGAAAATTCTTGGAGCAGATCTGGATGAGCAGACGCTGCGTTCGATTCGCGATCATAGGATCATTAACCTCTCCGGGGCGGATTCAGAACACATTGTGGTCGAGTTTATGGAAAAGCCGAATGCGGATGCCACACAGGAGAATTTGTTGAATCGTCTGGAAAAACAGATTTTCGCGATCTCCATGGTTGCGAACATCAACGATGATCAGTTTGCCACCAGCTCCGGCATCGCCCTCAAATATAAGCTGCAAAGCATGAGCAATCTTGCGAATACGAAAGAGCGGAAATTCTCCAAGGGCTTTCATCAGCGCTTCGATCTGATTGCCCGCTCTCCTGCGGGAAAGCTGCAGCCGGAGGACCTTATCAGCATTGACTATGTTTTTACACGCAATATTCCAACCAACCTTACGGAGGAGGCACAAAACGCCCGCGCTTTGCAAGGGATTGTGTCTGATGAAACCGTGCTGAGAACCTTGTCCGTCGTCCCCGATGTCAAGGCGGAAATGGCACGAATTGAGGACGAGAGCAATTCCTCCGTGCTGCATGATGTTACTGAAGATCGGGAGGAATCATGAGCAAGGGAGAAGAGCGCGAAAAAGCATATAACCGGACACGAGAAAAAGAATATATCGCTTCTCGGATTCAAAGCGATGAGCAGTTTGTGGAAGAGATGAGAAAGCTTTATCGCGAGTCCATGAGACAGATCGAGGACGATATGGCAAGATGGCTGGGAAGATATGCAACAGTAGAGGGAATCAGCTATGATGAAGCCCTTGCTCGCGCGGCCAAAACCGACGTGAAGGCTCTCGCCGCAAAAGCAAAGAAATATGTGAAAGAAAAGAATTTTTCGGAAATTGCGAATGAAATGCTACGAAGATATAACCTTCGATTGCGTATGAGCCGCGCCGAACTGCTTCACCATGAAATGGAATTGGAGCTCATTGCGCTCGGCGATGCGGAGGCTAAGCTCACAGGGAGCTATCTCGCACAGCAGTATTTTGAGGAAATCGACAGACAGGCCGGCA
>JALFST010000009.1 GCA_022779285.1 Peptoniphilaceae bacterium
TTTTTCTCCGGACAAGGGAAAGCAAAAGAGTGCAAGTATCCGGCTTGTGCTCCCCAAATTTGATGTGACGGCAGATTTGAACATGATGGATGCGATGAAGAAGATCGGTGTGGAAAAAATATTTCAAGAGGGGAATGCGGATTTCTCTTCCATGGTACAGAGTGATTCTCCGCTTATTGTATCCGAGTTTCAGCATTCCGCCGGAGCGCATGTCAACGAAACCGGGGTAGAGGCGGCCGCTTTTACCCAAATCCGGGTTGTCGCAACGGCAGCGCCCGTAAAGGAAGAAAGCATTGAGTTTCGCCTGGATCGCCCGTTCTTGTATGTCATCGTCAATGATGAGGGAGACCCGATATTTGTCGGGACCGTCAACAGCTTATAGCTGACGGGAAAAAAAGAATTGAAGGAGCTCGACATGCCTTAGAGGAGGAAGGCTCGGAAAGTCCGGCATGGGGTGAGATGAAAAGCAAAAAGATGGATTGCCCTCTCGGGCGATCCATCTTTTTGCTTTTGATAGGGTGTTCGGTGTGTTTTTCAGGTTTATTTCTCGTGCTTCTTCACGGATTCCACAACGGCATCCGCTAATGCATAGACGTCCTTTGCCGTGGTTTCCGTCAGCTCGGACATGAACGAAACCTCTGTATCCAGATAGAACATTTCGAACATCTGATCGATGAGCTTCTTCATTTCGGTTGCAGAGTTCGGTGCCCATGTTCCGTTCTCCATGATTCCGATGACACGCTTTTGCAGATTCAAAGCGACCATATCATTGATGAAATCCTTCATCGGAGGATACACACCCAGGTTGTAGGTCGGGCATGCAAGGATGATGTGTCCTACACGGAATGCCTCGGAAATGAGGTAGGAGACATGTGTGGAGGAAACATCCCAAACGGTGACATCGGTGACTCCGCGCTTCACGATTTCAGAAGCAAGCAGCTGAGCGGCGGATTCGGTATGACCATACATGGAAGCATATGCGATCATAACGCCGTTATCCTCCGGCTCATAGCGTGACCAGAGGTCATATTTATTGATGATATATCCCAAATCCTTTCTCCAGATGACACCATGAAGCGGTGCGAGAACCTTGATGGGAAGTGTGCCGGCAACCTTGAGTACAGCTTGAACATAGGGACCGTATTTGCCGACGATATTGACGAGATAACGGCGTCCTTCAGAGAGATAATCGCGATCCCAGTTTACTTCGTCATCGAACAGGTGGCCGTCCAGGGCCTTGAAAGAACCGAATGCGTCTGCGGAGAACAGAACTCCGTTGGTGGTATCCAAGGTAGCCATCGGCTCCGGCCAGTGTACCATGGGCATCTGGACGAATGCAAAGGTATGAGAACCGATTGTCAGCGTATCGCCGGTAGCGACAGTGATGCGGTTTTCTGCAGAATAACCGAACTGAGTCATAAAGTAGAAGCCCTTTTCCGTTGAGACAACCTGAGCATTCGGGTAGCGAAGCATGACCTCGCCGAAGGTTGCGGCATGATCCGGCTCCCAGTGATTAATGATGACATAATCCAATGGGCGACCGTTCAGGCAATGCTCGAGGTTCTGCAGGAATTGCGGTGCAGCGCCCCAGTCGACGGTGTCAAACAAAACGGTTTTTTCCGGGTCCAATAGGACGTAGGAGTTGTAGCTGACGCCTTCCGGAATCGGATGAATATTCTCGAAGAGATGGGTGCGATGATCATTCACACCAATCCAGTAGAGATCTTTGACAACTTCACGAACGTTATACATGTTTAATCCTCCTTATGCTCTCGTCCAATTAAACTTCTGCCGGGATAAATCCGGATTTCGGGTCGCCGCACTTCGGGCAGAGATAGGTATCCGGAATCTGATCAAATGGAGTGCCGGCGGCCACATCCGATTCCTCGTCGCCTACGAGCGGATCATATTCGAATCCGCAGCCGTTGCATACATAGATGCCGGTGGTTGTGCGCGGCTGCTGCGGAACATTGCGCTTTTTCTTTTCAAATTCGCCGGCTTCATGGCGTTCCTGACCTTGATCGAGAGCTTTGGTCAACAGAGGAAGAATGACATTGGCATCTCCTACGATGCCGTAATCCGCATTTGCAAAGATCGGTGCGCTTTCATCGGTGTTGATTGCCACAATGGTAGCGGCATCCTTGATCCCGCGCAGGTGCTGACCTGCACCGGAGATGCCGACTGCAAAGTAAAGGTTGCCCTTAAACTTCTGACCCGACATACCGATGTAACGCTCGATCGGAAGGTATCCGAGATTTTCAGCCACAGGACGTGAGGATGATACCGCGCCGCCAACGGCCTTTGCCAGATCTTCAATGAGCTTCAGATTTTCTTTGGGGCCGATGCCCTGGCCGGCGGATACGAGACGCTCAACATCGGTAACAGGAGCATAGGGATCCACGGTAATGTCGAATTGGTAGCCATCCTTCTTGAGCGCATCCACAAGCTGCTGAACCTGTTCTTCAGGGGTTCCCTCAAACTTGATATTCTTGCGAGGACCTGTGATGCCGCCCTTCTTTCCGGCTGCCTTTGCGGTCGTGGCCGATGCACGGTGGTTGCTCTTGATTTTGCCGATGATGTAGGAGGCGATGACAATGCGCATAACCTCGTTGGTGCCTTCATAAATTTGTGTGATCTTGGCATCGCGGAAAGCGCGCTCCACCAGGGTTCCTTTGATGAAGCCGGATCCGCCATGAATCTGCAATGCTTCGTTGGTGACCCAGGAAGCTGTATCCGATGCGAACATTTTCGCCATTGCTGCTTCCTTGCCGTATTTTGCATGCTCGGTTTTCAGCTGTGCAGCATTATAAATGAGCCAGCGGGAGGCTTCGATATGTGTTGCCATATCCGCAATCTTGAAGCTGATGCCCTGGTTTGCAGCGATGGGAGCCTCGAATTGGACACGTTCACGGGAATATGAAAGAGCAGCCTCGAATGCGCCCTGAGCAATGCCCAATGCCTGAGAAGCGATGCCGATACGCCCGCCATCCAAAGTAGCCATGGCAATCTTAAAGCCCTCACCTTCTTTGCCGAGGAGATTTTCCTTCGGAACGATTACATTTTTGAAGCTGAGCTGCGAGGTGATGGAGGAACGAATTCCGAGCTTATTGTATTGAGCGGGGAATGTGAATCCTTCCCATCCTTTTTCCACAATGAACGCGGAAATGCCGTGTGTCCCCTTTTCCGGACTCGTTACCGCAAATACAACATATGTATCTGCCTCCAAACCGTTTGTGATGAAGATTTTCTCACCGTTCAGCACATAGTGATCACCCTCTAAAACAGCGGTGGTTTCCGTGCCGCTGGCATCAGAGCCGGCGTTTTCTTCGGTTAAGCCGAATGCACCCAGTTTTTCGCCCTTTGCGAGCGGAACAAGATATTTTTTCTTTTGCTCTTCCGTTCCGAATGCCCAAATCGGCCAAGAGCCGAGCGAGGTATGCGCCGAGCAAATAACACCCACGCCGCCGTCAACGCGAGAAAGCTCCTCAACGGTGATGGCATAGCTGATGGTGTCCAATCCCTGTCCGCCATATTCTTTTTCAAAGGGAATGCCCAGGAGCCCCAGTTTACCCATTTTCTTGACAACTTCTCTTGGAAATTCATCGTTCTGATCCAAGCGAAGCGCGATGGGAGCGACTTCCTTTTCCGCAAAATCGCGAACGACTTTACGAAGGGCTTCGTGTTCTTTTGTAACGGTAAATGACATGTTTTCCTCCTTGGTTTCCATAACACGATCCAGTTCGTTGGAGCCTACGTCTGAAAACAAACGTTTTCCTTCCAAACACCTTAACGAAAGCATTGGTCTTTCTTTTTTCAATTGTAAATCAAAACCCTTAGACTTTCAACACCTATAGAAAAAAGATTTTTTTAGTAGGAATTCAGCATAAACCGAACGATTCTATGTTTTATCAGGAACAAAAGAATGGATACTGAAAATGTAGGGTTTTGTCTTCAAAGAGATTTCACGGCATGTTTTTTTGAAATTGGACTTTTCTCAGCATGACAAGGCGGGACATTCGAATGCTTGAAAACGAATTCGTCACGAAAGTCTCTGTTCTGTTGGGAAAAAATGCATATTTTGTTGTAGAATAGAGAAAACGGTCAGGGATATCGAAGAAGCGTTGTCGATATTCTGTTAGAAATGAGGGGAATTGCATGGCTTTTGCTTTTTTCGAGCAGTTAAGCACTTTTTTTATTTTGGGGGTTATGGGATATTTGCTGCGTAAGTTCAATATTCTTCATAAAGAAACCTCCCGGGATTTGAGCCGATTTTTAGTCATTGTCGTGTTGCCGATTTTGATCGTGGATTCGCTGTTGCGACCCTATGATCCTCAAGAGGCGAAAGAAATCGCAATGATATGTATATTCAGTTTGATCATTCAGCTTATTTTTATCGCGGTAGCTTTTCTTCTTTTCGATGCGGATCACGCTGTGGAGCGTTTTGCAGTCAGCTTCGGCAATAAGGGATTTGTCGGCGTACCGCTGGTGATGGCGATTTTGGGTGAAAAAGCCGTTTTTTATGTGGCGCCGGCCATCATGATCTCCAATGTCATTATCCGTGCCTATGGAGATGTCATCATCGGAGAAAAGGGAAAAAAGCATTCTCTGTGGGATTTATTCAAAAACCCTGCAACCCTTGGATTTTTCTTTGGCCTGTTTTTTTATCTGCTGCCGATTCCAATTCCTTCCGTTCTCAAAAAATCGGTACAATCCATCGTTTCCTTCAATTCCCCGCTGGCTATGATTTTGCTGGGAACATTTGTTGCGGATGCGCCGCTTCAAAACCTGTTTACCGATTCCATGGCATGGGCCGCATCGGCGGTACGCCTTTTGCTTCTGCCGATGATTGTCATTGGAGCGCTCAAGCTCTTTCCTTTCGGTCCCCGCATTTTTCAGCTTTCCATGGTGATTGCCTGGGGCTGCCCTGCTGCTGTAAATACCATGCTCCAGGCCAGCATTTCCGACAAGAACCCATATCACGCCTCACAGGTCGTAGTGAGTTCAACCTTGGCATCGGTTTTTACTTTGCCGTTTATGTATTGGATTGCAACGCAGATTTTATAAAAAACATCAGAATCGGTGTTATTCTTCGGGAGAAGGGTAACATGAATCATGAGTCCTTCAACCGGCAACAATTGTGCTGTAGGATCACGAAGGAAATCTGAACACTTAAGGAGATAATCATGAAGCTTTTCGAGGCATTGAATGAACAGATGAATTTTGAATTGGAATCCGCATATATTTACCGTACTATGCAGGCATACCTTTCCGCCGAGGGAATGGACGGCATGGCTCATTTTATGAAGAAGCAGGTTGAGGAAGAGGTTGAGCATGCGGAGAAAATGGCGGCATTTTTAGAGCAGGCCGGGGAGACCCTGAAATTCCGTGCGCTCAATCCCGGGCAGCAAGAGTTTCAGGATATTCGTGACGTCTTTGCGCAGGCCCTGGAGCATGAAAAGGTCGTAACATCTCATATCCTCGATCTCATGGAACAGGCGAAGGCCGAAAAAAATGAGGCCGTTGAGATTCTGCTGCAGTGGTATGTGACGGAACAGATGGAAGAGCATGAGACCTTTACCAAGCTCGTCAACCGTCTGGATCGTATCCATGGCAATTGGGGCGGGCTCTATATTTTGGATGGCCAGCTTGCCCACAGATAAAAATCGAAGCTTTTCTGCCCTGTCTTTGAGATAGGGCAGTTTTTTTTATGCAAAATTGAGATCGTAATTTTTTACCATTTTTTTACATATCACTTTTTTCGATTTAACGCGCCCTACGTACAATCGATATCGTATAGATCATCGGTGACGGTGATCATAAAGTATGGAAATGAAGGAGTGTATATGAAAAAGACTTGGAAAAAAATTGTTGGTGGCATGCTGGCGATGTCACTGTTTTTGACAGCATGCGGAAGCAATTCCTCTTCAAATCCGGCATCGTCGGGAACAAGCACAAATGGAAGCTTACAAAGCGCCTCACAGACGACGGGAAAAAAGGTGGAGATCGAATATTGGCATGTCAATGCGGAGACGCAGGGCGGAGTTACGGTAGAGGAGCTTGTGAAAAAATTTAATGATAGCCAAGATGAGATTCACGTAACGGCACGCTATAATCCGGATATGTATAAGGGACTGATGCAAAATTTGCAAGCGGAGCAGGCTGCAGGAAAGTCGCCGGCGATCGTCCAGGTAGGCTGGGCATTTTTAGATTATTTTTCGAATAATTTTGCTTATTTGGGACCGGAAGAGGCCATTCAAAAATATGATTCCGAAAATGCGGATTATTTGAGCAAAACATTTTTGCCGAATGTACTTTCTCTTGCTAAAAATAGTAAGGACGAGCAGGTTGGACTTCCGTATTCACTCTCGACTCCGGTGCTCTATATCAATAAAGACTTGTTGAAAGAAGCGGGCGTAGATGAAAATGGTCCCAAAACTTGGCAAGAGGTTCGTGATTTTGCGAAAACAATCAAGGAAAAGACCGGAAAATACGGGCTGTATGTGCAGGAACCGGCTGATTTCTGGGGACAGCAGGCAATTCTCGAATCCAATGGCGGAAGGATGATTACCGATGGTAAGGCAAGCTTCAACTCACCGGAGGGCGTGGAAGCCATGCAGCTTTATGCGGATATGGTCAATCAGGATCAGTCCGCGCTCCATATATCTTGGGATGAGGGAGTGCAATCCTTTATCGACGGATCAACGGCAATGCTTTATACAACCATTGCACGCCGTGCATCCATCCAAAAAGGTGCGCAATTTGAAGTGGCTGCTGTGGTAAGCCCTTCTTTTGGAGATAGAACACAGGCTCTTCCTGCCGGCGGATGCTTTCTGGCGATCACTGCCACGGATGAAAAAGAACAAAAAGCGGCATGGACCTTTGAAAAATTCCTTTATGAAAATGCTTCGCTGGCAGCGTGGACGATTGGAACAGGGTATGTGCCGCCGGCCATCGGTGTGGATACGGCAGAAGATGGGCTTAAGGGATTTTTGGAAGAAAACAAGATGATGATTCCGGCCATCACACAAATGGATAAATTGGTGTCGTGGGCCTCTTTTCCGGGAGATGCGGGGCTTCAGGCAGAACAGCTTCTTTTGGACATGCGCGATGCCATTCTCGGCGGAGAAAAAGATGCGGCTACAGCGATGAAAGAGACGCAGAATGCGATCAATGAATTGTTGAAGTAGGCGAAGCATGAAGCGATGGAAACCCTATGTGCTGATGGCGCCGGCACTGATCTCCTTTGTGATCTTTGTATTTTGGCCGCTAATATACACATTTTATCTTAGCTTTTTTGATTGGAATATGGTAAAGCCGACAAAGGCTTTTGTCGGCTTTGCTAACTATATCAAGGTATTTACGGATCCTACCATACGCCGCGTGATGGGAAATACAATGCTCTATCTTCTCTTACTTGTGGTGATGAGCTTTATTCTTCCATACATTCTTTCCTTTGTACTCGCGCATATATTAAAGAAAGGACGAGGATTCTATCGATCCGGATTCTTTTTGCCGTCCGTCATTTCCCTGGTAATCAGCTCCATTCTGTATTTATGGATATTGAATCCTGTTTCGGGACCGTTGGCGCTCATTCTCAAAGTGTTTGGAATTACGCTTCCGGTTTGGACGAAAACATCCGGATGGGGGATCGTGGTCCTCAGCATAATTACTACGTGGAAAAGCTTCGGATATAACTTTATCGTCCTTTTAGGCGGTATTTTAGGTGTGGATGGAAGTGTCATTGAGGCAGCAAAACTGGAAGGTATTTCATCCGCCAGGCTTTTTGCGGATTTTGTACTTCCGATGAGCTCAGCAACGGGCGTTTTTGTTTTTATTACGAGCATTGTGCAGGGACTGCAATTTGTATTCACACCGATCAAGGTACTGACCCAAGGAGGTCCGAATTATGGAACTTCCAATATGATCTATCATTCGTATCATGAAGCCTTCACTTTGTATCAAACCGGAGTGTCCTCGGCGATATCCATTGTGACGCTTTCTATATTTATCATCCTTTTGGCATTGGAGGTTCACTTTGTAGAAAGAGGCATCTATTATGAAAATTAACAAAAAGCAATGGCTGCTTCATGGAGTTTTCATTGTCATACTGCTGATTTTCCTCTTTCCCATTGCCTTTGCAATCTCGAATTCGCTCAAGACTGTCGAGGAGAGCTATAACAATATCCTATCTCTGATCCCGAGAGAATTGACCTTTGATAACTTTCGTTATGTAGCGGAAAGGCTTCCCATTCTTCGAATTATTGGAAATACCTTTTTCATTGCTACGGTAGTTACGGTGGTAAAGCTGTTGACGTCGGTGCTTTGTGCATATGCATTGGTTTTTTACGATTTTCGTATGCGCAATACGATGTATTTTATTATGCTCACTACCATGTTCATTCCTTTTACTGTCACCATGATTCCGAATTATCTCTTGATTTCTCAATGGAATCTTCTGGACAGCGGTTGGGGTGTTATGCTCCCGCAGCTGGCGGATGTGCTTGGGATTTTTCTTTTGAGGCAAAGCATGCGGAGTATTCCAAAGTCGCTGATCGAGGTTGCTCGTGTGGATAATGTGAAAGATGGCGCGATTCTTCGGGATATTATTCTTCCACTGGTTCAGCCGTCGTTAATCTCCACAGGAGCTATGTTTTTTATCAATTCGTGGAATGAATTTGTGTGGCCGGTATTGATTCTGAAATCCAAAGAAAACTATACACTTTCGTTGGCGCTGCAGATGTTTATTTCGGCAGAGGGAGGCACGGATTTTCCCATTGCCATGGCGGTTTCTGTGATTACCATGGTGATTCCGCTCCTTTTATATTTAGCATTCCAGAGACAAATCATACGTACTTATGTGCAGTCGGGCTTGAAATGAGGAAAAGATGAAAGAAATTGAATTTCAGAATGTAACAAAATCCTATGATGGAAAGATCAATGTGCTCAATTCGATGAATCTGTCCGTCCATCCGGGAGAGAGAATGATTTTATTAGGGCCGTCGGGCTGTGGCAAATCTACAACACTGCGAATCATTGCCGGACTGGAAAGCATTACATCAGGTACTCTCCGTATGAATGAGAAAGTAGTCAATGATATCCCCGGAGGAGAAAGAAATATCGCCATGGTATTTCAAAATTATGCACTCTATCCGCACATGACGGTATGGCAGAATTTATCATATGGTCTTCGTGTCAATAAAGTGAGCAAAGACGAGATCGAGCAAAGAAATCGTCTTGCCATAGAGATGCTGGAATTGCAGGGATTGGAGAATCGAAAGCCGCGTGATCTCTCGGGAGGACAACGCCAGCGTGTCGCGTTGGCGCGTGCCGTTGTCAAAAATACGGACTATCTTCTCCTTGACGAGCCGCTCTCCAATCTGGATGCGCAGCTGCGTATGCGTGCGCGACAGGAGCTGGTACGTCTGCATGAAAAATTCCATATGACCATGGTTTATGTGACGCATGACCAGACGGAGGCCATGACGGTGGCGGATCGCATCGTTGTAATGAATGGCGGCGATGTGCAGATGATCGGTACGCCGGATGAGGTATATCACAATCCGAAAAACCTATTTACTGCCCGCTTTATCGGTGCTCCGCCGATGAATCTTTTCCGAGCGGTTTTTCAGGATGGATCTCTTCATATGGAAGAGACCTCTACACATCTTCCCATTGACGGAGAAATGCGAAGTTATTTAGAAAAGAGCGGATCCGATTTGATCTTGGGCATCCGTCCGGAGCGAATGGAGATTCGGGAGGAATTTGCTCCGGATACACTCGATGTGGTGATCGATTATTTGGAGGATTATGGCTCAAGAGTGTCGCTTTCTTTCCGGGTACAGGGGAAAGAGCATACGATCATTACGGGAAGACACAATTATCGTGTGGGCGATGTGATCCACATCCATTTTCCACAGGAACATATGAAGCTTTTCAATCGAGACACTGAGGAAAACATTCGCTATTTATAGGAGAAATCATGATCTACGTAAGTACAAATATGTATCATACAAGAGATTTACAGAAAGTGTTTTCAATTGTTGAAGCCGTCTCGGATATCGGTATCGAGCTTTTTCCGCTTTTTCATGATCCCGAATTTGAAAAGGAATTGCAGCATTTGATGCCCGATTTTCTCAAGTATCCTTTGACTTTTCATGAGCCATATTATGAAACCGATCATGCTGCGCCTCATGGATCTTCGGCAGAAGCTGAGACAGAACGACAGATGCGGCTCGCCTTTTCTTATGCCAAGTCCATGCGTCCCAAGTACATGGTGTTTCATTATAACAACAGCCGGATTGGGAATGCTCAAAAGATGAAGAAGATTGCCCGGGAGAATCTGCAAAGGTATCGGCAGACATCACCGGCGCCGATTCTCATTGAAAATACAGGAGTAGCGGTGCTCAACAATGTTCTATTTTCTGAGGAGGAATTTATTGCTGAGGCAAAGCAAACTGGTGGAGGGGTGCTCATTGATGTAGGGCACGCGAATGCCAATGGATGGGATATTGAGAATCTGGTCGGAGAATTGTCGGATTCAATTCAATCCTATCACTTGCACTCGAATGACGGCGTTCACGATTTCCATCATCGGATTTTTCAGAACACGCCGGACTACTATCATTTGCTTCCGATTTTTCAGGAAAAGACGCCCGGCGCAGATCTTGTGATCGAATATCAGCGCGGATACAGTGGACGAGAGAAAGAGGTTGTGGAAGATATCCTGCGTTTACGAGAGCTTTGGGGCTAAGAAACCAGGATCAAAATATAGCATAAACGTAGAAAGAGAAGCGAATTTCGTTTCTCTTTTTTTAGTAAATTTGAAGAAGGCCGGGCACAATAATTGAAAAATAAAAGAATACAATTTTTATTGGAAGAAGGAAAAAAAACTTGTCGAAAGTTTTTGTGACGATTTTGGAACGCAATCATTATTCCATGGAGGCGGTAGCATGGAAATGCCTTCCAATTTTGATAGCGCTGCACAAGGTGAGGTGAGAGGTCTCCAAAATGATGACGAAGACGCTTCTGGAAAATGACCGAAAAGTCCAAAGAAGAGACGGTTTCACCGTCTCTTCTTTATTTGAATAGCGTTATTCGGTTCTCAGTGCAATCACAGGATCCTTCTTTGCCGCTTTCTTTGCGGGAAGTAAACCGCCAAGAAGCGTGATCGCCATGCTGAGTACAACAAGAAAGATGGCGGACATGGCAGGAATCGCTATAGTAAGGCCTTTCGATTGAATGAGATTTTGCAGAATGGAATTGATGGGAATGGTGAGCAATGCGGAAATTCCAATGCCAAGCAATCCGGCGAAGAAACCGATAATAAAGGTTTCCGCATTAAATACCTGGGAGATATTTCTCTTGGAAGCGCCTAAAGCACGCAGGATTCCAATTTCCTTCGTGCGTTCCAGAACAGAAATATGTGTGATGATGCCGATCATAATGGAAGAAACGATCAGAGATACCGCAACAAAAGCAATGAGCACATAGGAAATCACATCGACAATGGAAGTGACCGAATTGGTGAGCAATGCAACATAGTCGGTATAGGTGATCTGATTCTCCTCCCCAACGGTTTTATTGTAATTTTCAATGCTCTTTGAGACAGCTTCTTTATCCTCGAAACTATCCGTGTAAATGCTGATGGACTGCGGATTGTCGTAGTTGACTTTTCCAAATTTTTTCATATTTTCTTCGTAGGACGTTCCTTGAATATAACCGTCATAAATCGAGAGCAGGATTTGATCATCGGGTGAGTTTGCAACCCATTGATCCATAGCGGAGGCGAGTGAAGCTTCGTCCATATTCATAGCGCCTGCCCCCATGCTGATATCCGGCGCAGCATTTTCTGATGGCGGATCATTCGACTCTGCATTCTGCATACTATAGTAAAGGATCATTTGATAGAGGGACGCCTTATCAGAAACTCCGAGCTTTGCAATATATTCCTTTGCATCGGCGATTTTATCCGAATCATTTGGCGCCTCAAATTTCATACCATTGAGGACATTGACTTCGGGGGTGTTTTCCTGCGCCATAACTACAGGACTCCGGTTCGTGTGATCGATCAGATAATCGGTCAGCTGGGAGGTATAGGCGATTGCGGTGGAAATATTGGCATGTTTTGCATCGTCCACAGGACGGATCACCCCTGCAATTTTTAATTTTACAGCATTTTCCAAGAGACGTTTGCCTTCAAAGCTGTCCCCTCCGATATAGGAAAAAGTGCCATTTTCCTTTTCTTCATATTGATCCGAAGCAGGAACAAGGTAGAAAGTATGTCCTGCCATCTCTTCATAACTCCACGCGCGATCCTCAAGTTTTTGTCCTTCTTGAATTTGATCTGTCATATCGAGGTATTCTTTTTCCGTAATGAAACCCAATTGATATAAAATACCTGATGGAACAGCGTTATTCTTGTCCAGTACGAGGACGACCTCGTCATAGTTTCGGGGCCAACTGCCATAGAGAACCTCATACTTGTCCCGGATTACAGGGCTTACGGTATCTTTTCCGGTTCCTGCCATCAGTTCCGAGAAATTTTTGGCGCCGGAAGAATTGCGATTTGCAGTGTTCATGGCATTCATTCCGCCGGAAGCCGGACCGAATGAAATAGCGACGGAGCTTTCCGCGATTTTGTCGGTATCGGCGTCCGTGTCGGTATCGGCGTCCGTATTGATGAGCTTGTCTTCCGCATTGTAAGAATAGACATCAAAATTCACATCATACGTATAAACGACGCCATTTTCCCCCAAATATCGCCGGATCTCACTATTGGGGTCGTCGAGATAATTTTTGAAAGTGGATAAATTGTTTTTTTTGATGTTGGAAGCAATCGACTTGCTCGATTCGATATCACGATAATCCATATGGATTTCGGATCGATTTTCTGAGATTTCTTCCGAGGCATCCTGCGTGTTTTCCGGCTTGCCGCGTTCCATGACGCCGGCGAGATCGAGCTCTTCGGCACTGATGGTGATGGGATAGGAGGTCATAGTGTCTCTTTGAATATCTGCAATATATTGATTCACGCCGTTAGACAGGGCAAGGATCAGCGCAATACCGATAATACCGATGGAGCCGGCAAAGGCAGTCAAAAAGGTTCTCCCTTTTTTAGTTCGCAAATTGTTGAAGCTGAGCATCAAAGAAGTGAAAAAGGACATCCTTGCCTTTCCCATATTTTTATGCTGTGCTTTCATATTTTCCGTATCGAGATCCGCCGGATTGCTGTCTCCTATGATCTTTCCGTCTCGTAATCGGACGATGCGAGTGGAGTATTCTTCTGCCAGTTCCGGATTATGCGTTACCATCACGACAAGTCGATCCTTGGCAACCTCGCGAAGGAGTTCCATGATTTGAACACTTGTTTCGGTATCCAGTGCCCCCGTGGGCTCATCTGCGAGCAGGATTTCCGGATCGTTCACGAGCGCTCGTGCAATGGCAACACGCTGCATTTGTCCACCGGAAAGCTGATTCGGCCTTTTATGCAAATGATCTTCCAAACCTACTTTTTTCAACATGAGTGTGGCTTTTTCCCGTCTTTCCTTGCGTGAGACTCCGGAAATTGTCAAGGCGAGCTCCACATTTGCGAGTATGGATTGGTGAGGAATGAGATTGTAGCTTTGAAAAACAAATCCGATCGCATGGTTACGATACGAATCCCAATCCCTGTCATTGTAATTTTTTGTGGAAATACCGTTGACGATCAGATCTCCGGTGTCGTAACGATCCAATCCGCCGATGATATTTAAAAGTGTAGTTTTCCCCGAGCCGCTCGGTCCCAGAATGGAAACAAATTCATTGTCGCGCAACGTCAAGCTGACCTGATCCAATGCGATCTGGACGAGGCTTCCCGTTTTATAAGTTTTCGATATATTTTGGATTTGTAACACGCTATCTCCTTAGTGAGAAAATTTCTGAATTTGGATTTCAGATACCTGACATACTACCATGATCTTCAAGAACTTTTCAAAAACTTATTCAGAATAGCGATGATTTTTGCTTTGGAGGATCATCGGTGTGAATGGGGACAGGATACATCTTGTATCGAGAAATCAGAGTATGGAAAAGGGCGCTCATGGCACGTTTTTTCCATACATCGTTTTGAGTTCTTTGCTGTTACTTTGAAAGCATTTTTTGTGATCGGCCGGTAAATATGTGTTTCGTAGCGCAAAAAATGCATTTTATTCTATTGAATTTTCCGGCATTTGATTTTACAACTCGCCATTTTTTGAATAAATATAGTTCGAATTGATTAAAAATCATGTTATGATGAAAACAAAGGGAATGTTTTGTTTTCCGGTTGAAAATCCGCACATCCGATTCAAGCCGGAGGTGCGGATTTTGATAAAAATCAACGAATTCAGGCGTATGAAAGGAGGCGTTCAACAATGAAAAAATTTTTTTCAGCGATCGTATTGTCGGTATTGATCATGCTTGCGATTCCAAATGCTGCTCAAACAAAGGGCAGCTTTGAGTATGAATATCCGCTGACTCCGGAATCACCGGAATGGAGCAGCTATCATGCTTATGAATTGCAGGAAAAACTGAATATCCCCCGAGAGCAAGTGGCATCTCTCAACACAAGGGATCTGCTTGCGCTGGTTTTAGAGTATCCTTTTATAGGGGATGTGTATGCGTTTCATACGGTGGAAGACGGTATCGAAACGATAAGGAAAAGATTTGACCCTCTTGATGAGCTTTTGAAGAGAGATGATGTTGCAGAAGCCGTTTATTCCGAATATCTTGATGAAAAAGACAACGAAAAGATCAAGAAAGAAATCCTGGAGGGCAACTACGACAGCAGCTTAAAAATAAGTTTTTTAGAATTTCTTATAGAAAAGCATGAAGTCTCCTCACAGTTCACCGATTTGCAAATTGAGAAAATTGTAAAAAAAGCGATTGATATGGAAAGTGATTCGGGTATTGACTCCATATTCAGACAATCGGATTCCGTATTGAAGGATGTTTATGATCAAGAAAAATCGGCAAGATCATGGGGGAGTGTAAGCCCATGAAGAAGATTATGCAGAGTGCGTTGTAAGAAGAGAATAATTGTCAAAGGCTGAGAAAAACAGATGAATTCTTACTTTGATAAGACCTGAGCATATGTATAAGATCGAAAGAAGCAAATGAATTTTTGTGTTTTATAGGGGTAGATAATGAATAATGACGATATGTTAATTGCTGAAGTTGCCAACATGTATTACAATTTGCATTATTCTCAGGATCAAATTGCTGAAGAATTATTTTTGTCTCGTTCAAAAGTCAGCCGAATGATTCAAAAGGGGATAGATTCAGGGATTGTTGAAATCAAAATCAATTTGCCTAATAAAAGGTGTTCTGATTTAGAGGAAAAACTAAAAAATAAATTTCATCTGCAGGATTGCCATGTTCTGCAGACAGGAGAACATTTTGGCTTTGATCAGATATGTAATTATGCAGCAAAGTATATAGATTCCTATATAAGGGATAATATTATTATAGGCGTTTCCTCAGGGAAAACAGTGCATAATGTGTGTTCCAAATTAGATTTCAAGCTGGTGAACAATCTGACTTTTAGTCAGGTTAAGGGAAGCGCTGGAATAGGTGCTGAATATATATACGATTCCCCGAATTTAATCTTGGCTTTGTCCAACAAATTTTCTTCTAATTTTAATTTAATCTATTCACCGCTTTATGTTTTTAATGAAGAGGTCAGAGATTATCTTATGAATGAGCTGATTATTGTGAATGCCTTAAAGATCGCTAAAAAAGCAGATTTACTTATATCATCATTAGGTGTTCCGGCATATGACAATTCCAAAATATATACCGAGTATCTCAAAACTTCCTATATGAAGAACATATTTGATAAAAAGCCGGTGGCGTCTTATATTGGCCATTTTTTTGATAAACATGGAAATGCATTAGATTCAAAAATTGAAAAATCTATTATAGGGCTGAGCGTAGAGGATATTAAAAAGATCAATAAAAGGGTGGTTGTTGTATATGGAGAAGAAAAATCAGAAGCTCTTGAGACAATTTTAAAAGCAGGTTTCATAAGCATACTGATCGTTGATGAAAAGTGTGTGAAAAAAGTGAATATATAGATTAAAAATATAGATCAAAAACCTTATTATGAAAATATTTTCATAATAAGGTTTTTATTTTTGAGAAACCTCCCAATCTATTGTGGTTGCTTGATTACGTAATAATAAAGATAGTAACATGAATTCAGATGATGATATACGTTCTCACAATGATTAAGGAGGAAAAGGAAAGTGGAAGTATTAAATAGTATTTGGACAGTAATATTTAATAATGTCATTTCTCGACCGGCAATCTTTATCGGGCTGATCGTTGCTGTGGGTTATATATTGCTCAGGAAGAAATGGTATGAAATTATCGGAGGATTCATAAAGGCGGCTGTCGGTTATATGATCTTACAGGTGGGCGCTAAAAATCTGTTTGGTGCTGTCAATCCTTTGATCCAGGCAATAGAGGCTAAATGGAATATCAGTGCAGTTGTCATAGATCCCAATTTCGGATTCACTGCCGCTGAAGCAGCCTTAGCTTCTATTGGTGAAACATTATCCATGGCTATGATCACTTTGTTAGTTGCTTTTCTATGGAATGTTTTCTTGGTCGCATTCAGAAAAGTGACAAAAGTAAGGACATTATTCACCACCGGACATATCATGGTAAAACAAGCGGCAGTAGCCACTTGGATTGTATTCCTGTTAGTCCCGAGTTTAAGGAATATTTGGGGGATATTGATTACTGGTATGCTGTGCGGCACCTATTGGGCTGTCGGATCCAACTTAACAGTGAAAGCTACCAATGACTTAACAGAGAATGCCGGTTTTGCTGTTGGCCATCAGCAAATGTTTGGCATATGGTTTGTTGATCGATTTGCAGGGAAAATCGGAAATAAAGAAAAGGGTGTTGACGGTTTTCATCTAAGCGGACCATTTAAACTATTAGATGATTATACAGTTTCCACTACAGTAATTATGGGATTGTTTTTCGGAGCAATCATATTCATTATAGGAGAACCTGTGCTTCGAAATGTTGATGGCGCTTTTGCAGAGAATATCAGTTTTCCGCTTTATATTTTTGAAAAAGCAGCCTCGTTTGCGGTCAATCTGACAATCTTAAAAACGGGAGTCAGGATGTTTGTGAATGAGTTGGTCCAATCTTTTGAAGGAATCTCAGGCTCCGTACTTAAGGGCTCCGTTCCTGCTGTCGACTGTGCGGCAACCTTCGGATTCGGATCATCCAATGCGATCACGCTTGGGTTTATATTTGGCGGAATCGGTCAATTGATAGGAATTGCATTGCTCATCATAACAAAAAATCCAATTATGATCATACCCGGTTTTGTCCCATTATTTTATGACAATGCCACATTGGGTTTATATGCAAATAACAAAGGAGGACTCAGAGCAGTTATTGTGTTTTGCATGGCAAGCGGCTTGTTGCAGGTCTTAGGGAGCGCTGCGGCCATAATCTTATTCCAAATGGCGCCGTTTGGCGGTTATGTTGGAAATCTGGATTGGGCTACAGCTTGGCCGGTCATAGGATTTATCATTAAAAACCTTCATATTGTCGGTATAGGAGTCGCGATAATAGGATTACTGCTGATTCCTCAGCTTCAATATAGAAAAGAAAAAGAAACCTATTTTGAGTTATAACGTATAGAAAGGAAAAAGAAATGAGTAGATTAAAAGTATTGGTTTGTTGCGGAGCCGGTATGGGTTCATCACAAATGTTAAAAATGACTGCAGAAAAAGTATTTCGTGAGTTAGAAATTGATGCCGATATTCACCATTGCGCTATAGATGAAGCCAGATCAGCAGCCAGAAATTATGATCTCATACTATGCAATCAAAGATTTGTGGACACCTTTCCCGGAGGCACAAAAGTCATAGGTTTACAAAACATATTGAGTAAAGCGGAAATTAAAGAAAAATTAATAAAAAATAATATAGGTGAAAAATAAAATGCATAATATATTAGTTGAAGAACAATATAGAAAAGAAGAAGAATTCCTAAAAGAGTTTAAAAAATCAACCTATACCATAGAGAAGCCATTTATTGTCTTGGATCCCTATGGCTTCAATCCTCTTTCTGCATATGTTTGTTTTACAACCGAAGAAGAAACGGCGATAACGGTTGTGGTTAAGGGAAAAAATAAAGCTGCGGATATTGTTCAAACATTTAAGAAATCAAAGACCCATATACTTCCTGTATACGGATTATACTTAAATGATACAACAACAGTCATCCTATCCAGATATCAAGGTGAAAGCTTTTCACATAAAATTACTACCGAGAACATTGATTTTGATGAGGATATTGTTATAGATTTTCAGGCGGATCCGATAGTTTTTGAAAATAAATTTTTGGTATATGCCACGCCTACAACGAACTTCAGATATCATCTGCCCTTTGGCATCGATTCCAATGGGGACATCCGGTGGCTGCTGAAGAAATCCTTCAATTGGGATTTTAGAAAATTGAAAAATGGAAGAATCATGGTCGGTAGCGGGGATGTAGTAGTGGAACCTTATCATGTTACGGGTCTATATGAAATAGATTGGATGGGCAAAATTCATGTGTTTTATAATATTGAAACCTTATACCATCATGATTTCCTGGAATTAGAAGGAAATAAATTATTAGTACTGACGAATATGCCCGGTTTTCAAACGGAAGAGGATTCCTATATCATTTTTGATAGAGATAGTGGGAAAATATTAAAACGTTTGGATTACAAAAATATTGTAGATGTTAATAAGGTCAGACGATCCGGTAGCTGGTCAGAACGTGATTGGGCTCATAACAATGCTGTTTGGTATGATCAATATAGTGACTCGATTACGCTTTCCATGAGACATATGGACTCGCTGGTGAATCTTGATTTTGAGACAGATGAAATCAATTGGATCCTATCGGATCCTAAAGGGTGGGATCCGGAGTACATCGATAAATATTTATTATCGGGAGTCGGCTATAATTTTGATTACACATACGGTCAACACGCCGTGTCAGTGGATAATAAAGGAAGCATTACATGCTTTGATAATCACTATAAAGGCAAAAAGCATCCGGATTATGTGGAAGCAAAGTATAGTTTCTCCAGAGGTGTCAGGTATAAAATTAATTTAGAAACTATGAAGATTGAAACAGAATGGAATTATGGGAAAGATCTGGGAGCAGAGGTTTTTTCACCATATATTTCATTCGTTGAGAGATATACAGATGATCATAACCTGGTTCATTTTGGGGGAATCACTTTAGAGGAAGGTGTGATTGCTAATGATCATGGGCCAAAAGCAAATGAAAAAGATCTTGACATGGAGTCAGAAACAATTGAAATATCTTATGGGCGAGAAGTATTACATGCCAGAGTCAAAGGCAATTACTATAGGGCAAGGAAATTAAACTATTTAATGGACGATTACTTGTTTGAGCACAAGAAGGCTGAAATTGTGGATGTAAAATAAAAAGCAATTCGATATATATTGAGAATGGCTTTTTATTGTCAGATAGTGAGGCAGCAAAATTTTGACAAATATTGGGCGTAGTCGAGGAGCAGGAGAGGCTTGCAAAAATAGGCAATGTATCAGAAAATATTGAAACGCCTTATTGAGCGTGGATGGTGCAACGGTTGTTTCATAGACGGCCATCCACTTATCACATACAGTCTGATACGGTGCGGCGTCAGGCGTTTAAACAATCCCTTGATTATATGCATATCGTAGCTGTGAAAGTTCGGATTGTGCCTCTTGTTTTGTCTTGAATCCTTTTCTGCTGATCTTGATATACTTATCCGGGCGGGATCCATGCCTAAATGCTCGCCTAAAAAGGCATAGCGTTCCCCTTTCTTTTCAGGGGCGGCGATATCATTGATGGGTATCACAGCCCAAAGCTTGCGCTCTACCGATGGCGGTCGGTAGGGCGCTTTCATGTTCCGTATGCTTTTATCCTATAGTCCCAACCGTTCCATCCAGGTCTCCTGTAAAGCCTATGAAAAATTGATCTTTGCTTTGAGTGCTTTTTCATTGAGCCAAGCAGGAATGGAGATGGTCTTTCAAACCGGTTTTGCGTGTTATTTCCGGAGCTTTTCAAGATCCACAACGACGAGGCTTGTGGTTGCATTCGGAAATTGTTTTTGTACCTCTTGTATATCGGAGGCATTTGGAAAGGATTTTTTCCCTTTTTCCAATGCATCCATCATCAGAGACAGCCAATCTTCCGCCATTTCCAGCCCGTCGACGAGATCTTTTCCTTCCGTGGCGGGTCCCTTGGTAAAGTCCGGAATATAGACCAAATAGTCATTGGATTTGGGGTTTCCATCAGGTTCATAGCTGATGGCTACCGGATATGCGTATTTCATATTTTTTCCTTTCCAGAACGGGCTGTTCGATGTGGTTACAGCAATACAAAAAATGATGGTGATAATGGTCTCAACAACACGTGAACACGTTGAGAATTCGGCCATTTTTTGATGGCATTTTTTCGTTTTATATCGACACATACCGACGATACGGAATCTTGCAAATCATTGAAAAATGCCCAATCCCTGTGATTTCAAGGATTGGGCAAAATGTGCAGCGGAGCGGGTGGGATTCGAACCCACGTGGGATTGCTCCCAAACTGATTTCGAGTCAGCCCCGTTATGACCACTTCGATACCGCTCCACAAAAGATACGCCAAACATGATATCGTAAGATGAAGAAAACTGCAAGCAGGGCGTCGGAGAATGATGAAATTTTGTAAGCTACTCTGTAAGATGGACACGGGAAATATGCATGGGGATTTCGAGGGCATTGAGCGAAAGCCGCTGAATACCGGACGCGATACGTTCAGGGGAACCTGTGGTTTCCAATTGCAGAAATCCTTGCCGAACGGGACGGTGAGGAGATTGCGTTTCCAGAATTTTCGCAAGCCGATCTGCAACACGTACCGCCGGATTGACCCAAATCACATTTTTATCCAGGGAGAGCGCCAAGGCATCCTGAAGATAGGGGAAATGCGTACAGCCGAGGACGATTACGGGCGGAGGATTCTTTTTCCAGGAGCGTAAGGCCTCGTTTACCATGGCAAGCTCCTCCCGGGGACTCTGATCTTCCGATTCCAGAGCAATGGTAAAGGCAGGGCAAGCAAGCTCCTTGACATGGAGAGACGGCTCCAGGGATCGGATCGTTTTTTGATATACATGAGATTCGACTGTGGCCTGCGTGGCCAAAACGCCGATGACGGGGGAGACGGCACTTTGTTTCCAGGTATCCACGGCAGCACCGGCGCCGGAAGAAATCATACCGATGACGGGAAAGGGCAGATCTCTTTGCAGATCTTCAATAAAAAGTGAAGAGATGGTATTGCAGGCGACAATCAGAACATCTAAAGATTGCTTTTGCAGATGTCGAACAAGCCGATTGCTGAGGACGCGCAGCTCGTCACGCTTGCGGTCTCCATAAGGAGCATTGGCATTGTCTCCTATAAAAAAATAAGCGTTATCAGGAAAACGACGCGCACATTCGGAAAGGACGGTCAGCCCGCCCAGACCGGAGTCAAACATGCCGATTCGAAATCCATGGATGTGTCTATTGCTTTGCATATTTCACCTTTTCTCGATAAGATTTCTTATATTATACGCTTTTTGGTATACTGAAGTGAAACATTGAAGGAGGAAATATGAAGGCGATACTTTTTGACATGGATGGAACGATGCTGGCATCCATGCACGCATGGCATGCTGCAGAAAGCGGCGTCTTTGACGCGCTCAATATCCCACGCGATATGATTGACTATGATCTGCTGGTTACATCCGGACTGGAAGAGGCCCTTTCACTGGTCAAAAAGATGTACAATATTCCTGTGGATATTCCGAAGGCATGGAAGCATATCCACGATTATATGGAACGCTTTTATACCTCTGAGGTACAGCTCTGTCCGGGAGTCATTCAGACACTGGAGTATTTCCATCAACGGGGGATTCCGTTGGGCGTAGGAACGGCCACCATGCAGGAGCTGGCAGACAAAGCCATTGATTTTACAGGACTGCGCAGATACTTTGATTTTGTATACAGCGCATCCTCCAACGGGTATAACAAAAACGATATGGATTATTTTGCTTCTGCATCGCAGCGGTTCGGCGTTCCTCCAAAGGATATGGCTCTTTTTGATGATGCGCTTTATGCTTTGATCGCAGCAAAACAGCTGGGATGCAAAACGGTCGGAGTTCAAGATTTAAGCGGGGAACAGAATACGGAAGCCATAAAGCGTCACGCGGATACTTTTATAGAAAGCTTTGAAACGTTTGATGCTGAGCTGTGGCTGAATCAATGGGAAGGAGAAGATAATGAAACAATTTGAGGGCGGCACATGCCGCATTGCCAATGAGGTCGTGGATTTGCTGATCGCTTCCGCAGCAGCACGTGTTGACGGTGTTGAGGAAGTATATGGACTGGATCCTCAGACAAATCGTCTGCGCCGCGGATATGATCGCTTTCTTTTGACTTCCACGGAAGAGGGCGTTTTGGAGACAACCCTGACCATCCACGTTGCCTTGGGAGAATCCATTCGCGATGTGATTGAGCAGGTTCAGGTGGCGGTACGCCGCGAGGTGACATCCATGCTTGGGCTGGAATGCCGCGATGTGAGCGTATGTGTGGTATAAGCGTGCATGCAGTGTAATGGATAAGAATCGATTGAATTTATTACAGGGGCCGATTTTACCGACGCTTATGCGGTTTGCGGCTCCTTTAATGTTGACCTCGTTACTGACAACCTTATATACCCTGACGGATCTCTTTTGGATTGGAAGATTGCATAGCGATGCCGTCGCCGCCGTAGGAATTATCGGTTTTTTGGGATGGATCGGTGATGCTGTTGCGACAATCGGACGCACCGGAATCAGTGTTATGGTAGCACAGGAATACGGAAGACAATCGGATCCTGCAAAAGTGGTGTCTACGCTCTCCAACGGGCTTCAACTGTCTGCTCTTCTGGCAATTGCTTGCGGCCTGCTGGGAATGTTCATCTTAAATCCCTTCATTCGTCTTTTCGGACTGCCCGAATCTGTCAATGTACTTGCCATGGAATACGGAAAAATTGCCCTGATAGGGATTCCCTTTATGATGATGCATTTTGCTTTTTCGCAAGCCTATCAGAGCTTGGGAAATTCAAGAATTCCGTTTTATATCAACGGTGCGGGTCTGATCACGAATATGATTTTGGATCCGATCCTTATTTTCGGCGTAGGTTCATTGCATGGAATGCGAATCGCCGGTGCGGCGCTGGCAACCATCTCGGCGCAGATCCTCGTGTTTCTTCTTTTTGTGCTTCATGCAAAAAACGTGGAAAAAGAAGGAATTCATGCACAGCCGCTTGCCATTATCGGCGCCGCAATTCATGCCATTCGGCCAAATCGTAGCACGATCAGGCACATGATTCAATTAGGCCTTCCCGTATTCTTTTTATCTCTGACCTTCAGCGGGATTTCTGCGGTGTTGCAGCGCATGGTGTCTTCATTCGGTGCGGTAGCGGCAGCGGTTGCCACTTTAGGAAGCCAGATGGAAAGCATCAACTGGATGACCGTGGAGGGATTCGGTGCGGCCAATACGGCCATGGTGGCGCAGAATGTAGGAGCAGGACATACCGAACGCGTGCTGAAAATCATGCGTATGACCATTTTCCTTTTGACGTCGTTGGGAACCGGTGTTCTCTTGATATTCGTTCTGTTCGGAAAATCCATCTTCGCGGCGTTTATTCCGAATGATGCGCAGGCCCATGTGCTCGGAGAAACTTATCTCTTGATCTTTGGCATTTCACAGCCATTTATATCGCTGGAAACGGCTGCGGGCTCCGGCTTCAACGGGTTAGGAAAAACCGTGCCGCCGGCATTGACCAGCATTCTGCTCAATCTTTGCCGGATTCCCCTCGGCTATCTTCTGATGCCGAGGTTCGGAGTATACGGTATCTGGATAGCGATGAGCGCAACCAGTATCGGAAAGGGGCTGATCAACGTAATCTGGCTGAGAAAAACCACGCAGCCCATGCGCAGAACGCTTGCTCAAAAATCATAGAATTCTGAATTCGCAAAATTGCTTTCGGGAGAAAAAAATGAAAAAAGCCTTGTATCGGGCCTATCGCCCACAAACCTTCGATGCGGTCCTGGGGCAGGATCACATCACCAGAGTTCTGAAAAATCAAGTGCAAAGCCGAACACCTGCACATGCATATCTTTTTGCGGGCACACGAGGTACGGGAAAGACCTCATGTGCCAAGATCCTTGCACGTGCCGTCAATTGCTTGCATCCTGTGAATGGCAATCCCTGCAATGAATGCGAGAATTGCCGGGCAATTCTTGAGGAAACCACCATGGACGTTGTGGAGATGGATGCGGCCTCCAATCGGCGTATTGATGACATTCGAGAGCTTCGTGACAATGTGATCTATCCCCCGACTCTTCTGAAATATAAAGTGTATATTATCGATGAGGCGCATATGATCACCAATGAGGGATTTAATGCGCTTCTCAAAATCGTGGAAGAGCCTCCTGAGCATCTGATCTTTATTTTGGCAACGACCGAAATGGAGCGCATTCCGGTGACGATTTTATCCCGCACACAGCGGTATGAATTCAAGCGTCTGGAGCTTGCGGACATTGAAAAAGAAGTGCAATATGTGGCGGGTGAGGTCGGCCTGGATATTTATCCGGATGCTCTTCATTCCATCGCGATTGCAGCAGATGGAGCCATGCGCGATGCCTTGTCCTTGCTTGATCAGGTGCTGGCGTCAGGGAAGACGACAATCACACAGGAGATTGTGGATGCCGTTCTCGGAACGGTGGGATATCGATCGCTGACTACGCTTACACAAGCGGTGCTTGCCGATGACCTTCCTGCAGCGTTTCAGCAAGTCGAAGCTCTTTTGCAGAACGGCAAGGACGCCCATATCCTGTTGAAGGAGTGGCTTGAGTATTGGCGCCTGCTTTTGTTAATCAAAGGTGGAGGAGCTTCTCTTCCGTTGCCGTTGGATGCGGATCAGCGCGGAGATATGCGGGCAATGGTCGCCCCGGTTTCCGTATCCAGGCTTTTGCAGGCCACACAGCAATTGATTGAGACGGAGCTTTGGATGCGAAAATCGGACTTTTCTTCGGTTTTGCTGGAGGCCGGTATTGCTCAACTGATTTCCGATTCCGAAGAGGCTTCTGTTTCGTCCGGAGAGAAGAAGCAAATCAGGGAGAATTCTGATGGAAAGCCGGCAAGCTCTGCGCCGGGATTCACGGCATCCGAGTCGGCATCATGCGAGACCACAGCGTCTAAGGCCGCAGAGCCGGAACTCAAAGAACCGATCCAAAAGAAGATGCCGGCTCCACAGAAGGCAGCACAAAAAGATTCTGTACAGGACAAAAGAGAGACAAAGGCGGAAGCCGCAGCGGAAAAGAAGCCTGATGCAGAGGATCCGGAGCAAAATCCGGAGCTTTGGCTTCGCAGGCATCATGCGGAGATTTCGGAAATGGTGATGCAGAGGGCGCTTTTTCCTCCTGCTTTCATGGGAAAATATGCAAGAGTCATCTTCCAAAAAGACCATTTTGTTTTTATTTATCCGGAAGACAGCATTGTCAGGAGCGTGATAGAAAAGCACGCAAACGCCTTGTCGGATATTTACAGTGAGATTGCGGGAAAGCGCATTTTCGTTGAATTTCAGGGTACAGGAGATATGCCTCCGGCAGACGGAAGGGATAGGATATTGAGGGACGGAGCGGAAATATCGGCAAGTCCGAAGGCGGATTCGTCGGAAGTGATTTCCTCACAAGCTTCCCGGAACAGGGATTTCGGAGCGGGAGAGCAGGAGCCTGCTTCCGATCCGGCGGATGAGGCGCTTCAGCTTTTGAAAGAAAAAATTCCTCAAAGACTTTTGGAAATACGAAAAAAGTAGCTCCTCTTGGAAACGTCGTGTAAAATAAGAAAAACGGAATGAAGAAAAGGAGAATTTATGGGACGGGGTTTTAACGGATTCGGTGGCGGCAATATGAACAGCATGGTTCGCCAAATGCAGAAAATGCAAAAGAAAATGGAAGAAGCACAGGAGATGATCGATCAGACGGAGCTTGAGGCTTCCTCCGGGGGCGGCGCCGTGAAGGTTCGCATAAATGGCAAGCGGGAGATCTTGGGAATTACTTTGGATCCTGAAATTGTGGATCCGGAGGATGTGGAGATGCTCCAGGATATGATCATGGTAGCCATCAACGATGCCATTGCACAGGCCACAGCCTTGAATGAAAAGGAAATGGGAAAGCTCACGGGCGGCTTAAATATCCCGGGACTGTAAAACGGATGCGTGAGCAGTGAATGAGGTGAGAGAATGAACGAATTTCCGGAATCTCTGGAAAAGCTGGTCAATGAATTTCGGCGTTTGCCGACCATCGGTAAGAAAACCGCCCAGCGGCTTGCGTTGCATCTGGTCAATCGGGATCCGCAGCAGGCAAGGGACTTTGCGGGTGCACTGCTGGAGGTCGCAGAAAAGGTTCATCGCTGCCGTATATGCGGAAACATCACGGAAGGGGACATCTGTTCCATCTGTGCCTCACATAGCCGCGATACGTCTACGGTATGTGTCGTGGAGGATGTGCAGAATCTTCTCGCAATCGAACGTGGAGGCTCCTATCGGGGACTGTATCATGTGCTCAACGGTTTACTCTCGCCGATGCGGGATATGGGGCCCGAGGAGATCGGCGCGGAAGATCTGCTTATGCGTGTGGAGAGAAGTCAACAGGATCCGGATCATAAAATTCAAGAGGTGATATTGGCGATTTCCGCCACCGTGGAAGGAGAAACAACCACTTTATTTCTTGCGGAAATGCTCAAAGCCTATCCCATCAAGGTGACTCGCATCGCCAGCGGGATTCCGGTAGGGGGAAGCCTTGAATTCTATGATGAGTTAACTCTGGCGAAAGCCATGGAGGATCGTCGATCTCTATCATGAGGGAGAGATATATGAGTCGTACAGAACGGAAAAATACCAAATCACCCGAAGAGGAGGCTCTCGTTTCGATTCAAATGGCACAAAGCTTGAGCCGGGAGATGCGAGCGGAGCTGAAAAAGGTGCGAGGAGTGGGCTGGTTGGAAACACTGGGATTCGCTTCGGTCGGCGGACGGAATAAATACAACAGGATTCTCCGGGTGAAACAGCATTTCGGCTATTTGCAGGAGGTTTTTACAATCCTGCCCGATGAAGTGCGAGCGGTGCTGCCGGATCAGCGGATTGAGCTGGAGACGGTCTCTTTCGAAACGCTTTGGACGCACGCGGATCCAAAGCTCTCAGACCCGAGGATTCATGTGGATATCGAGCATTGCATCGATATGCTTCTCCAATTGGAAAATGATTTGGATGAGATCCAAAAACAGCTTTTGTAAAAAAATATATCTTGTACACAGCCGGACAAGACGACGGAAAAAACAGGGAGTCGTCAGAAACCGGGCATGAAAAATCCCCCTTCCCGCACAATGCGGAAGGGGGATTTGGATTCCGGTTTTCATTTTGCGCAAAGGGATAGAAAACCGTCCATGATTTTCTGCTGAGCCGGATACGTAGACGCAAGCATCTCCGGATGCCATTGGACAAGAAACACATTCGGCCTGCTTATGGATTCCATGGCCTCAATGATGCCATCGGGAGCGGTTCCCACCACACGAAAATCGGGAGAAAGCTTCTTCACGGCTTGATGGTGAAAGCTGTTGACTTCGAGGGCATCGGTTCCGATCCATCGGGCGAGCATAGAATCGGGATCGAGAGATACCTTGTGAACGAGGGTGTCCTTGAACACATTCTTCGGGTCATGTGTCAGACTTTCGACGCGCTGAGAGGGAATGTCCTGGTAGAGCGTTCCGCCTCGCGCCACATTGGCAAGCTGCAATCCGCGGCAGATCCCGAAGATGGGAAGCGAGGTGTGATCCATTACATAATTGAACAGCGCAAGCTCCTGCACATCTCTTTCGGGAACGGGAAGCCCTGATTGCGGGGCAGGCGTTTCCCTGTAATGCACAGGATCGATGTCCGTTCCTCCGGGAAATACGATTCCATCAATCATTTCAAGATAATCCTGATGGAAACGGCCGTTGTTGAACACGGGAATCATGAGGGGAAGAGCGCCGGAATTCCCAAGAAAGCTCAAATAATCGGTAGATAGAATTTGATAGCTCTGTCCTCGCACTCCGATGTGTAGTGTGCGGCCGATTTCGTCATTGGTTGTAAAATCGCCGGCAATGCCGATGATAGGTTTCATAGGAGCTTCCTTTCTGCGTTTCAGGATCACGGAGACAATGGATCATTAATTTTCATCATTATAAAGGATATTGCCGCAGCCGGAAAGAGTGTTTTGATGGCATGGATGCGTTTTCTACCGACAAATATCGACAGATACCGACGATACGAAACCTCGGAAACCGTTGAAAAAATGCCCAACCCCTTGAAAACACAGGGACTGGGCATTATTGAGTGGACCACACTGGAGTCGAACCAGCGACCTCCACGATGTCAACGTGGCGCTCTAACCTACTGAGCTAATGGTCCGTACTTGAAATATTCTATCAGAAGATATTATTTTACGCAAGGAGCTGCGCTTGCATTTGTGAAAGCCTGTAAGCGGCGCTGTTGAGAATGCGGTTGAAGGTTTGTCTTCTGCAAGTTAAAATTGAATGACGAAAAAATCAACGACCCGTCAAAGCGGGCGGAAAGGACTTTTATGAAGCATAAAAAATGGATGGCCATGGCATTGGCCGGATTTCTATTTTTAGGAGGATGCGGGCAGTCTCAAAAAACGGAAGGCTCCGTTTCAGAAAAGAGTGCAGTGTCTTCCGGCGCTCTGACAACGGAGGACTTGAAAAAAACCGTTGCATACAATGAAGGCACCGAGGTAGCTGCGCCGGACGGAACGAAATACTATAAAAATACAGGCACATTTTACGACACCTTTGACACGATCATCCAAGTGACGGCTTATACCGGATCAGAGGAGGAATTCAAGGAAATCGTCGAATATGCGCATACGGAATTTCAACGCTTGCATAAGCTCTATGACAACTACAACTCCTATGACGGAGAGATCAACATCGATACCGTAAATCAAAAAGCGGGCAAGGAAGCGGTGAAAGTGAATGCGGATCTGTTTTCCTGTGTTCAATTTGCGGTGGACAATTATGATCGGACGCTTGGAAAGGTGAATATTGCGATGGGCCCCGTATTGCGCTTATGGCATGACGTGCGCGATCGTGTGGGCTATGTGACGGAGGATGGTGAAAAGACGAATGCGGAGAAGGCCACCGCTGCCGATTTACCGACTCAGGAGCAGCTGGAGGAAGCCAATCGGCATACCGATATCCACAAGGTGAAGCTGGATGAAGCAAATCAGACGATTTTTCTTGAGGAGGAAGGGATGAGCTTGGATCTCGGTGCTGTAGGAAAGGGATATGCAACGCAGATCGTGGCGGATAAACTGAAGGAGAAAGGGCTCACAAGCGGAATTATCAATGCGGGAGGAAATGTGAAAACCATAGGTCTGCCTGTGGATGGCAGAGACCATTGGACCGTGGCGATTTCGAATCCCCGCCCCGTAAAGGAAGCGGTAGCGGCAACGGTTGAGGTGGGCTCGGATGCATCGATTGTCACCTCAGGAGATTACCAGCGTTATTTCGAAGTGGATGGGAAAAGATATCATCATATTATTGATCCGGCAACGCTGCAGCCGGGAGGCGCCTATCCGTCCGTAAGCATTATGACAGAGGATTCCGGCATGGCGGACATGCTTTCCACTGCTTTCTTTTTGAGTACGAAAGAAGAGGTGGAAACCATACGCCGCAATTTCTCATCCGTTCCGGTGGAAGTGGTTTGGATCGGAGAAGACGGCATTGCAGAGGCGACCTCCGGAATTCATAATCTTGTGCAGAAGTAAGCTGAATTTTACCTGAATTTAACAAAAACACGGCTCACACTTTACAAACTCCCTTTATCCTCTTGATGATGGTTGAATCCTCAGGAAAATCTTGAGGAAGCTCCGATATCAGAAAGAGAAAGGGTGGGTATATGTTTTCATATAAAAAAATCCTGAGTGTCGGAATGGCTGTTCTTTTGGCAGGAGGGCTGGCGGCATGCGGAAAATCAGGAGAGACGAGCGGCGCTGCGTCATCGGCAGCTCCTGCGGCATCCTCTGCAAAGACCGAATCCAAGGAAAAGTCCAATGCTTCGGCTCTTACAGGCTCGCTTACAGTAGCAGGATCCTCGGCCATGGCGCCGATTGCCAAGAAGGGCGCTGAGCGGTTCATGGAAAAGAATACAGGTGTTTCAATCGTGGTCAACGCAGGAGGATCCGGTCAGGGACTCTCACAGGTTTCCGAGGGGGCCATCGACATCGGCAACTCTGATGTATTTGCAGAGGAAAAGCTGGATGCGGCGAAGGCGTCAGAACTTGTCGATCACATGGTGTGCACCACAACGATGGCGGCTGTGATCAATAAGGACAACCCGATTACAAGCCTGACCAAGCAGCAGATGATTGATATTTTTACCGGAAAAATCACCAATTGGAAGGATGTCGGCGGGGAAGATCTGGCCATTATGCTGATCACTCGTCCGGAATCCTCAGGAACCCGTGCCTTGTTTACACAGTGGGCTTTGGACGGCAATGCGGAAACCAAGGGCTCCCTGGAGACGGATGATTCCGGCACGCTTCGTCAGACTGTTCAGGAAAACAAGGGCGCAATCGGATACCTTGCGCTTTCCTATCTGAAGGATGCGGAAGGACTCAAGGGGGTTGCCTTGGATGGCGTAGAACCGACCCTGGCAAACACCTATAACGGAACCTACCCCGTGTGGGGATTTGAGCATATGTATACTAAGGGAGAGCCTAAGGAACCGGCAAAATCCTTCCTCGAATTCATGGCCGGTGACGAATTCGGAACGGAAGTGGAAGCGCTGGGATATGGTGTCATGTCCAAGATGGATGAGGCTGCCGTAAAGTCTCATACTCCCGCAAAATAATGAATCGCAGAGGCGAAACGGTCGGCCGCAGCATTGCTGCGGTCGGCGGATTTTTTATCCTTTTCATTACCGGCGCAATTGTACTTTTTCTTTTTTTACGCGGAATTCGCACATTTACTCAATTTGATCACACGCTGAGCGAATTTCTTTTTTCGGCGGATTGGTCTCCCTCAAACAGCTTTACTGCCGGAGAGGGAAAGGTCGGAGCGGCCGTTTTCATTGTCGGCTCACTCACCACCTGTCTCCTGTCCGTTGCTGTCGTTACGCCGTTTGCACTGGCAACGGCGGTGCTGATTACAGAGATTCTGCCTTCTCTTGGGGAGAAGGTGCTGAGGCCGATCATTGAAATTTTTACCGGAATTCCTTCCATTGTCTATGGCTGGATGGGGCTGACGGTTCTGGTTCCATGGATTCGGGATACCTTTCAGGCACCTGTCGGCGGCTATTCCGTGCTCGCCGCAGTCGTGGTTTTATCCGTGATGATTTTCCCGACCGTCACCACGATGGCGGCGGACGCAATTTTAAGCATTCCCGTCTCACATCGCATGGCGGCCTACGGCTTGGGAGCCACAAAGAGCCAGGTGATTTTCCACATCGTGCTTTCGGAGGCCAAGCCCGGGATTCTGGCAGGCATTATTCTCGGACTGTCGAGAGCCTTCGGCGAAGCATTAGCCGTAGCCATGGTAATCGGCAGGACAAGACTTTTTGCAAAGGGGCTGCTTTATCCGACGAATAATATCACGGGCGTAATTGCTTCCGATATGGGCAATACCATTGATGGTAGTGAATCCAATGCCGCACTTTGGACGCTGGCATTTCTCCTGCTTCTGATCTCTATGTTTTTTATTGTGATGATTCATTTCGTCTCCGATCGCAGAGAAAATAAAGAAAAGAAAATGAAAAAGGAGGCAGCATGAGTGAGGCGCAAAGAAAGCATCTTGCGGTCATTCGCCGTCGAGATCGCCGGATCCTTCGTATCATTTCCGTAGCAGGCAGCGCTTTTTTGCTGCTCATCGTCGCATTGGCAGCCTATATTATTATAAAAGGGCTGATGAGCTGGTTTCCCGGGGTGCTGGCCTTTCGGCAGGACGGAATCGGAAATCAGTTGTTTAATACATTCTATCTGGTACTTTTATCTTTACTGATCAGCGCTTTATTCGGAATTCCCGCGGGAATTTATCTGGCGCTCTATGCAGGCAGATCGCGTGCCGTAGTGATCCTGCGGATGTGTATCGAGGCACTGAGCTCCTTGCCGTCCATCGTTGTGGGGCTTTTCGGTTATCTCGTATTCGTTATTTGGACGGGTATGGGATGGAGCCTGCTTGCCGGTGCACTAACGCTCACCATTCTCAGTATTCCGTTGATTGCAACAACGACGGAGGATGCTCTTCGCTCGCTGCCGGGCTCTTATTTAGAGGGAAGCATGGCTCTGGGCTCTACCAAATGGTATGCCGTTCATAAGGTGCTTTTACCGGCGGCGTTTCCCCGAATTATGACGGGAATCATCCTTGCAGCGGGGAGGGCCTTCGGAGAAGCAACGGCGTTGATGTATACGGCGGGAATGTCGACCGTGATCAATTGGAAAAATATGAATTTACTTTCCCCTACCAGTCCTTGGAATCCCATTCGACCGGGAGAAACGCTCGCGCTCCATATCTGGACGATGCGGACGGAGGCGATCAATCCAAAAAGTACGGAGATTGCGAATTTCTCCGCGGCCATACTCGTAATTGCCGTTTTGATTTTTTCGATTCTCGCACGAGTGATCACGAGACGATATGAATCCAAAAATCGTGGGAAGAAATAGCGGAGGCACCATGAACGAATCGAATTTTAAGAGTGAACACACACTCGGCAAAGCGGAAATTTCTAAATTTTCCGTTACAAACATGGACTTTTATTATGGCGATTTTCATGCCTTAAAAGGTCTGAATATGGAAATTCGGGAAAATGAGATTACGGCGCTGATCGGTCCGTCAGGATGTGGAAAATCCACATTTCTCAAAACCTTGAATCGCATGAATGATCTGATTCCCGATACGAGAGTCGAAGGCAGTCTGCTCCTGCAGGGAGTGGATATTTATAAAGAAATGGATCCTCTTGAAGTGCGTCAGCGGGTGGGGATGGTCTTTCAGCAGCCCAATCCCTTTCAGAAATCCATTTTTGATAATGTCGCATACGGACCCAGAATGCAGGGAATTCGCAAACACGAAGAGCTTGCGAAGATCGTCGAGTCGAGCTTGAGAAAAGCGGCTTTGTGGGATGAGGTCAAGGATCGTCTCTCCGGGTCCGCAATGGGTCTTTCCGGCGGACAGCAGCAGCGTTTATGCATTGCCCGCGCCATGGCGGTCAACCCTGAGGTGATTTTAATGGATGAGCCGACCTCGGCACTGGATCCGATTTCTACAACACACATTGAAGACTTGTTGTATGATATGAAAAAGAGCTATACGATTGTCATCGTTACGCATAATATGCAACAGGCGGCGCGTATTTCGGACCGTACGGCATTTTTCTATCTCGGCGAGCTGATCGAATACGATAACACGACCAAAATTTTCGAAAACCCGAGCGATGTGCGTACAGAACGCTATGTTTCCGGGCGTTTTGGTTGATCCCAAGGAGGAATTATGAGAGATCAATATGAGCATAAATTGGAAGCTCTTAACGCCAATTTGATCGAAATGGGACAAATGTGCAGCCATGCCGTGACGAGAGCAATTCAGGCGCTTACGGAGCTGAACGAGGATGCGGCCCGGGAGGTGATTGATCAGGAAAAATCGGTGAATGCACTGGAAAATGCCATTTCACAGCAATCGATTTTACTGATTCTGAAGGAGACGCCGGTAGCCTCCGATTTGCGTTTTGTTTCTGCCGCCTTGCATATGAATACGGATTTGGAACGTATCGGAGATCAGGCCGAGGACATCAGTATTCTGGTTTTAGAGATGCTTCGCCGAAATCATGCAATCAAGGAGATGCATAGCTTACGCGAGATGGCCGCGGTTACCGATCATATGATTAATCAGGCGGTGCAGGCGTTCATACGGGGAGACAGCGATCTTGCTCAGGAAACCGCACTTTTGGATGATCAGGTGGATACGCTTTTTCTTGCTGTTCGCGATGAACTCATTCTTGATATTCGTGAGCGGACTCTGGATGCCGGCGACATGGTGGATCTTTTGATGATTGCCAAATATCTGGAGCGCATTGGAGATCATGCGCAAAACATTGCGGAATCTGTTCTATTTTCGCTTACAGGAAAATCGACGAAATTTGACTGAGCTTCTGTGTTTTCCGGTTTGAATATGAAATCGGGCAGGGTACGAGAGGAAATGCATGAAAAAGATTTTTATTGTAGAGGATGATGCCAATATTCGCGATCTCGTGAGCTATGCTTTAGAAAAAAACGAGTATCAGACCGAAGGCTTTTCGGATGCGGCCGCGCTTTATGAAGCGCTCCGCAACGAGCTGCCCGATCTGATCCTGCTCGACATTATGCTGGAAGGGGAGGATGGGTACTCCATATTGAAAAGACTGAGACAATCCTCTTCCTCCGCTGAGGTTCCGGTGATCATGATGACGGCGAAGAATGCGGAAATGGACAAGGTACGGGGATTGGATCTCGGGGCGGATGATTATGTGACCAAGCCCTTCGGTGTGATGGAGCTTATGAGCCGTGTGCGAGCCGTTTTACGTCGTACCGGAGAAGGAATTCATCAAAAAATCTACGAGTTTCATGAAATTCGTTTAGATCATGAGACGCGCATGGTGACTGTAGGAGGAAGACCGATCGGGCTGACTTACAAGGAATTTGAGCTTCTGGCCTATATGATGAAAAATGTGGGCGTCGTGCTTACACGGGATCAAATGATGAACACCGTTTGGGACTATGATTATTCCGGAGAAACCCGCACGGTAGATGTACACATTCGAACGCTTCGCGCAAAGCTGGGAGAAGCGGCACACTGGATACATACGGTACGCAACGTAGGGTATCGACTGGGAGAGTGAGATGAAAAAACAGTTTTTCAAAACAATACTGAAGACAACGCTGGCATCCGTTTTTGTGACGCTGGCGTTTGCTGTTTTTGTCCTGAAAAACGCAATGCCCTTTTCCACGCGGGAGCAGGTGTTTTATCTGATTTTGGGAATGGCTGCGGTGCTGTCCGTTTTTGCGGCGCTTGTTTCGGGAGCGGTCTCATCCAAGCTATATTCCGACGGAATCCGGCCGTTACGGAGCATTGTTCATTATCTGCAGGCTCGAATCACCGGAAAATTGGACGATACGGAAGGATCCATGCAAACGGAAAAAGAGCTGGCCCGATTGATCGATCAGGAGCCGGAACGAAAAGAATTTTTGGAGCAAATGCGCATGGTGCGTGAAAATGACACGCTTCGGAGGCAATTTTCCGCCAATGTGAGTCATGAGCTCAAGAGTCCGCTGACATCCATCAACGGATATGCGGAGATGATTGAAACGGGAATGGCAAGCCCGGAGGATGCACAGCGCTTTGCCGGGATTATTCATCGGGAGGGAGAGAGACTGCTGCAGATGATCAATGAAATCATCCGTTTGTCTCAATTTGATAATGGCACGGTGGAGCAAAATGAGGAGCTCTTAAATGTAGATGAAATTGTACGGCAGCAGATACAGGCGCTGGGCCAATATGCACATCAGCATCGGGTAGAGCTTCGGTATCATACCATGCGGGAAAGTCTGCCGGATACGGAAGAGGATTCGCAGCAGGAAGGTGATTTTTCCATGCTGGCCAATCAGCGTCTTGTGTCGGAAATGGTATCGAATCTTGTCAGCAATGCAATCAAATACTCAAAGCCGGAGGGGGGTATCGTCGAGATCATTCTCTGCGATGCCGGCACATCCTTTCTTCTTGAAGTAAAGGATGAAGGAGTGGGGATTCAGCCGGAGGATCAGGAACGCATCTTTGAGCGTTTCTATGTAGTGGATCCGGGCCGTTCCCGTGTCGAGGGTTCTCGTACGGGCTTGGGACTTGCGCTTGTAAAGCATACGGTACAATATTATGGAGGATCCATTGACCTGAAGAGCACCCCGGGAAAGGGATCCGTTTTTTTGATACATTTGCCGAAATAAGAAATTCAAAAAGGAAAAGGCCCTCCGGTTTCATTGGAACCGGAGGGCCTTTTGCGCCGAGATTATGCTTTTTTCGTGGCTTTTCCGAGGATCCAGCAGAGGAAAAAACCGATAATATCGATGACCACAATCGTTGCACCGATGGGTGTTTCTGCAAGGATGGAAAGAAGAATTCCGAAGAGTGTGCAGAAGATGGAGAAAAATGCGGAGAATATGGTGACGCTTCGGAAGCTGTGGAAAAGTCTCATGGCGGAAAGCGCGGGAAAGACGACAAGAGCGGAGATCAACAGCGAGCCTACAAGATTCATCGCTATGACGATGATGATGGCGATGATGACGGCAATCATGAGATTCATTAGCTGAACATGCGTTCCGGTAGCCTGCGCAAAGGCCTCGTCAAAGGTGACAGCGAATATACGGTGGTAGAACACAATAAACAAGGTCACCACGATGAGGGAGAGTACGGCGCTCAGTTTTACTTCCAGAGGAGTGAGCGTCAGGATGGAGGTGGAGCCGAAAAGAGTTGAGCAGACGTCTCCGGCAATATTCGGCCTCGTGGAGAAGGCATTGATCAGGAGATATCCGATGGCCAATGCTCCGACGGAAAACATGGCGATGGCGGCATCCCCCTTGATTTTTGTTTTTTGTCCTCCTCGCAGAAGCAGAATGGCACAGAGCATCGTTATCGGAAGCACCAGGAGCATCTGATCCGTAAGATCGACCACGGTGGCGACGGCAATGGCTCCAAAGGCCACATGGGACAGACCGTCGCTGATGAAGGAGAAGCGCTTGAGAACCAGTGTTACTCCGAACAATGAGGAGCAAAGTGCAATCAGGACGCCGACAACGAGAGCATAGCGCACAAACGGATATTGGAAATAGTCCTGTAATTTGAGAAGCATATCATGCATGATGAGCCTCCTCTTGAAACGGGTCGTGCGGCATGCAGTCCTCGTGATAGGCATGCTCAAGGCCATACCGCTCCAAGTATTCGTCCCTGGTTCCGAAGGTCACCGTATGTCCCACATGGATAATATGCGTGGCATAGCGCAACACCGATTCCATGTCATGTGAAATCATCAAAATAGTCATCCCTTCCTGATTGAGCTTTTCAATCGTTGCGTACATTTCTGCGGTAACATGCGGATCCAGTCCGGAAACGGGCTCATCTAAGAGCAATACCTTTTCCGCAGCGCAAAGAGCTCGCGCCAGGAGCACACGCTGCTGCTGTCCGCCGGATAATTCCCGGTAGCAGCGATTGACGAGAGGGCGCAGCTGAAGACGATCGATGGTTTGTTCCGCAAATTGTTTTTGCCGGCGAGTGTAAAATGGCCGAAGCCCCATTTTCCCCTGAAATCCGGACAGTACGATTTCGCGCACGGAGGCCGGAAAATCTCTTTGGATCGGCGTTTGCTGAGGCAGATATCCGATTTGGCGAGAGGAAAGACCGTCCCCGAATCGGATATCACCTCCGAGTGCAGGCTGAAGCCCCAGCAGTGTTCTCATCAGGGTTGTTTTTCCGGAGCCGTTTTCTCCGACAATAGCCACGTAATCGCCATCCTGAACGGTAAAGCTGATATCCTCCTGTACCGGATGCTTCTCATATCCGATTGTGAGGTGGTCGACAAAGATCAGTCCCATAGTTTCCCTTTCTGAAGCTTATTTCAATCCCTCTGCGAGCTGATTGAGATTTTCTTCCATTAATGAAAGATAGTGAATTCCCTGATCAATCTGCGCGGAGGTCACGGATTGCATGGAATTTAATTGCAGCACTTTTTGATTTTTCGCCTTCGTATTTTCCACAACGGATTTTGCAATCCTGTGATCGGGGCCCTCAATCGTAAATACTGCGGGAAGCTGAAGTTCATCCACTTTATTTGCTAAGAAGATAATGGTTTGAAAGCTGGCTTCCGTTTCCGCAGAGCAGCCGACAAAGGCTGCGAAGTAATCCAAATGATAATCCTCTACCAGGTAGCGGAAGGGGAATCGATCTCCGAAGACGACGGTGTTTTTGGGCAGGCTTTTCAATGTGCTTTCATATTTCTGATCCAATGCGGAGAGCTGTTGAATATATTCTTCCGCATTTTTTTTGTAATCGGCAGCATTTTTCGGATCGAGAGCGCTCAGCTGATCCGCAATGGACTGTACGGCGATTTTTGCATTGCGTAAAGAGAGCCATACGTGCTCATCAATTTCCGGAGAATCCTCGTGATCCTCATGCTCGTGATCATGGTCCTCGTGAGAGTGATCCGTATCCTCATGCTCGTGATCTGTCTCCTCGTGATCATGGTCGTGATCGGCCTCCATGCCTTCCTTCAACTCCTCTTCTTTTAATCGATCAGAGAGCACATCCATCATTCTGAGCGTTTTTCGCTGTGGATTTGCCGCATTTTTCAGGGCATCCTGAATCCATCCGTCGGACTCTCCGCCGACGTAGAGAAAGAGATCCGCATTGGAAATTTTCAACAGATCGTCAACGGTAGGCTGATAGCTGTGTAAATCGGTGCCCTTATCCGTCAAGAGCGTAAGCTCGACGGAATCCGCATGATTGCCGACGACCTCGCGAACCCAGTCGTATTCCGGAAAAATAGTGGTAACGACTTGAATTTTTTTGGCAGTCTGATTCTTTTCGGCGCTTGCCATGGATTCAGAGCTTTGAGAAGCGGGAGTCCGGCTCATGCCGCATCCGGATAAGAGAAACAATGCAGAAAACAGTATGGTCAATATTTTTTTCATAGCTTACCTTTCTTTAATATATCTTTCTTTGAATGTTTTGTTGCGGTTCCTGACGTGTCTTTTGCTGACGGCATTCCCGGCAAAGGCCGTAGAATACGGTTCGATGCGGATCGAGAGAAAATCCGTGCGCTTCCAGCAGATGATGATCCAGATTCTCGACCCCCTTGCAGTGCAGGTGCAATACTCTGCCGCAGGCTTCACAGATACCGTGAAAGCAACGTTCTTCTGCAGGGTGCTGTGTTTCGGAAATGTAAGCGTAGCAGGCGCTTTTCGTTTCTTCAATGACATAACGAGTCAGCGTGCCGGCTTCGCAGAGCCGAGTCAGCAAACGGTAAATGGTAGAAGGGGAGATGGACTTTTCTTTTTTTTGAGAAAAAAATTCGCATAGTTCCTTTGCGGAAACATGTTTTCCGGGCCTTTGATGAAAGTATTCAAGAAGCTCTTGAATCTGTCTCGTCCGATAATGACGCGGAGATGTTTTTTTCTCTTCTTTTGTTGTAGTCATGATCGCCTCCTTAAATTTAGGAACGATTCTCATTTTACATAGAGAATGAAAAATGTCAAATTTTTCGGACAACGTTTCATCAAAAATTTACACATATGCGACAGCTGGGGTACAATAAGAAATAAAAATTCGGAGGATTGAATGAAAAAACAGCAAACCTATGGACTATTTACCATGATTATGCTCATGGTGGGAATTGTGATCGGGTCCGGCATATATTTTAAGGCGGATGATATTTTCCGATATACCGACGGGAATATTCTTGTGGGTCTTTTCGTGCTTGCGCTGGGGGCGGTATGTATTATTTTCGGAAGCCTGACTCTCACCACGATCTCGAAACAGACCAAGGCATCCGGCGGCCTGATGGCATATTTTGATGCTTTTGTGAGCACCGAAATGGCAGCAGGCTTCGGATGGTTTCAGTGCTTTGTCTATACTCCAAGCGTTGCCGTCGTTGTGAGCTGGGCGGCGGCAATCTACACATGGATTCTTGTCGGGGTGGAGGCTACTCTCCTGCAGCAAATTGCATTGGGCATGGGTTATTTTGTGATCTTCTTTGTCATCAATTTGCTGAGCCGGTCCTGGGGAGGATATATCCAGAACATTTCCACGGTGATTAAGATGATCCCGTTGGTTGTGATTGCATTTTACGGCATTTTCCTTGCGCCGCCCTTGAGCTGGCAGGCAGTCGGAGGGAGTACCTTTGTACGGGAAATCGGAAAATGGAGCTGGCTGAGCGCCCTGGTTCCTCTGACCTTTGCCTACGATGGCTGGACCGTGGTGCTTCATGCTGCGCCGGAGGTGCGGAATTCCGAGAAAAATGTTACACGGGCATTGGCGCTCAGCCCCATTGTCATAATGCTTTCTTATGTGCTCTATGTTTTCGGAATCTCCAAAATTTTGGGATCCGAGGCGATCATAAAGCTGGGGGATAGTGCCATCAACGCCGCTGTTGCCAAGGCTTTTGGAACACGCGCCGCCAATCTGGTGATGGTTATCGTCGTGATTTCGGTGCTCGGCGTGCTGAATGCATTGACACTGAGCGGAATTCGTATGCCGCAGGCGCTTGCAGAAAAGGGAATGATTCCCGATCACGGGATTTCACACAAAAGTGAGAAGACGCAGCTCAGCGTGAAATCGGGTCTGATTTTTCTGGGATGTGTTTTTGTTTGGGCCATTCTTCATTATTTTGTGATGCGGTTCAATATTTTGAATGGACGCGATATCAGTGAAATTTCCATTGTTTTTAATTTTCTGATCTATATTCTTCTTTACAAAGCCGTCTTTCAATACCGCAAAAAAAATCAATCGGGCGGTCTTTGGAGCCCCATTATGGCAATTTTGGGTTCAATCGTGATTCTCATAGGATCCATCCTTGCCAGTCCCGTTTATGTAGTCGTTTTTCTATGCTTCTGCACCCTGGTCGTGATGCTGGGCTATCAATATATGAAGAGAAAAATATAGCTGTCAACATATGAAATTATGAAGAAAAACACAGCAGGATATGAAAGCGCCCCTTCTGCCGGACGATTGTCCGGCCGGAGGGGCCTTTATTCTGCGGCGTTTTCTTTTCCTCGAAATTGAGCAATCCATTCCTCATCCTCGATTTCCAAATCGCGATTGCCCGCCATGTTTTCCATATGGTGCCGAAATTCATGGTAAATGGTTTCGCGCATTTTTTCTTGGAGAGCTTCTTTTGTGAGAAAACGAAATTGCTTGTGAAAGGAGCCATAGTATATTTCAATGTGACGCCCAAGCGCGTTCTTGACGTAGCGTCCCATTACGATGAGATCCTGATTTTTTGCCGCGGGATGATATTCGATTTGCGGCTGAATCTGAACGAGGCCGTTGAGCCCTTCGAATACGGCGGAGGGCATGTCCTCCAATATTCTCTCAACCATTTGAGAAAACTCATCCAGGGATGGAAAATCGGGGGGATGCAGGGCTTTCTCTAAAGGCGCAATGCGCCTTGCGAGCTCGGAAACGGGGAGGCCGATAATGGTATAAATGTCCCCGCGGATAGAGGAGATAAAGCGGGGATCAAGCTCCTGAATTCCATAAGCGCCGGCCTTGTCCATCGGAGAGGAGGAATGAAGATAGTCCCGGATTGCACCCTCCAATTCCGGATAGTAGGGGGTAAAGGTGACCTCCGCAGTGGAATAAAAGATCTCATAATTTTCTTCCATACGCAGGCAAACCGAAGTCACAACCCGGTGAGTGTTTCCGAAATAGGAACGAAGCATCCGTTCGGCATCGGCCTCATCCACAGGCTTGTTGTATCTTTCTTCATTGCACAGCACCATGGTATCTGCCGCGAGATAGAGCACGTGCGGAAGAGCGGTAAAATCGGGATCCGGGCACAGCCCCTTCTCATCCATGCGAAGGCCTGCTTTTCCTGCAGCGATTCCGCAACAGATTTTCGCACTTTTTTCCAGGAAGGGGAGAGAGGCATAGAGGGAAGCAAAGTGTTCCTCGATGGATCGCTCTTCCACGGGAAAGGTGTCCACAATGGGATTCAGAAAGTGTGCAAGCTCACGCCGCCTGGGAGATCCGCTCAGCAGCGTCACCTGTGTAAACGGAGAGAGCTCTCCTTTTTTTTCATATTCATAAACTGCCATGGAATATCCTTTCTATTCCAGAATATTATAAATGATTCCACGCAAAACACATGGATTTTTGTTTGTGTGACGGGAAGGAGTGGGTATGAATGAAAAAAAGAAAGGGAGGTGCTTATGGCGGAGGTATTCGTATTTTTGACGGACGGAACGGAGGAGTGTGAGGCTTTGCTGATGGTGGATCTGCTTCGAAGAGCGGAGATATCCGTTGCTACGGTTGCGGTGGGAGCTGAGCAATGGCAATCGGAAGATCATCGTACGATTGTCAGCCTGCACAACGTCCCGATCGTTTGCGACATGGAAATCGGAGAAATACATGATGGTACCGGAAAAGTCTTCTTTATACCGGGAGGAACTCGGGGCGTGGAAAATTTTAAGGCGAATGCCGTTCTCACGGAAATCCTGAGAAACCATCAAGAACAAGGCCTGGATTTTGTCAGCGTTTGTGCGGGACCGACCGTTCTTGCCAAGGCGGGTATTTTAGAGGGTAAAAAATCGACGGTATACCCCGGAATGGAAAAAGAGCTTGCAGGAGCCATTCCCGTAGATGAGTCGGTTGTGACAGATGAGCATGTGCTGACAGGACGTGCGCTGGGCGCTTCCATAAAGCTTGGCCGAGCGCTGATTGAAAAGCTCAGAGGAAAGGCTACAGCCGATCGTGTCATGCAGCAGATTTGCTATGAGGAGGATTGAACAATCCTTCGAAGCCCAAGATGAGCGATACGCTCGATCGAAGCTGTCCCCTTTTCCGGTTTACCGGGAAAGGGGGACAGTTCATTTCTCCATAGGCTTTTTTTATGCTATACTAACTATGAATAAACGAAAGGAGGAGCTGTGGTGAAAACCGGGATATGTACTGGTGATTCGACAATAGATCGATGTACACAGAAACAGAAAACGGTTTTCTGCGATGAGCAATAGACCGGGTTCCTTTTCGTGTGCATATTTATTGTTTGGATCTCCTTCCCATTGAATACAGGAGGTCTTTTTTTATGGCAAAATTGGATCATATTCTCCAGAAGGCCATGCGCAAGCTTTTGGAGGAGAAGAAAATCAATGCATTGCGCGATATTCTTGTGACAATGAGCGCGCCGGATCTGGCGGCTTTGTTTGAGGAACTGGGCAAAGAAGAGCTGCCCGTATATTTTCGTCTGCTGCCGAAGGAGCTGGCGGCGGAAGCCTTTGTAGAAATGGATTCGGAGCAGCAGGAGCATCTGATTGAGACTTTTTCGGATCAGGAATTGTCAGAAATCTTAAATGAAATCTTTGCCGATGATGCCGCGGATCTCGTAGAAGAGATGCCGGCCAATGTGGTCAACCGCATTCTTTCGCAATCGGATCCCAGGCTCCGGCGGGATATCAACCGCTTGCTGAAATATCCGGAAAATTCGGCCGGCTCGATTATGACGACCGAATACGTGGATCTGACTCCGCAGATGACTGTGGATATGGCTATTGCGCATATACGTGCGGTAGGTGTGGATCGGGAGACGATTTATGCGTGTTATGTGACCGATGAAAAAAAACTGGTGGGAATTGTAAGCTTTCGCTCGATTCTGCTGGCGCCGTCGAAGTCAACGCTGATCGGAGATATTATGGATGCGCACGTGATCAGCGCCTTGACCACGACCGATCAGGAAGAGGTGGCGCACATGATGTCCAAATACAACTTTCTTGCGCTTCCGATCGTGGATAGCGAAGGGCGTATGGTGGGCATTGTTACCTTTGATGATGCGATGGACGTTATGGAAGAAGAAGTGACGGAGGACATGGAGATCATGGGCGGAATGTCTCCCTCCGTAAAAACGTACCTGAAGTCGTCGCCGTTTGATCTGTTCAGGCATCGAATCGGATGGCTGCTTTTTCTCATGGTCTCTGCAACCTTTACGGGTATTATCATTTCGAGCTTTGAGGAGGCGCTTGCGGCGCAGCTGGCGCTTGTCGCCTTTATCCCGATGCTGATGGATACCGGAGGAAACTCGGGCTCGCAGTCCTCGGTTACGATTATCCGCGCCCTATCCCTTCATGAGGTCAAGACGTCGGATCTCCCCAAGATTCTTTGGAAGGAGTTTTGTACGGCGCTTCTTGCAGGCAGTGCGCTGGCGATGGTTTGCTTCGCCAAGATCATGATCGTGGATCGACTGATTCTGCAGAATCCGCTTGTGACACCCATGGTGGCTTTTGTGGTCTGCCTTACCATGGTTTTTACAGTCGTTGTTGCCAAGCTCATCGGATCTCTTTTGCCCATAGCGGCCGTGAAGATGGGATTTGACCCCGCGGTGATGTCGAGCCCGCTGCTGACAACCATTGTGGATGCATTGGCGCTGATCATTTATTTCGGATTTGCAACGGCGATATTGCTTTGAGATCGGGAAAATCCATTTATGGAATCCGATGGCGATTCAGCAAAAAAGGCTGCGAGGTATCGCAGCCTTTTTTGACGGAAATGCTAAATAGACTCTTTTTTCAGAACATCGACAATATTGGTTTGCTTGATTTTGTGTAAAGAATAGGCAAGGGTAACCGCCATGATCAAGCATACCGTTCCGGCGGAAACGGCAATCCCGCTCCAGGGGAGCAAAAAGGTCTGCGGGGCGAAGCCGAGGGAGATGATCCGATACAGCAGGAAGGAAAGCAGGATTGCGACGGGAATCCCATAAAGAAGAGACTTGATTCCATAGATCAGACCCTCGTAGAGGATCATGCGACGGAAGCTTTTCGGCCCCATTCCGATGGAACGCAGCATGGCGAAATCTCTCTGGCGCAGGAGAATATTGACGGTAATCGTATTGAAGAGATTGGCAAATACGATGAGCGTGATCAGAATGATAAATCCTAAGGAAAACACTTGAATTACGGTGACGAACCCCTGGATCTGGTTAAAGCGCTCTCTGAGATCCGTTACCGAGTAGGAATGCCATTCCGAGGTGGCAAGCTCGTGGATGCTGCGCGCGGTCTCCTCATGATTTGTTGTTCGAATCGCAATTTCGCAGGAGTTCTTCGGCTGAAATGTTTCCCATGCCAGCACCTGATCCCTTTGACTTTCCGGGTAGAGAAGCGCAAGGGAATCCTTCGAGAGAAAAAAGGGCGCTTTTCGGATTTCCGCAGCAATCTCCAGCGTATAATTTTGCATCGTATCCTCTTGAGAAACCCGGATCAGCTTTGTCTGATCCAGCAGATCCATTTGCGTTTCATTCCATCCCTTGGGAAGCTTTTTTGCTTCCTCCGACGGATAGTATAGCTCAAAGAGGCGGGACTCCTGAGAATCCGTTTCCTGGGAAAGCGATCCGATGAGCGTATAGCCGTCGATTTTTCTGGATTCCCTGACCTGTACATCGGCGGGAAATTCAGCAAAGACACGTTGATTGGAGGCGATCGTCTCCCCCTGACCCCGATCATTGACATAAAACAGAATCAGCTGATTCCAGGCTACCGCACGCGGATGCTCCGTGTCAAAGTAGGGAGCCTCCTCCAGTCCGTTTTCCTGAAGCATTTTTCGGAAAGAGGCATCGTCCACAAAAACGATTCTTCCGTCGCTTCCCCGGCGAGCATCCTCCTTTCTGGAAGCCAGCAGATTGTGAGTATCCCCCAGCTCAAAATAGCTCGGAGACAGCTGCTGCGGAAAGCTCCAGAGGGCGGTTTGTATGAATTCGTTTCGTGCGACATCCTGAACTCCGGGCAATGCGGCAATCGAGGAGGATGCCTCCTGTGCAGCGGTCAGATTCTGCGTCTGCAGTTCAAGACTCACGTCTGTAGTCGGGGAGAGATCCAAGGCCTGCACGATATCCTTTTGCATGTAAAGACGCAGGGAAGAGCTCACGATGAAAAGAACGATACTGATGAAGAGCGCTATGATGGTGGCGCGATATTTCTTTCGGGAACGACGAAAATATTTCGCGGCCAGGACGCCCTCCGTTCCGAAGAGTGCACGTGTAATGCGTCTTGTACGAACATCCTTTTTACGAATCGCCACATCCCGATTTTGACGGATTGCTTCCAGCGGGGTGATTCGCGAAGCGCGCATTCGGGGAATCCATGCGGAAATCACGATCGTAGCAAAGCAAAGCAGGGCTGCCAGAGCGAGGAGCCCGGGATGAATTTCCAATCCGATCCGTAAATCCTGCGAGCTGGGCAGGAAGCTGAAGGAATCGCGCAACAACCGGAAGGTGGTGCCGATTCCGAGACATCCGATTCCCAGCCCGACAGGAATGCCGATGCCGGCGAGGAACAAGGCTTCAAAGAGAAGAACTCTGTCCACCTGTTTTCTGGTTGCGCCGACGGAGCGCAGCATACCGATTTGTTGTGTCCGCTCGCTTAAAGAAATGGAAAAGGAATTATAAATGAGGGAAACGGACCCGACCACGATGATGATCACAAGAAATGCGGCGAGACCCTGGATGACTGCAAGGAAAGAGGCCTTCATCAGTCCGTAGAGGCGAAGAAGATCGGAATGTGCGACCAGCGTACCGGCATGCTCCGATTTCTGCAGCTCTTGAATTGAGGGAAGAGAGGAATAGGCATCAAAATTTGCCGGTTTCTTTAATGCAAAAAACACGCTCATCGGACCGGATGCCTCGCCCTTGGTCAGTGCGGTATATCCCGGAGAATCATAGGGCTCCGCATCGGAATTGAGACGGTTGAAAAAACCGACTACGGTATAGCTTCGACTCGTTGTGTTTTCTATCGGTTTTAAAACCGGCTCGGCTGCAGCGGAAGGAACAGAGGATTTGTTATCCTTCGCTGAGGAGGCGTTTCCGCCGGCCGGCGGATCTCCCACATTCAACGTGATTGTATCTCCGATTGCATAAGAGTTGACGCCGCCGTTGGTGGCCAAATGTGTCGGCAGAGCAATCTCCTGACCGTTTTCCGGAAGTCTTCCGGATTTCATATGCACCGATACGAGATCGGTATAGTTGTCGCTGATGGATTTGATGACAAGATAGGGCTTGTATTCGTTTTTGGATCCGATATCCGCCCACCCTACTTCCTGCCAGGTGGCATACTCCTTGATTTCATCCGAATCCACGAGCGCGGGAAGATCCTTTTTCTCCCAGTTTACCCAGATGCCTGAAAAGCCGCCCTCTTCGGCAATGACACCCTTGCGCAAAAACACCAGTCCGCTGTAGGCGCCTTCGATGACTGCGGTAAGGAGCGCCATGGAGAGAATGATGCCGATCAGGGTGACAATCGTCCGAACCCGATTTTTCCATAAAGAGCGAAGGGAATATTTCATTAAAATTTTCATAACACACCTCAGCGAATGCGATCATCACGTGAAATCCGGCCATCCTCGATCGTGAGAATGCGGTGTGCCTGCAAAGCGATATTTTCGTCGTGAGTGATGAGCAAAAGAGTTTGATTATATTTTTGATTGGAAAGCTTCAAAAGCTCGATGATCTCCTGTGAATTGCGCGAATCCAGATTTCCCGTAGGCTCGTCCGCAAGGACGATGGCGGGAGCATTCATAAGAGCGCGTCCGATAGAAACCCTCTGCTGCTGTCCTCCGGAGAGCTGGTTCGGCAGGTTGCTTCTGCGATCGGAAAGACCCAGGGTCTGCAGCAAATCCTCCAAATGCGCCGGATCAACGGAGCGCTGATCCAATTGCACGGGCAGCGTCATATTTTCGACTACATTGAGAATCGGGAGAAGATTATAGAATTGGTAGATCAGACCGACCTGGCGGCGCCGGAAGATCGCAAGCTGATCCTCATTCAAGGCATAGACATCCTGCCCGTCTACAAAGACCTTTCCGGCGGTGGGACGATCGACGCCGCCCAGTATATGCAGCAGAGTGGATTTTCCGGAACCGGATGGTCCGACAATTGCTACAAACTCACCTTTTTCAATCGTAAATGAAACGTTGTCCAAAACGCGTACGACATTGGGAGCGCTGCCATATTCTTTTGTAATGTTTTCAACACGAATCAGTTCCATATTGCCTCCTTCAGTGATTTTACATTGAGAATAGCAGGGCAAGGTGACGGGAAGGTGACAGAAAAACGGCCTCTTTGAAAAAAGAGACCGTATCAAACAATGGTTTTATAGAATTTTACGATGAATCGGGCACCGCCTTCTCGCCGATTTTCAGCGGAAAGCGTTGCATTTTGGGAGGAGAGAATTTTTCGGGACAGAGCCAGGCCGATTCCCACGTTGTCGGATGCGGAGCCCTTTCCCTTATAAAAACGTTCAAAGAGATGGGAAAGATCCTGATTGGAAAAGCCGTCTCCGGTATCCTCGACCAGAATCTGTGTATAGAGAGCCGTTTCTTTTCCGGAGACGGTGATCGTACCCCCTTGCGGTGTATGCTCCATAGCATTTTTTATAAGGTTCGAGATGGCCTCGCCGGTCCAGCGCGGGTCCGCGTTCAAAAAGCCGTCTTGCACAAATAACTGCAGATTTTGCTCATGCAGCTCGATAGGAATGAGCAAGGGAGCAAGAGCGGCATCGATCAGCTCCTGAATCGGAAGCTTTTTCGGCTGCAGAAATGCGGTTCCGGCATCAAGCTTGGAAAGCTTCAGAAGAGATTCGATCAGCCATTGCATACGATCCAGCTGTCTTTGGATATCATGCACGGACGAAAGCTGCTCCTCGCTGTTTAAGCTGGAGCGAGCAATGAGCGAAAGGTTCAGATGCATGGAGGTAAGCGGCGTACGCAGCTGGTGTGCGATGTCTGCGATCGCTTCGGTCAGCCGCTTTTTATCGGCAGCAAGAAGCTCCGACTGCATTTGCAGCATTTGTGTCATTTTTCGAATTTCACTATCAAGGATGGCAAGCTCTCCTTCTTCATTTTTGTTGGATAAGGAATGAAGGCTGCCTACCAGAATTCCATGCAGATCCCTGCTCAGCTTCTGAATTTTCCTGTATCGAATTTGTAAAAAAATCAGGTGGATCAGTGTCAGGCAACTGCCCAGCAGAAGGATCCAAAGAAAGGGATGCGGAAGCAAAAAGCTGATGCCTAAAAAAAGAAGACAGCACACGACATCGGTTTCCAGCTCATAGCGGACATGTGCATTGCTTAAAATACGCATAATATCCTCAATTCATGCGATAACCCAAACCGCGTATCGTTTGGATGATTCGAGGATTCTGAGGATCTGCTTCCAGCTTTTGGCGAAGCCGCTTAATGTAGACGGTAAGCGTATTATCGTTGACAAAATCGCCGCCGATATCCCAGATCTCATCAAGAAGACGGTTTCGGCTTAATAAAATCCCGCGATTATTCAGAAAAATATTGAGAAGGCGAAATTCCAATGCGGATAGGGGCACCTCCCGGTTCTGCCGCAATACAATGCCCTGCTCAGGATAAATTTTCAGATCCTCCACCTCAATTTTATCGGGAGCTTCATAGCGTCTTAATACGCTGCGAATCCGGGAAAGGAGCTCGCGCGGGCGAAAGGGCTTTGTGATATAGTCATCGGCATCCATATCCAATCCGCGTACAACGCTGGGCTCATCGTCGGAGGCGGTCAGGAATATGACGGGAAAATTTTTCTTTTTGGCAAGCCGACAGAGGGAATATCCGTCTCCGTTTTCGATGGAAATGTCCAGTAAAATGAGGTCGGGTGCAGCATCGTCAAGACAGGCTTCCGCCTCCCGTTGTCCGGAAACCGTGTCGGTAAGATATCCTTCGCTTTGCAGAAAATGAGCAAGGGAAGAAATGATTGCACGATCATCCTCGACTATCAATATTCGTTCCATTTTATGACCTCCGGTGCTACAATGTTGAAACATGGGTATAATACAAAAGACATTGTATGTGGTGCATACCTATGCGTGGCGCATAGGAGCCGTGAAAATAGTATTTCTATTTTTATATCATACAAAGTTCCTCTTATAAAGTAAATGATATCCATCGGCATCGAAAAATAGACAGGAGTTCAAAAATGGATCTTTTCAACAATCTGCATAAGTCGGAAACGACAGATGACGCGCAGCAAGCCGGAGATGCAGATCCGGTAATCATCACCAAGGATATGCTGATATCGGAGGTGATTCAAAAGAAGCCTCGCACGATTCAAACCCTTATGATGATCGGCATGGGCTGTATCGGCTGCCCTTCTTCCTTGATGGAAACGGTCGAGCAGGCGGCGTGGGTACACGGAGTGGATCCGGATATACTGGTTGAGCATCTCAATGAAGCCTAAGCTTGGACGAAAAATGGAGGAGAAAATGGAATACAAAAAGACGAATGTGTGGGACGCTCTGTCGGAAGAAGAACTGAAGGAATTGGAAGCATATAATCAGGGATATATTCGGTTTTTATCCGATGCGAAAACCGAGCGTCTTGCTACAAAAATCATCGTGGAGGAAGCGGAGAAAAACGGATTCCTTCCATTGGAAAAAGCGCTTGCAAAAGGGATTCAGCCGGGATCTCGTCTCTATGCGGTAAACCGCGGCAAGGGCGTTGCCATGTTTATTCTGGGCAAGGACATGACTGAAGGAATGGATATTGTCGGCAGCCATATTGATGTGCCGCGTCTCGATTTGAAGCCGAATCCAATGGTGGAAAACGGAAACATGGCTTACTTTAAGACACATTATTATGGCGGCGTCAAGAAATATCATTGGACCAACATTCCTCTTGCGCTCCATGGGGTTGCATTCACCAAAGAAGGAAAGGAAGTGGAGATTCATATCGGCGAGGATCCTTCGGATCCTGTTTTCTACATCAATGATCTTCTCATCCATCTTTCTCAAAAGCAGCTGCAGAAGACAAGTAAGGATGTGATTTCCGGCGAGCAGCTTCAGCTTGTTATCGGAAGCAATAATCGCGGAGCCGGAGAGGATGAGAAAGATCCCGTCAAGAAAAACATTCTTCGCATTCTCAATGAGCGCTACGGAATCATTGAGGAGGATTTCCAAATTGCGGAGCTGGAGGTGGTACCGGCGGGTCCGGCACGTGAGGTCGGATTTGATCGTTCCCTGATCGCCGGCCACGGACACGATGACCGCATTTGCTCCTTTGCAAATCTCAGGGCGATTCTGGACACAAAAAACCCGGAGCGTACGGCGGTGGCTCTCTTTGTTGATAAGGAAGAGATCGGTTCCATCGGAAACACGGGAATGACATCTCTTTTCTTCGAAAATACGGTAGCGGAGATTTTAAATGCCACGAAGTCCTCGTACAGTGAGCTGGATCTGAAGCACACCATGGCAAGATCTCGTGTTCTTTCGGCGGATGTTACGGTAGCTTATGATCCGCTGTTTGCGGAGCCCGATGTCATCGATGCACAAAACGTGGCGATGCTCGGCTGCGGCATTACCATTTCCAAGTATACAGGACATGGCGGAAAAGGCGGATGCAACGATGCCAATGCGGAATTTCTCAATGAAATTCGTCAGATTTTCGACCGCGACGGAGTCATCTGGCAGACCGGTGAACTGGGTGCGGTGGATGCCGGCGGAGGTGGAACCATTGCCTATATTCTTGCTCGCTACGGCGCCGAGGTTGTCGACTGCGGAACAGGAATGCTCTCCATGCATGCCCCTGTGGAGCTGGCAAGTAAGGCCGATGCCTACGAGACATATCGCGCGTATCGTGCATTTTTGAAGTAACATCGAAACCCGGGTGTTTTACACTCGGGTTTTTCTTACGAAAATTACGGAAGCGGAATCTCCGGCTGTCAAGCGTCAGCGATTTTGTCACTTTTTCCCCCTTGT
>JALFST010000021.1 GCA_022779285.1 Peptoniphilaceae bacterium
CTGCCGGCCGTGCCGTCGTATCGCTCCAGTTGGCGATACACAAATTGTCGGTAAGTATGATACCTGCGTGCCGCCTGTGTCACGCCGTGCATCAATGCATATTCACATACTTTTTGACGATATCTCAGTTCTTCAGTTATAATCTTACTCAAGAGGGGCTCCTGTCGATGCACCGAGTTTTGGTTTAACACATTGTATCAGAGCACCTCTTTTATTTTTTTGAAAGTGTCACATATGTCTTACTACATTACAGCAAAGAAAGATTCCCGTGATTTTCGATTGAATGGTTTTATGTTACACTATCCTATGTTGAAATGCGATCCGGGGAGGTAACCATGGGTTCCGTTGCTTTTACACTAATGCTGATTACAGTGATCTCCAAATTTTCCGGCATGCTTCGAGAAATGCTCTTCAGCGGATTATTCGGGACAACTGCGATCAAAGATATCTATGTCATTTCGGAGAGTATTGTAGCCCTCTCCTTCAGCTTTCTATTTCTGTCTGTACAATCGACATTCATTCCGATGTACAATCAGATTCGCTCCGAGGAAGGACGCAAAAATGCGGATCGCTTTACAAGCAATCTCATCTTCACGCTGCTTGCTCTCTCTACCGTCATCATTCTCCTGTTCATCATCTTTATGCGCCCCATCGTTTCCCTGGTCGCATCCGGCTTTACCGGAGAAAAATTCGAGCAGACGGTTTTCTTTACGCGAATTGCGGTGGTGCAAATTTGGTTCAGCGCCGTCAATGGCCCCTTGATCGGGTATTTGAATATCTACGATAATTTCAATACCCCTGCCACAACAGGAATCATCATGAATGTCTTTTTGGTGATTTTCGCTTATTTAAGCTATCTGACAAATAGCCTGCTCGTGCTCGCGATCGGAAATGTCATAGCGCATGGAATCCAATATATCTTCTTTCCTCCGGCAATGCGCAAAACAGGATTTCGTTCCGAGCTGATCTTTCATCCCTTTAACCCTCATATTAAAAAGTACATGGGAATTGCCGTACCTGCGATGTTCTCGATCCTTGTCAACGATCTTTCGATCATCATCGACAAGACGATTGCCACGACCGTTGCCGTGCATGGCGGCGTTTCCGCTCTGGATTATGCCAATAAAATTTTCATGCTGGCTCAGGGCGTGATCATCGTATCGATCGTCACGGCTTCGTACCCCCGGCTCTCGGCTCTGGCGCAGCAGCCCGATAAAAGGCCGATGAAGCGCATGATTGCCAGCTCTCTCATTTCCGGCCTGATTTTAATCATTCCCGCCACCGTCGGCCTGATGATCTTTGTTCAGCCCGTAGTCCGGCTTTTCTACCAGCGTGGCGCTTTTACGGCGGAATCGACGCTGCTCACCTCCGGAGCTCTCTTTTGGTACGCTCCGGGTTTGATTTCTCTGATGTTTTACCAGCTTCTTGTGCCGGTTTTCTACTCTCTGCATGATACGAAAACGCCTCTTGTCGTCTCTGTGATACAGGTTGCCTCCGACATTTCTCTGAACTTCCTCTTGTCCTCGCTCTTCGGGCTCAACGGTCTGGCCATGTCGACGATGATCGGAAACACACTGGGAGCCCTTTTGCTCCTGCTGTTGCTCCACAAAAAGCTCGGAAAAATGCACTATAGCGAGATCACCGTCACAACCATAAAAATCGTGTTGGCAACCGTCGTCATGGCATGGATCTCCCATAAGCTCTTCATCGCTCTGAGCGGCGGCATGAGAGAATCCTTTGCACTTCTCATCTCCGTCATCTTTGCCGTGATCGTATACGGAATCCTGATTCTCTTCAGTCGAATCCCGGTTGTCAAAAATCACATCAACCGCTTCTATCATAAAAAGCACCATAGAATCTAAGCCCGAACATTTCATAAAAAGCAAGGTAAAACAGCACAGTTGCAAAACTCCTTATACGGGACTTCGTAAAACAGGAAACCGACCTATGATTACGATCACAGGTCGGTTTTTTCGGTTATGTACCGGCGCCCGGCAGCGCCCGGAGCTTTCTTTACCGGCTTCCTTTATGCTCAAGGTGGCTTTGGTGCTGCACATCATTGCAGATCACACCGTTTTTTTACTGTTCTCACCTGAATAAAAGAGATGATGAACGCTTTTTACAATGTATTCTTCTCTTGCCTCCGGCAATTCCAAACCAATTTTCAAGAGATGTTAGCACTGCTCCTGCTTTTTTTCTTCTTGTTCTTATAATGGAATAATGAAACGATTTTCATCAAAATATTATCGCCTGCCGGCTTCCGTGTATCGATCTGTCTCATCAGGGCCTACGACTTCAACATATGTAAAACAGTCCCGGCAGATATTACTGCCGGGACTGAAGTCATTTTACGAGCACCCGCCATATCGAATCAGATGCGTAATGATATTATTTTTTGAGTCCTCTCTGGAATGCCCAAGAGCTGGCACAGGCCTCTTCAATACTGCGTTCTGCCTTCCAGCCAAGCTCCTGATTGGCCAATTTGGCATCTGCAAAAACTGACGCATTGTCCCCCGGACGACGAGGATCCACCTGATATGGGATCTGCAAATTGTTTGCCTTTTCGAAGGCATGAACCAACTCCAGCACGCTGGTGCCCTTTCCCGTACCGAGATTGTACGCAAAGCAGCCCGGCGTCCCATGCTTTTTGACAAGCGCCGCCAAATGCCCCGATGCTAAATCACATACGTGAATATAGTCGCGTACTCCGGTTCCGTCCACCGTGTCATAATCATCTCCAAAAACGTGGAGCATCTCGCGCGTCCCATCAGCAACCTGACAGATGTACGGCATGAGATTGTTTGGAACGCCTACGGGAAGCTCTCCGATGAGCCCCGAAGCATGTGCCCCGATGGGATTGAAGTAACGGAGCAGCACTCCCGTAAAGCTCGGATGAACCGCACAGAAATCGCGAACGATCTGTTCAATCATCACCTTTGTCCATCCGTATGGGTTAGTTGCTCCCAGAGGCATGCCTTCTACCAGCGGGCTTTCACATTCCGCGGAATACACTGTAGCGGAGCTGCTGAAAACAAAGGTATTGACGCCATGCTTTTCCATTTGGCGCAGCACAACAATTGCCGACTGCAGATTGTTGTCATAGTACATGAGCGGCTTTTGAACGGATTCTCCAACAGCCTTATAGCCGGCGAAATGAATCACGCAATCAATTTTCTCGCAGTCAAAAATATGCTGCATCGCCTTTTCATCACAGCAATCTCCCTCATAAAAAACCGGCTTGACTCCTGTGATTCGCTCGATTCTCTCAACAACATCACGATTTGCATTATAGAGATTATCCACGATCACGACCTCATCCTTGTGGCCGATAAGCTCTACTGCCGTATGAGATCCGATATAGCCCAATCCTCCCGTTACCAATACTCGCATATTTTTTCCTTTCCATCGGACAAAGCCGAATTTGATGGGATCGTTCCATAAAAAAACGGCGTAGATTATTCTACGCCGTAGAAAACTTCCATGGTTAAACCTTCATTGCTGATGATAGAAGCATCTTGAACACCTACATAGTAGAAGATCGTCGGATCGGCCCGATATCCCGTGATGGATTCGCTGCCTTTCGGATAGCGCAAGATGTAACCATATTCCTCGGCATGCTCATGAAGCCATCGATATTGTTCCGTATTTTCGAAATCATTATCCATGCGAGGGTCCGTTCCCGGTGCATTGAATCGAACCGCATATCCCGTCTGGAATACGGCATGTCCCGGCTGAGGTGCATGCTCCGGATTGCCGCTCAAAACAAGCTCCCGAGCCTCGTCCGCCGCGCTGCGGTACGTGGTGGCCACCTCTATGGGAACTCCATCTCGCTCCATGGCTTCCAGCATCACGCGAAGAGCCGCCGATGCGGTATCATTAAAGACGGTTTCATAATCCTGAGAAAGCGAATAGAGAGCATTGACAATCACATGTCCGTCAACCACACGAAATGTGGAAGCATCGGCTACGACATCCAGATTTTCATTTCGTATGTAGCCGGTTCGTCCGATGCTCGTTACCTTTGTCCAATCCCCTTCATATCCATAGGTCTCTACCGTAGTCCCTTTCGGAATGACCGTTACCTGCTGAGATTTTACGGAATCCTTACTATATAAAACGGCATCCTTATTTGTGGTCAGAAAAGTATTGAGAGTGTCGGAATACCCCTCAACCTGAACCTTTTGTGTGCGCTTGGCAATGGATTTTCTGCTATCCTGTGAAAGATACTGTACGGATTCATCATGGGATGCCGCTTTCTCCTCACTTTTCGCCTCTGTCTGCGAACCCGTGGCAGGGAAAAAGTTCATCGCGTTTGAGCTTTTCATCCAGCGCCCCAAAAGTACAGTCCCTGATAAAAGGAAAACAACGGCCAAAGTCACGCCCAGAAGAGCATTTCTTTTATGTCGTTGTTTTTGACGCAGCTCCCGACGTCTCGACCGCTCAAGATGCCGTCGCTCATAAAATTTTTCGGTTCTGTCTTTTTTCATATTCTGCCCCAATATATAGTACGAAAAAGCCGAAAGTTCAGCTTTGAAAACAATCTCTGCTATCGAATATTATAGACCAGCCGGCACCTTTCTTCAAGGCGGTTTTCCGCATTTATCAGGTTTTTTTACCGAAATCAAACGGTTCTTGCTAAAAAAACAAAAGGAAATTTCGGCTCAAAGAGATGCTGTGCTTTTTCCGCCTCATCCATCGATTCATAAATCGCAAAGATTGTCGGACCGCTGCCGCTCATCATCGAGACCAGTGCTCCTGTTTTTTGCAGCTCCATCTTGATTTCTTTCAATTTCGGGAGTATTTCAAAGCTTGCGTTCTCGAGCTGATTTTGCATGAGAGAATAGGCCTTTGTGCGTTCCATGCCCAGATAATCAATCAGCTCGGAAACGGGTATCTTGCCGTTCACTCTTGTCTTCTCATAAACCGATCTCGTGCTCAAAGTGTCACCCGTGTTAATCAGAAGAAGAGGACGTCCATAAAAGGATGGGAGCGGAGTCAGTATCTCCCCTCGCCCCTGTGCACGCTGTGTCCCCCCTCGAATAAAAAAAGAAGAATCGGAGTCGATGGCAGCGGCGATGTTTTCCAGCTCTTCCTGACTCAGCTCAAGTCCCCAAAGCTCATTTAAACCGCGAAGAGTGGCCGCCGCATCTGCGCTGCCTCCGGCAAGCCCCGCTGCAATGGGAATCTGCTTTTCAATTTCGATGATCACGGAGGGATCCTCGACGCGGTCTCTGAGGGCGTTCCAGGCTTTATATACCAGATTGGAATCATCCAAGCGCAGCTTCGGTTCATCACACGCAAGCACAAAGCCGCCGCGTCCCTTTTCAATTGTTAACGTGTCGTGAAGAGAGATTTCCTGCATGATGGTATCGATTTCATGATAGCCGTCCTCTCGCTCTCGTAATACATCCAATGCCAGATTGACCTTGGCATTCGCCTGAATTTCAACCTCCATCTTATCTCCTTATTGCAATACGCATTTTCTGCGGGTTCCGCTTCCGAAAAAGCAAAAAGGGCTTTTCAGCCCTTCTTAGCATATGGTCAATTTTACCGTAGATGTCAACACATCGGTATAAGTATAAGAGACCGTCCTTTCCACATCGAACTCATTGCAGATTCGTACCGTAAATACATCATCAAAGGCATTTTCAATGATGCCTTCTTTGGTCACAATCCGCTTCCTGCCTTTATCCGCTTTCAGCAGCACGCGGCGTCCGATGTTTTGTTCAACCTCTTCTTTAATGGAATGAATCATGTTATAGTCTTGCAATGGCTCACCACCTTTAACAAAAGCATACAAATATACTCATTAAGTATACCTTAGTTTCATATTTTTTTCAAGCCGGAGATTCCGCTTCTATTAACCGTCTTGTAGCGATACAATTGATGTGAGACCAAGAAGAAGAAAAAAAATAGAGAGAAATCCGATACAATGAAAGTATTCAGCAAACAAAGAAAGGATTCTCTCTATGACAACAAGTATAACAAAAACTCAGCGGTATTTGCCACACACTTTGGAAACAAGATTTCATGCGGTCAAAACGTATCGTGCAGGGTTTTCCCTCGCCTTCGTTTTACGACGCTACAAGATCTCCAAAGCGTCCCTGATGCGTTGGAATCGG
>JALFST010000028.1 GCA_022779285.1 Peptoniphilaceae bacterium
GGTCTCGTAAAGAATCCTTTGTGCCGTCAAATCGCCGATTCCAACGCATCAGGGACGCTTTGGAGATCTTGTAGCGTCGCAAAACGAAGGCGAGGGAAAATCCTGCGCGATACGTTTTGACCGCATGAAATCTTGTTTCCAGAGTGTAGAGATACAATTGATGTGAGACCGAGAGCCAAGTGACTCATTTGTTTTTAGACCAACTTATATTGCACAATTCCCTTTGCCCCGTTTTTTTCATTCTTGTTTCACTCAAATCGCTTCCTCATCATTGCAACAATTTGACCGGCATGGAAGTATCATTCCTTATACAATAAATAAAAAAGTTAAGGATATAACGATGGATAGTAGATTAGGAGGATTTATGGGCTATGATCTAACGGCAGGCCAGGTAAACGATTGGCTGGCGGAGTTGGGCAAGACGTACGATGTGTATGCGCCTAAGCGCTTTCCGTATCAGGGGAGGTATGCGGCGACGGATCTCGTGAGGTATGACAAGATTCAGCGTTTCGAGGACATTGAATGGCGGATAAAGAGCGATTTTCCCGCGAAGGAAGTGATCAATCCCATTCAGGAGACGATTTTTCACTTTAACGAGGAAGAATACACGGAAAGCAAAGGGCCGAAGAAGCCGAAGCTTATCTTTGCCAGACCGTGCGACATCAATGCGCAGCGCATTCAGGCTGAAATTTTTACGAACGGCGGCATCGCCGATTCGTATTATTGGCGCGTGCGAGAGCAGGTAAAGTTTATCCTTATGGATTGCAACGGGGGCGACGACACCTGCTTCTGCGTATCGATGGGCATGAACGAAACGGAAGATTACGTGATCGCGGTAAAATTCCGCGAAGACGGGATATTGGCGACCGTGCGAGATGAATCTTTCCTCCCGTTTTTTGCGCTGTCCACGGCAGCCGATTACACGCCGCAGTTTGTCGAAGGCGGTCAGGAGCTCTCCGTAGAAATTCCCGATCTGTCCGACCCGGAGGTGCTGCTTGCTCTGAAAAAGCATCCCATGTGGAATGAATACAATAAGCGCTGCATCTCCTGCGGCGCCTGCACCGTAGCCTGTTCCACCTGCACCTGTTTTCAGACGCGGGATGTCGTCTGGGGCGAGAATCCTAACGTCGGAGAACGTCGCCGCATTTCGCAATCCTGCCAGGTTCCGGGCTACGACCGCATGGCAGGTCAACGCGAGATGCGCGCCGATGCCGGGAGCCGCATGCGTTATAAGGTATTACATAAATTCTACGCGCATCATGCCCGCTTCGGTACGCACCAGATGTGCATCGGTTGCGGCCGCTGCATCCACCGGTGTCCGGAGAACATCTCCATCGTTGAAACGATGAATAAGGTCAACAAAGCCGTGCAAGAGATTCAGGAAAATCGAAAAAAAGAGGAGGTGGAAGCATGATGGCTACTGCTGTAAAAAACATCGTCCGGCCCTATGCCGCCGAGATTCTCGGAATCCAAAAGGAAACGGAGCACGAGTGGACGTTCCGGCTGAAATCGGATGCGAAGGTAGCGCATGGGCAATTTATGCAGTTATCCATCCCGAAGATCGGTGAAGCGCCCATTTCCGTCTCCGGACAGGGCGATGGCTGGCTGGAATTTACGCTGCGCGCCGTCGGCAAGGTGACAGACGAAATATTTCGCAAGGAAGTTGGCGATATTCTCTTCATTCGAGGACCTTACGGACACGGCTGGCCGATGGAAGAGCTCCGGGGCAAGCATCTCGTGGTGGTTTCCGGCGGAACGGGCATTGCACCGGTTCGTTCGCTGCTGCGTTTAGCGGAGACGGAGGAGAGTCCGTTTATCGATGTTACCCTCGTCAGCGGGTTCAAAGATCATACCGGCATTGTCTTTAAGGATGACCTGGCGCGCTGGGAGAAGAATCCGAAATTCAAGACCATCTACACGTTGGATAACGAGGAGATGGGCCCGTGGCACAAGGGCTTTGTAACAAATTATTGCGTAAACATCGGATTGCAGAATTTTGGCGACAACTATGCCATCCTTGTGGTCGGTCCGCCGCCAATGATGCATTTTACAGGACTCAAGCTCATTGAATGTGGTGCCAAAGTCGATCATATCTGGATGAGCTTTGAGCGGAAGATGCAATGTGGCGTGGGCAAGTGCGGCAACTGCCGTATCGACGAGACTTATGTCTGTCTCGATGGGCCGGTTTTCCCTTACGCCAAAGCCAAGTATTTAGTGGATTAGGAGGTCAAGCATGAATCGAGATATCGATATCAAACAAATGCGGATACATTGCTTTCGTCAGTCCAAAGTGCCCGGCGAGTTTATGTTACAGATGCGCGTTCCCGGCGGTCTGATCAGCGCCAAGTATCTTTCGGCCGTCCAGGAGCTTGCACAGCGTTTTGGCAACGGCACTTTTCACTTTGGCACGCGTCAGACCTTTGATATTCCCGGCATCTACATCGACGATATTCCCGCCGTGAACCAATACCTTGAAGACTATATCCGCGAGGTGGAAAGCGAGCAAAATCGCGTAGATATGAATACGATGGCTGGAGAACCGCAGGAATGGGACGCATCCAAGGGCTATCCGGCGATCGGATCGCGCAACATTTCCGCCTGCATCGGCAATATTCACTGTATCTGCGGGCAGATCAACACGCAGGAGCTGGCTCATAAGATCGAGCCGCTCATCTATCCAAGCCATTACAACATTAAGACGAATATCTCGGGGTGTGCCAACGACTGCAATAAGGCACATATGTGCGACTTCGGCATCATCGGCTGCTCGCGCATGGACTATCATCCGGAGCGTTGCATCGGCTGCGAAACGTGTGTGCGTCAGTGTACGAAAGCGGCCACACGTGTCTTAAAGCTTAATGACAACGGAAAGATCGACAAGGACGCATGCTGCTGCGTCGGCTGTGCCGAATGCACTCGCGTCTGTCCGACCGGCGCTTGGACGCGCCAGCCAAAGCAGTTCTACCGGGTTATTCTTGGAGGCCGTACGGGGCGTCAAACACCGCGTGCAGGCAAGATGTTCCTGAACTGGGCCAGCGAGGAAGTGGTGCTGGGTGTGCTGAAAAACTGGACGAAATTCTCGGCTTGGGTGATGGATTATAAGCCGGAGTATTTGCACGGCGGGCATCTGATTGACCGTGCAGGCTACAAAAAATTTATGGAGATGGCGTTGGATGGCGTGGAGCTGAATCCGGAGTGTCTCGTGGCCGATAACATCTTCTGGCATGAAACGGAGTATCGTTCGAACTTTAACCTCAAGCCATTGGCAAATCATGCGCCGGCCGGTCCGCGACAGTAGAGGGCAGTGTCATGAAATCATTCGGAAAACGTCTGTTACTTCTTGAGTTTGTCTTTGTGATGCTGTTCATCATGGCAGCATGTCAAAAAGAAACCGCCGCACCGGCACAGCCGAAGCGGGTGGTGGCGCTGACTTCTTCGTATGCGGACGTCTGGCTCAATGCGGGTGGGAAAGATACGCTTGTCGGCGTGCCGAAGGATGCGGTGGAGGAGCGGAATTTGGACGTAAACGCAGATATCACCCTCTTTCCGTCCATCCAAAAGGTTTCTGCCGAAGAGGTGCTGGAGCTCAAACCGGATCTGGTCATTACGTCGGCGGATCTGAAGACGCACGAAGAGATCGCACAACTTCTGGAACAAAACCACGTGGCGGTCTATCGAGCGAAGATTGAGAATATGGAGGAATACTTAAAGACATTAAAAGACTTTACTGAGATGACGGGGAAAACGGAGCGTTACAAGGAGTACGGCGCCGATGTGAAAGAGTCCATCGATGCGCTGATGGCAAAGCTCCCGAAAGAGCGTAAAGACGTAAGCTATCTGCTTCTGCGCGGTTCGTCGAAACTTTTTACGGTGCAGACCGGCGATACTGTGGCAACAGATATCTTAGACGAAATGGGCGCGAAGAATGTGGGAGCGGAGGCGAAATTGTCCAAGAACGTCGGCATCGAAAGCATCTTATCGCTGAATCCGGATTATCTCTTTGTGGTCTACCAGGGCGACAAGGATGCCTTTGAGGCGCAGTTTGATAAGCAATACACTTCGCAGCCAGCTTGGCAGGAAATACGCGCCGTGAAAGATGGACACCTGCAAATGCTGGATAAATATTTATTCCATTATAAGCCGAACGCGCGCTGGGCAGAGAGTTACAAGGTGCTCCTGCAGACGCTCTATCCCGAGATCTATGGTGAAAAATAAGGGAGCGTTGCTCTTTCTCGGGTTCCTGGGTGTGGTCGTCCTTGCCTTTCTTTGCGCCTCCGTGGGAGCGGTACCGATTCGCCCCCTCCACATCCTGCAATTTGTTACCGGTGTGCCCATCCCGGAACAAACGCAGCTTCTCCTGACGACGATCCGTTTTCCCCGTGTCATCGCGGCGCTTGCCGTAGGCGCCGCGCTGTCCATGGCAGGACTCTTTTTGCAGGCAATTCTTTCGAATGCACTCGCCTCGCCTTCGGTGATCGGCGTGAACGCCGGAGCGGGCTTCTTTTATCTCCTGAGCGCACTCCTCGTTCCGATTTCTTTCGGCTTTTATACTGCGGCGGCTTTCGTGGGAGCACTCGTTACGTCGCTGCTGGTCTTCGGCCTTGCGAGAAGCGGCAGCGACAGTCGTCATCGGCTGATTTTGGCCGGTGTAGCGCTCTCTTCAATGTTTTCAGCGGGCAGCGATGCCCTGATGACGCTGGATGATTCATTGATTTTGGATCGACAGGCTTTCATGCTGGGAGGATTGACCAACGTGCGTGCCGGGGAAGTTTATCCGCTGGCACTGGTCATTTTGGTTTTGGTGATCATCGCACAACTTTTTTCTCGCCCGCTCAGCGTGTTGCTTCTCGGGGACGATATGGCAAAATCACTGGGGCTTTCGGTCGGTCGGGTTCGTTTTTTAGCCCTCCTCCTCGCCGCGGCGCTGAGTGCCTGTTCAGTGAGCCTTGCCGGCATCCTGAGTTTCGTGGGGCTTTTGGTTCCCCATGCGATGCGAGCGCTTTTTGGACAGGACTATCGTCTTCTCATTCCGAGTGTCGCGCTCTTTGGCGGCGCATTTCTGCTTGTCTGCGATACGCTCGCGCGGCTTGTATTTGCTCCGTTTGAGCTGCCCGTCGGCATTCTGCTGTCGCTGCTTGGCGCCCCCTTTTTCATCTGGCTGGTGATTCGCCGAAACCGAAGGAGGTCCGTATGATCCGGCTACAGCAGGTACGGGTACAGGTCGATGGCCACACGCTGGTCGAGACCGGCGACATCACCATATCGGATCGGACTTTTATGGGTGTGATCGGGCCGAATGGGGCGGGTAAGTCATCCCTCCTTCGGGCCATGGACAGGCTCCTTCCTTACGAAGGCATGATAATGCTCGATGGTGTGGATGCGCGATCCCTTTCGACACGGGAGCTGGCGAAGCGCGTCGCCTTTCTTCCGCAGTCGCGGCCGGTGCCGGCCATTACTGTGCGTCAACTCATCGCGCATGGGCGCTATGCACATGTGCCCTTTCCACACCAGCTGAGTCAGGCGGATCGGGAAAGGATCGAGTATGCAGCGAATGAGATGGGGCTTTTGCATTTAATGGATCAGGACGTGTCTGCTTTGTCGGGCGGGGAGCGTCAACGCGTGTATTTTGCGATGATGCTTGCGCAGGATGCACAGATTCTGCTCCTGGATGAGCCGACCACGTATCTGGATCTCCCTTATCAGCTCGAAACTTTCGCTTTGCTGAAACAGTGTCATGCGCAGGGAAAGACCATTCTCATAGTGATGCATGATCTTCTGCAGGCATTTGATGTGGCGACCGATTTGATGGTGGTAAACCAAGGTGCGGTTGTGGCGCAAGGATCGCCGGAGGAATTGGCTCGATCCGATTGGCCCGAACGTCTTTTCGGTGTGAAACTGACACCGGAAGCCGATCCGGCGGCACTCTATCGCTATCGGTTAATGCGTGGCAGCGTAAATCCACGTGGATAGGGCTGCCACATTTTTTTTCGTATGGCATTGAACTCGGCAAAGGAGAGACCGATGTCATTCATTTTTAGAAAGCATGCAACGATGGCATTACGTAAGGAAGATAGCGTTACTAAGCAGGGCAAGGCTTCTCGGATGAGAAACTGCCGCTCTTTTGGTGTGGTGATGCCGGCCTTTATTGTTGTCATTTTTTCTGCGGCGCTGTATATCATAAAGTCGGCAGATGTGGACGGCGCAACGATCTCCACCAGATTGGGCAGAAAATAGAGAAGTTCTCTTCTGAGACGATCGGCTTGAGGGCGATTCTCGACGTAGATGGCCACGCGGACAGGGCGATGCAGAACATGCCAATCTACGGGTGCGCCGCCGGCATCGCCATAGAGGCAGTAAAAGAGAAGCGATGGCATCTGCGGATCCTGGACGTCTGCGGTCCGGCAAAAGGAAGTGAGCAGACTCATGGCTTCTGTGTAAAAAGCAGAGGCGTAAACCATCGTTTCGAGTCCAAAATCCTCGTGCTGAGTGTGCAGAAGGCCATAATTCGTAAGGCCGCGGGCGGCAAGGCGCATCCGGAAGCGGATGGCACACCGCGCGTCGACCGGAAAGGGCAGGGCGTAGCGAGCATGGAGCGATTGAAGGGCCGGCAGGAGATCGGTTTCGATCGATTCGTCAAGCCTCTGTTCCCAGCTGTTGAAAGGAGCAATATCTGTGTTTTCGGTCAGTCGTGTGAGCTCCGGGAAGGGAAAGAGATGATCCGCCGCCGGATCCTTTGCGACATGGTGCCCCTGTCCCATTCTCCTGGAGTTGATCTGGCACACGAGCGGCGCATAATCCCATAGCCAGAGCTGTTTCCGATTCTTCAGACGTTTGAGATCATTCGCGAGTTGCTCGGGCCATTTTCCACCGGCTTTCCATTCTTCTGGTTCCATGATCTGAAGAAGGACGGTGAACAAAAATTCGCGGATGTTGTCTTCTTTTCCTAAATACATCATGGGCGAAGTCCCGATTTGCACTCCGTACTGAGGAAGAATGACTTCGTTCATTTGTCGTATGGTGCGATAGAGCGTGCTCGCAGAGACGTGCAGCCGCCTTGTAACCTCGTCCGTGGGCAGGCATCCCTGATGATACAGGAGCATGACGACCTGTTTGGCAAGACTTTTTTGATAATATAGACGAAAGATGTCTGCACCGTCAAAATTCTCGCCGAAGTGTGCCTCGATGCAGCCATCGTGTACCTGGATCGCAGTGCCCGGCAGCCGCTCCCGAATGGCGCGAATGTCATTGTGAATGGAGCGTGATGTCACCAGCCAGGCGTTTTTCACGTCGTTTACCGTTACCGATTGCTGAATGTGAGCCAAATATTCGACCAGTGTGAGCTGGCGTTTTTCGTTGTCGGTCAGAAATTTACGCATGCTTAGCCCTCTCAGGAGTGGTTTCCTGCAGCGGCGGTCTGTGAAAAGCGCCTCCGAGGGAGATCCATCCTTTCTTTTGCTTTCAAACATTCCACATCATTGTCTCATCTCATTATACAATCTGTCCTTCAGGGTTCCAGTAAAAAATGTGAGATAGTTTGACCGTTTCGCAGCTTTTTATCAATCCGGTGATCTTTTTTTAGAGAAACTGTATGGTAGAACAGGTGAAATCCATGGCATCCTCTCTGTTTGTGTTTGACAAAACCATTTTCACAGGGATTCGCTGCGGATTTCCTATTTTATGCAAGTGAGCAGATTCATTTTATAATTGGCCAATAAAAGATCTTCCGCTTTCCCTATATTATTTTCGCGAAATGTTTGAACCAACGCAATGTGTTTATGTGCACCGCCAAGAACACGAACGACATCGTTGAATTGTATCAATGACAGCGCCTTCATTGATGAGTAAAAGTGTTTCGTAACAATTACATGTTTAAAACGGAAGGATAGTGTTATCGACTTGCAGGAGTAGGCGGACAGTGTCTCTTAATGGATATTCTGTAAGCAATTGGGTATAAAATAAAAAGTAAATTTAGAATCAAATTTTTAAGGAGGAAATTTTATGAAGCTTTATTATGCACCGGGCACATGCGCGGTATCAGTTTGGATTGCGCTTCATTGGGCCGGAGCGGATTTTGAGACGGAAAGAGTTGAATTGGGTTCTTCCGAATACAAGAAAGTCAATCCGTCGGGAGCCGTCCCTGCACTTGATACGGGAGATGGAAATATAAAAACTCAAGCAGATGCAATACTGTTATATGTTGCAAACAAGTATAAAGAAAAAGATTTGGGACCGGACGAAGGACTCGAAGATGAATTTTTATTTCATCAGATTTCCGCATTTTTGTCTTCAGACTATCATCCGGCTTTTTGGCCAATGTTTAGCCCGGAAGAATATACAACAAGTCGGGATGAGCAGGATTTAGAGAAGGTTATCAAAGCGGCATATAGAAAGATCAATGCTGTTGCAACGATTTTGGACAATATGCTTGAAGGAAAAGCTCATATTTATAAAAATAAAAGGACGGTTCTTGATGCATATGCTTATATTTTAAGTCGTTGGCTTTCAAAGACTCCTAAGTCGTGGACAGAATATCCAAATTTAAGGCTGTTTATGGAGACTATGGAAAATGACGATGAAGTCCAGAAGATCATAGAGCTTTCTACAAAGAAGATTCAATAAGCCTTTTCAATGCTTTGAAGCAAGCAATCAAGTGACATTGATACTTCTTAACGTCTGCAATAAAAAATATAATAGACACCGTATCGAGAGATCCATAGGACGGTAGATTTCAAAAAGTTGGGTACAGTCTTTAGTGCCTCTATTGATAGATATAGGCTATGGAAATCAATGTAGCATTTTGTCTATTTTTTATATTTATTTGACTTCTAAAGTTGGAAGCATTGATGGAGAGAAAAGTAAGAAAAAGCCCGGGGTCTTAGAATGAAGGAGGGTGCGGGGAAAATTTAGGAAGAGTTTTGATCATGAAACTGTAAAGGATTTTGATCTGACTTTGATGATTGACTCATTGGACAGTATAAATCCTGCTGACTCAGCAGAAGGTTTTCCGATGTACCCATAAATGAAGGATTTTACAATTTCCTACCAAAGGCGGTTTTATATAGTAAGGAGAAAGAATGAGAGTAGAATTTGAAAGAAGCATGAATAGAGCAGCTCTTTATGATGAAAATAATAAGCTTGTTGGAGAATCCACGTTTTCAGCTTCTGAAACGACATGGATTATAGATCACACTTATGTGAACGATGCTTTAAGAGGCAATGGATATGCCTCAAAGCTTGTAGAAAAAATCATTGAAAATGCGAGAGAAGCAAATGTAAAAATCGTTCCTTTATGCCCATACGCAAAAAAAGAGTTTGCAAAACACCCTGAATATGGCGACGTGCTTTTGCGATAGGAGTCAGATTATGAAAGTAAAAAACTATGAAGAATTACAAAAGGCCTTAAATTCAAACGATAATTTCATTGAAATTTCCAATTCATTTACAATTCCAAACTCAATCATATTAAAAAAGGGGAAAAAGCTTGTCGGGCAAGATAAAAATGTGCTCATAAGTTTTATGAATGGCGAAGGGATTGGTCTTGAAGGAGATAATGAGGTAAAAAATCTTGCAATTCAGACTTCACATAACAAAAGAGCTATTTTTATAAATTCAAATCTTGAAAATCTGAAAGATATACATCTAAAAGATCTGACGGTTACAGGGGTAGTTCAAATTCTAACGAGAGGAAACAATAAATTCTTAAATTTAGATATTGAAAATCTCGATATCGTCGCGGCTGATGCAAGAGAATTAACAGAACGCCCCATGAAATACGGCGTAATTGTCTACCAAGGGGCGCTTACCGTTTATAATTATAATCCATCTCAAGATAGTGAAATAACAGCAACCGTTAAGGGACTCAAAATAGGTAGGGAATTTGCACCTGTCTTTGGCAGTGGCGTCTTCATCTCAGGATTTAATGATGAAGGCGGAAAAGTCACACTCAATGAACTGGAAACAAAAGAGATCTATTCAAATGGCATGATTCCGACAGGTCAACCTAATTTAATCACAGGCGGAATATTCATTGTTTACGGCGCTCATGCAAAAAAGATCGTTTCAAATGGCGTTGTGAAAACATACGGAAACAATGATATGGTCCTTGATGTATGGGGCGTTGTAGATGACTGGACTACAAATGAAAAAGTAATTAGTTACGGGTCAAGCGGCATCGGATTCGTTAACTTTGGAACGGTCAAAAAATTTGTTTCAAACAGTCCTATTGAGACATATGGGCAAGGGGCCAGAGGCTTTAACCAATATGACGGAACTATCAATGAGGCCACATTTTATTCAATTAAAACTGTGGGAGATGGCTCTATTGGCATGCAATTTTCAAAACCGGTAGGAAAGATCACGATCACTAAATCAGTTGAAACATTTGGCGGAGAAGGAGAAACGCTTGTAAAAGGAGTTATAAAAACTTTAAAAGCAGATGGCATAAGCGTATTGGAAGGTGCAGTAATAGATCAATTAATTGTCGGAGACAATATTGAGACAAATGGAGATGAAGTTGTAAGTTTTCATGTTGATGGCGGAATCGTCAAAGAATTTAAAATAAATGGGGAAATTATTGCAAAGGGAAAGGATTCGAAAGAAAGAAATATATAAAGAACCGGAAATGATTATGTGTCTCAGCTCGGATTCTAATAAAGGATCAGGGCTGATTGTAATGTGATAAGACTTGTGTGACGCTATTGAAAAAGAGGTGCTTCTCTTGATGCAATGGGTTTGCGGATAAACACATTGTATCAGTGCACCTCTTTTATTTTGCTGAATAGTGTTGCATATGTTTTACTGCACGTCA
>JALFST010000046.1 GCA_022779285.1 Peptoniphilaceae bacterium
TTTGACGATATCTCATTTCTTCAGTTATAATCTTACTCAAGAGGGGCTCCTTTCGATGCAACGAGTTTTGGTTTAACACATTGTATCAGAGCACCTCTTTTATTTTTTTGAAAGTGTCACATATGTCTTACTACATTACAAAAAGGAAAAGCATTACAATAATGTGGAAAACGATCGCAGAATGACAACGGAAAAGGAGTAACAATGCAAGAGGAACGGTATGATATAGCGATTGCCGGTGGAGGAAGCGCCGGAGTGGCGGCTGCTGTTGCGGCGGCTCGTACAGGGATGAAAACGATTCTGATTGAGAGGCAATCCGCATTCGGAGGGGCGGCAACCAATGCCTGGGTGAGCGCTTATTGCGGATTTTATACACGAGGAGAGCAACCGATACAGGTTGTCTTCGGAGTCGGCGAGGAGATTTTGCAAAGGTTGAAAGAGTATGGCGAGGACATCAACTATACGATTTCGCCAAGCACAAAAAATGCCTCCATTCGTTTTCATCCGGAGATGATCAAGCTGGTGCTGGATGATTTGATTTCGGAATCGGCGGTTACGGCTCGGCTTTTTACCGGTGTGATCGGTGTGAACAAAAGGGGAAACCGCATCGAGAGTATCCTGCTCCAGGATGATGAGAAAACCTATCGGGTAAGAGCAAAGGCCTTTATTGACACCACAGGAAACGGCAATCTTTTACATATGGCGGGGCTTTCCACCGATTGGGGCAATGAAGCGGGGGAGGTGCAGCAATCCTCTCTTGCCTGCCTGTTGCAAGGCATACCCTCTCATGAAATTTCCATGGAGACGCTTACAAAAGCGATCCGGGAGGAAAAGAAAAATTTGAAAACTTCGGAATTTCTTGATAAGGAAAGGGGATTGATTGTCAAGGTTCCTTCTGATGACTACGGCTTTCTCACGATTCCCAGTGAAACTCTTTCCGATCTTACCGGAGCGGAAAAGACATGTGCCATAATGCGCCTCAGAAAAAAAGCGAGAGCGTATACGGAGGCTCTTCGAAAGCATGCGGAAGGCTTTGATTCGGCCAGGCTTTTCGCGACGGCAGCGGAGATCGGTATTCGTGAAGCTAGACGCATGCATGGCAAGGAGACGGTCACAGGTGAAGATGTGTTACGATCCCAAAAGCGGGAGAATCGAATTGCTAAAGGCGGCTGGCCGGCGGAGATTCATTATGAAAAGGGACTCCATTATATTGAGACCGGGGACAATGATTGGTTTGATATCCCCATGGGAGCGCTTATGAGCCGGGATCTGGAGAATGTCTTTGCCGGCGGGAGAAATATTTCCTGCGATTCGGTGGCGCTCGCATCGCTTCGTGTCATGGGTACAGGGTTTGCCACGGGACAGGCGGCGGGCGTCATCGCCTCGGTTTATTGCAGAGATCATGAAACCGATGTGAAAAAAGTGCAGCGGATTTTAAATGATCAGGATGCTCGTATATAATAAAAAGCACAGGAGAATATGATGAAAAACAAACAAAAGAAATCATTGCCCAGATCTCTGTTCATCGGAATCTCATTGGCCTTGCTTTTTTGCGGCCGACTGATTCCGCCGTTCGCAGGACTATCGCAGTCAGGCATGCAGGTGCTGTCCATCTTTGCGGGCATCCTTCTGCTCTGGCTTGCGGTATCCATCGATTGGCCGTCCATTTTATTGTTGGGAGCATTGGCATTTGTTCCGGAGCTTAAGTTTTCGCAGATTCTTGCCGGAGCATATGGCGGCTCCACATTCGTATTTCTGATCTATACCTTTGTTGTTACATATGCGCTTTCCAAAACAAGCTATATTAAGCGAATCGCTGTATCGTTCATCACATCAAGATTTGCTTCCAGAGGACCGTGGGCATTTATTACATTATATTTTTTCAGCATTCTTTTTACCGGAAGCTTTATTTCGCCGACCGTTCTCTTTTTTGTCTATCTGCCGATTTTGGATGAAATCTATGAATTGCTGAATTTGAAACGGGGTGATCCATTTGCTGCTCTTTTAATGATGGGAACGGTAATCATGTGTGGAATCTCTTCCGGAATGACGCCCATCGCGCACGTTTTTCCCATTCTTGCACTCAGCGCCTATCAGACAGCATATGAAACGGCAATCGGATATGGCCCTTATATGGCGATTGCCATCCCTGTAGGTCTGATTACCGCTACGCTTGTGCTTGCCGCCTTTCGCATGATCCTCAGACCGGATACCTCGGCTTTTGTGAATTTTGATGCATCGAAAATACAGGGTGTCGATGGAAAGACGACACGTTCTGAAAAAACCGTATTTTTTATTTTTCTTCTTGTAATTATTCTGTGGGTGGCACCGAGTCTGCTCAAAGGAATTGTGCCGGAGGGAAGCTTTTTATCGGCGCTAAAAGTGATCAACTCATTGGGGACCGCCTTTCCTCCTCTGACCGGCCTGGTGCTTTTGTGCATCATTACTGTGGATGGACAGCCTCTGCTGAATTTTTCTGAGGCGATGAGCAAGGGGGTGTCCTGGTCCTCCGTGATTATGTGCGCCGGCACAACGGCTCTGGGAGCGGCCATCACCAATACGGATATCGGCGTGACTACATGGATTTCCGGAATTCTGGAGCCGGTGACCTTATCGTTGCCGGTGATTCTCATGGTTTTTGTTTTTACGTTATGGGCAGCGATCCAGACCAACCTCTCTTCCAATATGGTTACGGCGACGGTTGTTTCCGCTGCGGTATTGACGGTAACGGCTAACATGCCGAATGTGAATGTCGCCGCATTGATTGTCAATGTCGGTATGATGGCCTCCTATGCCTTTGCGACTCCGCCCGCAATGCCCTGTGTCGCGATTGCGGCATCCAGCGGATGGACCAATACGAAGCAAATGATGATTTACGGATTTTTGGCCATGCTGATTTCCGTAGTTGTTGCAACCTTTATCGGATATCCCTTAGGAGGTAAATTCCTTGCATAATAAGAGAAAATTTTCAAAAGAACTGGCGTTCGGAATCGCGTTGCTGATGAACAGCTTCGCGGTTTCGTTGCTTGTAAAATCCGACTTCGGAGTCGCCACTTTAAGCTCGCTGCCGCTTGTTCTGCATGAGGCCATTCAGCATATTTCCTTTGGTTGGATGAATTTTTTTGTGCAAACGGCTCTGCTTGCTCTTTTAATTTTTATTACGAGACAACCGAAGCCGACCTATCTTGTGTCCTTTTTGGTCAGTTTTGTTTTCGGAATGATGGTGGACATGTTCGGGGCACAGATGAACTTGTGGAGTTCGATGTGGACATTGCGTATATTCTACTTTCTTGTGGGATGGATCATGGTCTCATGTGGTGCGGCTCTCTTTATTTTATCGGCGATGCCCTTGATGCCCTTTGACCTTGTTGTCAGAGATCTGTCGGATTTTACCGGATATCGTGTTCGAACAGTCAGAACCGTTACCGATGTATCCTTTGTCAGTACGGCGCTGCTCATCTCCCTTTTTCGATTACACCGGATCGTAGGGGTGGGCGTGGGAACGATTTTTATGATGTTTCTGAACGGCTATGGCATTCATTTTTTTATGCAGCTGTGGTGTAAATACTATGATTTTGTAACGGTCACATCATTCGGAAGGTTTTTGGAGAAAATCGGAACAATACAAAAAAAGTAGGAATTTTCAAAAGTTGGGCATGTTTCCAAGGACTCGTTTATTATTTGACAAGAGGAGGGAAGAGGGTTATACTTTTATCGTCAAAAAAATATCAAATCTGAGTTTGATATGCTTGCAACATCTGTGTGTATAAGGAGGAGAAGATGGCACGTTTTACGCTACCAAGAGATATTTACCATGGCAAGGGATCGTTGGAGATTTTGAAAACCTTCCGGGGAGAGCGCGCAATGATTTGCGTAGGCGGCGGTTCCATGAAGCGCTTTGGCTTTCTGGATCGTGCGGAGCAGTATCTGAAGGAAGCGGGATTCACCGTAGAGGTTTTTGAAGGCATTGAGCCGGATCCGTCTGTGGAAACGGTTATGCGCGGCGCTGATGCAATGCTGGCATTTCAACCGGATTGGATTATCGCAATCGGCGGCGGTTCTCCGATCGACGCGGCAAAGGCGATGTGGATCAAGTATGAATATCCGGAAATCACATTTCCGGAGATGACCAAGGTATTCGGATTGCCTCAGCTACGCCGCAAAGCTCATTTCTGTGCGGTTTCATCGACGTCCGGAACGGCAACGGAGGTGACTGCCTTTTCCATTATTACAAATAATCAGGAAAGAATTAAATATCCGATTGCCGATTTTGAAATTACCCCCGATGTGGCGATTGTAGATCCGGAGCTGGCGGAAACCATGCCGAAGAAGCTCGTTGCTCATACGGGAATGGATGCAATCACTCATGCTGTAGAAGCGTATGTCTCTACCGCCAATTGCGCATATACCGATCCGTTAGCGATTCATGCGATCGAAATGATCATTCGGGACCTCATTCCTTCCTATGAGGGGGATATGGAAGCTCGTGATCGCATGCATGATGCGCAGTGTCTTGCGGGAATGGCTTTCTCCAATGCGCTGCTGGGCATTGTACACTCTATGGCACACAAGACGGGTCCCGCCTTTGATGACTATGGTGCGCACATCATCCACGGAGCAGCCAATGCGATGTATCTGCCGAAGGTGATTGCCTTCAACGCCAAGGATGAGACTGCGAAAAAACGTTATGGCGAGATTGTAAATTACATGGGTATTTGCGAGAAATCCGCTTCCGATGAGGAAAAGGTAGAGGCTTTGATTCAGTATCTGCGTGATATGAATGACAAGCTCAACATTCCGCATTGCATCCGGCACTATGGAGCAGACAGCTATCCTACAGAGCAGGGCTTTGTTCCGGAAGAGGTTTTTCTGGAGCGTCTCCCGGAGATCGCGAAAAATGCAATCGCAGATGCATGTACTCTTTCCAATCCACGAAAGATTTCCCGGGAAGAAATGGAAAAGCTCCTCAAAGCTTGTTACTATGATACAGAAGTAAATTTCTAAACCGTAACGAAAAAGGCTTGCCGAAAGGCGAGCCTTTTATTATGAAAAGAGATAAGGACAAATGGTATTGCTCCAGGAAGCAATCAGCCGATCCAGGGTCCAAGCAGCGTTGGCGGGACTCGTAGAAGGAAGTGCGGCGGCTATATGGCCGGTCTTCGGCTCTACATATTTTTGATATACAGACAGAGATTTTTTTCCGTTGCAGAATATCGCGCAGATCGGAGCATTTTCCAATATGCTTGAGATGTTATTCGGGATGACATCCTCGATAGAAGAATCGGACGAGCCGATAATAGAGCATTGTCCGACGGAATCCCACAGGGCGATATGATTCTTATGCAGAAAATCCTTCTTTTCCTGGATCGTTTGAGGAACGGAAGCATTACAAACAGCTGCCATCACTTTCCAAAAGCGATTTTGCGGATGCCCGTAAAAGAATCTCTGCTCTCGGCTTTTCACAGAGGGAAACGAGCCCAAAATAAGGATTCGGCTTTCCGCATCGTAAAGAGGGGGAAAGGGATGTTGTATGATTTCTCGTTTTTGCATCGTTGTGCCTTCTTTCAGTAAATTCATATTGAGAACTGTCCTCATAAACTATATGATAGGAATGTCATCCGGTAAAGAGGGAGGGGCTATGTCAAAGCGATATGATACAGTTTTTCGGACAAGTCAACAGTACAAATCTTTGAAAAAGCTTGATCTGCTCATGCTTGAAGCGGAGATTGATATCATGGGCATCCTTGTCAAGGCGGCTGAAATCAGATGAAATATCAATATAGATATCGGACTCCTGCACCTTTTTCCGATCTGTGGATGCAGAGTGATGGGAAATTTCTTACCGGTCTCCGATTTGCAGCCTCCGGAGAAACAGATGGAGATGCTCTTGAATGTGAGGGAAAAAAACCGCCTGTTTTGGAAGAGGTATGCCGATGGTTGGGTCAATATTTTTCAGGAGAAGCTCCGGAGAATTTTTCAAAAATAAAATTGGAGAATCTGACCGATTTTCGAAGACGGGTTCTTCAGAGGCTTTTGGCGATCCCTTATGGGCAGGTGGTGACTTATGGCGAAATTGCGCAGTCAATTGCAAGGGAAAGAGGGATTCCGAAAATGTCAGCACGTGCAGTGGGACATGCTGTCGGATCAAACCCGATTTGCATTATCATTCCCTGTCATAGAGTCATCGGTGTCAATGGCCGCCTGACGGGATATGGGGGAGGAATTCAGACGAAAATCGATCTTTTGGAATTGGAGGGAGTGGATATTGTACATCCTACTTCACATCAGAAATGAAAAAATCCGTCTATCGCTATTCGATAGACGGATTTTTTAGAAGACTGCTTCAGCGATCTCTTTTCTATGCAACGAGTGAAGAAATCGACTGCAGCCTTTTCAAACAGCCGGAAGCTTTATTGTATCCAATTATTTCGACTGCTCAACAACAGCCTGAGCAGAGCAGCCACGAAAAACAATTTTTTTGTTTTTAATTTCCTGTTTCAAAATATTAAAGAAAATAATCTCCTGAAAATGTACCGGAGGAATTTCCCCCTCGTCGCAAAATATGACCGCCGCATTGGTTTTTCTGCCGTTGGCCTTAATATCTACCGTCTGTGCTCCCGTGCCGTCGAAGTTCAGATACCACATGTAATATATTTTGCTCTAAGGCGTTACCTTTGCAACAAACTTTTGATAAATTTCACGGGGCAGGACCGGCTTAGAAAAATCAATCAGCTTCATTCAGCACCGCTTCAATTTTACTAAGCTCCAAACCCACTTCGCCGCTTTCGGTCGTGCAATCGTCTTTTTTCATATTCTGCGTTCAGCTGAGCAATTTTTTATCAAATTCCGCTTTCTTTTTCAAAAACTCCTCTTTGTTAATTTCGCCGTCGCTTCGCATATCCAAAAGAATATCTTTTTTTGGATTTCAGTTTTTCGATATTTGCAAGCATAACCGACTTGTTTTGTTGAGGGGATTTACTATCCGGTTTATAACATTTTTTGAGTATTTTGCAAGCAAGCTTTGTATCTTCGGCTCTTGTCCGCCATACCTGCTCCATAATCATTTTGCCCGTCATTTCAAGCTTCCAATCGGTATTTCGGTCTGGTCGCAGCAGCCGGTATCGTCAATCCTGCGTCACGCCGTTTTTGAGCGGAGGCATTGCTCAACCTGCTATAGCACAGGCATCCATATGACCAAGGGGCATTGTTTTTTTTGCCAGCGGTTTCTGCGGAATGACGCTCCGCATCAGCATTTCAATTTGGTCGCTCACAGGTCTTTAGTTTCGTTTTTATCGTGATTCGGTTGTTTCTTCTTGCCGTCGGTAGAAACGCCCATTGTTTTTGTTACTCTCCGTTGTTTGATTTCCTGACACCGATACCATTCTTCCTCGGTTATAATAGGCTCATAATCGCTTTTTACGAGCATATATGTGGAAAAATCGTTTTAAGTATTCGCTTTTGTTCAAGATAATTGTTGCTGTATGATTTTCCGTAAGCCTGATAACTCATATATGTAGGTTTATTGACAATTCTCGTAATTACGCACGGTGACCACTTTACCAAACCCGATGCGTTTTTTCGTCCAAGCCGGGTGAGCTCGTTCGCAATTTTGGAGGCGCCCATTTCGCCCTGTAAGTACATATCAAAAATCATTCGCACGGTTTCCGCCTGTTCGGGGTTTATTGTGTATGTGGATTTTGCTTTACGGTTATAACCCAAGATATTTCCTCTGCCGTACACCATACCTTGTTGTCGGCTGATATGCTGTCCGGCTTTTACACGCTCCGAGGTTTGGCGGCTTTCCTCTTGTGCAAGAGTTGCCATAATTGTCAGTCGAAGTTCACCGTCTCCGTCCATTGTCCAAATATTATCCTCCACAAAATACACCTCAACGCCGATATTTTTCAGTTCTCTTGTGGTAACAAGAGTGTCAACGGTGTTTCTCGCAAATCGGCAG
>JALFST010000020.1 GCA_022779285.1 Peptoniphilaceae bacterium
AGCCGCCTCCGGGTTTCCGCCAACGGCATACAGATTTTTACCGAAGGTGGTCTTATTCCAGATAAACCAGATGATGGAAATCGCCGCAATCGCCCACAGGATAATGGTCGGAAAACCATTAATTCTCGGAATGATCATCTGCGGAATTTCCGACTCAATAGCGCCGAAGGATACGCCCTTTGTGGCGTAGGTGACCAGACCGAAGATGATCAGCATATTGGACATTGTTGAAATAAACGGGTGGATTTTAAATCGCGCCGTAAAGAAGCCGGCAATGGATGTAAAGAGCGTCGTTAATACGATGCAGCATACAAGGGCGAAAATGACACGCACACCCACGGGAACGCCTGTAAAATCAAAGACCTTTCCCAATACGGCGCCCGTATTGATACCCTTGTGCATGATAATCGTTGCTGTAACCATGCCCATACCGACCATGCGCCCGATAGACAAATCCGTTCCGGTCAACAGAATCAGACCCGCAACGCCCAGAGCCAGGAACATGCGCGGCGAAGCCTGCTGCAGAATGTTCAGGATATTATTCCAGGTAAAGAGCTTCGTATTCTTTACGATAGGAGTAATGATTCCCAATGCAATGAAAATCAAAATAATTACAAAATACAAGCCGTTCTTGAGCAGGAATTGCTTTCGGTTGAATGTATAACGATAGTTCTCGACACGCTGTGCGATCTTTTCTCCAAACGTAAAACGCGATGCGCGAAGCAGATCGATCATATGATATTTTTGCAAATATGCCTCATGAAGACGATCCTTGATTCTTTGCAGCTCAATTCCATATGTGATTTTCGCATCGAAGGTTTTGTTCTTATATACGTATTTTTCGTCTTTAATTTCCTGTGATTTTTCAGGAGAATTTGCTTTCTCAATTTCTGCAAGTGACTGCTTATGCTCACGCGCCAAACGATTCAGCTGTTCTTTATATTCCCGATCCGCCTTTTTCCGTTCCGCAGTCGTACTGACTGATACCTTTGAAAAATAATCCTTTTCAAAATGCTGATTGAGATATTCCACCGCCTCATTGACAAGACGATTGACTTCATCCTTGTTTTTTTCTGCAACTGATTTTGCTTCCGCCAGTTCTTTTTCATCCTGTGCGATCAGTTCCTGACGTTCCTGCTTTGTATAGGATTTATCGGAACGGAGCAGCTGGATGCGGTTTGCCAGCAGCGCGGCCTTCGTGCTCCCATCCTCTCGCAGAGCATCAATTTTTTGCTGAATAACATCGATGTGCTCTGTAATCGGTCGCAGCAGCTCCGCTTCTTGCTCTGCTGTGAGGATGACCCCGTCCTTCTCCACCGAATAATGATTCTGTGCCATACGTCTTCCCTTCCCATTACAGATATTTTGCGCTCAAGCGCAACAATTCCTCTTGACTGGTATCCTTTGTATTGACAATGCCTGACAGGAAACCATTCGACATAACGCCAATCCGATTTGTAATTCCTAATATTTCAGGCATTTCGGAGGAGACGACAATCACCGTCTTGCCTTCCTTTGCCATACGAATGATGAGCTCATAAATCTCATACTTTGCGCCGACGTCAATGCCGCGCGTCGGTTCATCCATCATAAAGATTTTCGGATCGCGTTCCAGCCACTTTCCGAAGATCACCTTCTGCTGGTTTCCGCCGGATAGACTGGAAATGAGATCCTCAGGTCCCATCGCCTTCGTATGCATAATCGCAATCTGTTTGACCGTGGCCTTTACCATTTTGGCGCTGGACAAGGCAATTCCGGAGCGATAGTGCTTCAGATTGGCAATGGTCGTATTAAAGGTCAGGTCTCCCTTTGCAAACATGCCGTTTGCCTTCCGCTCCTCGGTAATCATCGCAAAGCCCTGATCCATGGCTTCCTTTGCATTTTTGAAGTTCATGAGCTTGCCCTTATAGTAGACACGGCCCGCCGCGCGCGTACGTACGCCGAAGATGGTCTCCAAAAGCTCCGATCGGCCGGCACCGACCAATCCGTACAGACCGAAAATTTCACCCTTACGAACGTCAAAGCTGATGTCCTTGATATAGGGCGCATACTTTGTGGATAAGTGCTGAATGGATAAAATGGGCTCACCCGGTTCATTATCAACAGGAGGGAATCGATTTTCCAGAGAACGACCCACCATGGCGCTGATAATCTCATTCATGTTTGTATCTTCCACATTCTTGGTGGCTACCAGATTTCCATCCCGCAGCACCGATATCTGATCGCAGATTTTAAATACTTCATCCATCTTATGCGAAATATAAATCAAGGAAATCCCCTGATCACGCAATTTACGCATGATCTGAAATAATTTCTGCACCTCAGGCTCCGTTAAAGATGATGTCGGTTCATCCAAAACGATCAATTTCGAATTATAGGAAATTGCTTTTGCAATTTCACACATCTGACGCGCTGATACGGACATGCTGCGCATATGCTGGTCGAGCTGTACCGTCATGCCCAATTTGCGGAACAACTCCGCCGCCTCTTTCTTCATGCGCCCTTCATCGACAACGCCAAGCGCATTCACGGGATAGCGTCCCAAAAATAAATTGTCGATTACACTACGATCCAGTGCCTGATTGAGCTCCTGATGGACCATAGCAATTCCGTTTTCCAGCGCATCCTTCGGGCCGGAAAAAGATACTTCCCTTCCGTCCAAATAGATGACGCCCTCATCTTTTTGATATGTGCCGAAAAGGCATTTCATCATTGTCGATTTTCCTGCACCGTTCTCTCCCATGAGCCCCATGATTGAGCCTTTTTTCACATCGAGATTGATGTGGTCCAGAACACGGTTACGTCCAAAGGATTTTGACATGCCGCGGATCGATAAAATGATGTCGTCATTTTTATCTACCATTGATTTCTCCCTCTACACTGCCTTATTGTAAAAAAGGCTATCAGAAAGAAGGCATCTTTCTGATAGCCTTAATCAAACTATGGCATCAATTACTGGCTGAGAAGCTGAGTGTAAGAAGATCCATTATCCGTCTTTACCATATTGATGGCAAATGCATCGTACTGGCTCGGGTTTCCGAGACGGTTTGTGATGTTGGACTCAGTCTGTCCGTCTCCGCCGACGTACTCAACTTTGAGATTCAGCAACGGCTCATAATTCTTCAGCAACGGCTCATATGTGGAGCTGAGGAAGTTATCGGAAGAATTATAGATGTTCAGCCATACATTCTTCGTCGGTGACTTCGCCGCATCCAGCTGCTTGCTTACCGGAGCGTAGGTCTTCGTGGAGTCCATGAAATCCTTATAGTTGCTTTCGACAACTGCAAGGTTCAAAGCATAGTAGGAACGATCTGCTTCAACGTATTTGTAGTCGGTGTCGGAGAGCACGTTGCCGGCTTCATCAGGAGTGCTGATTCCGGTATTGACATCCACTCCGTCCAGAAGGTTTCTCAAAACGCGAAGCGTGAGATATGCCTGCACATCAGCATGCTGAGAAATCGTTCCGCCATATCCTTCAGCGATTGCTGCAACAGCATCTGCATTGGCATCATATCCGAATGTCGGCACCTTTTTCTCTTTGGACCATGCGTTGAACATTGCCATGCCCATACCGTCATTGTTGGAAGCGATCACATCGATCTGATCGCCAAATGCCGCGGTCCATGTTCCGATAGCGTTTCCTGCAGTCGGAGCATCCCATGTAGCACCGGAGGAGTTCTTCATTTCTTGAGAAGCAAGCTCACGTACCACATATTTTTTACCATCAACCTCGATGGATCCGTCTTTTACCTGAGTTGCAGTCCCGTCTACGTTGGTGCCTGCCGGAGAAGAATCGACGGTTCCGTCCTTATCTACGCCGGTGCCGAGAGCCTTACGCACTCCGCGTGTACGAGCGATCGAGTCATTGTGACCGACATCGCCGATTGCCAAAACGTATCCAATGGTTCCGTCACCATTGCGATCCAGATCCGCAATGTGTGCCTTGATGTAATCAACGATCATCTGTCCCTGAAGCTCGGCGCCCTGATTGGCGTCGAATCCGACATAATAAGTTTTGTCGTTGAAATGCAGGGCATCCATATCCAGCTCTCCGGTAGTGCTGTTGGAAGGCTGACGGTTAAACCATACTAATGGCTTATCCTTATTTGCAACATCCCCATTCGTTTCTGCGGTACTGGTCTGCTTGCTTGCCGCTTCAGATCCGGAATTGGATGTTGCTGGCTTTTCTGCTGTGCCGCACGCTGTCAAGACAAGCGTTCCCGCAAGCAGAAGACCGGTCAACTTTTTGATATTCATTGTACTCTCCTCCTTTTTTTTGAAATCGAATGAAAACGATTTCTGCATCGGCTTTTTACATGTGCCTTAATTACCATAGACATTATAGTAGAATTTTGTATGATTTGCAAATTCCGTGTTTTGTTATTTTATAGCAGATTTTTGTAAGCTTTATCGGAATTTTGCCTGTAATTGCTCGGATAATATGTCTCAGGTTCACTGAGAATCCTCTGAAAGCCGGAGCTCTCGTGCTCCGTCCCCGGCGATGGACAAAATGAATTGCGCTTCCAGTCCTGTTTTCTCATGATATTGTTTGCCGACGTATTCCGTGAATCCCGGAATTGCTTCCTCTTGCACGAGAGCAATTGCACATCCGGCGAATCCGGCGCCTGTCATACGCGCTCCAAAGCATCCCGGAGCCAGGTTTGCCGCATCACAAACGGCATCCAAATACGGGCCGGTAACCTCATAATCCTCACGCAATGAATCCTGACTCTTGCGCATAAGCCGGCCCAGCAACTCCAAGTCCTCGTTTTGCAGCGCTTTTACCGCTCTTTTCACACGGGCCTGCTCGGTAATGACATGTCTGACGCGTCTATGGAGAACATCAGAGGATAGCTTATTCAAAAGCGGTAGATCGTTTTCCGTATACTCGCATAAAAAATCCGCCTTCTTATATTGCTGCAGCTCCCGCAACGCTTTTTCACACTCTTCTCTGCGTTCGTTGTACTTGGAGTCCTTCAAAGCTCTGCGACGATTGGTATTCATGATGACGATTTTGGCTCCGGGAAGTGCAAATGGAACATAAAAGTGCTCCTCTTTTTTTGTATCCAGTACCATGGCATGGTTCTTTTTTCCGAAACCGATCACATACTGATCCATAATTCCCGTATGCAGTCCGAAAAAATCATTTTCACAGGAGACTCCGGCGTGCACAAGATCGATGACGGGAATCTGTCCGTCATTATAGAAAGAATTCACGATCTGGCCGAACAGCAGCTCTAAGCTCGAAGAAGAGCTGAGCCCGGAACCATTTGGAATATCGCCGTATACCACAACATCCATTCCGCCAATCTGATATCCGAGATCCTCAAGATAATGAAAAACGCCTGCCGGATAATTCATCCATCCGCTGGCCGCTTGATATTCCGGCAAGGGGAGCGGAAGCTCGCCACCGCGATCTAAATTTTTAGAATAGAGACGAAGCGTCCCCGAATTGTTTTTTTTTGCTTTGGCGTAGGTGCCGATCGTAATTGCACATGGAAACACATTTCCGCCGTTGTAGTCAATATGCTCGCCGATGATATTAATGCGGCTGGGCGCAAAGAAATAACGGCTGTCCGCCGAATCGCCGAAACGATCCGCCCATGCCTGATCCAATACTTCACGAATTTTTGATTCCATATTTACCTCGCTTATTCAGTTGGTGAATACTCTGTGAATGCAATAAAAGGAGCCTCAAGGGCTCCTTTTATTTATACCAGCTGCAAAATTGCCATTTCCGATCCATCGCCCCGGCGAGGACCGAGCTTCAAAATGCGTGTATAGCCACCCTTACGGTCAGCATACTTCGGAGCAATTTCCTCAACAAGCTTCTTTGCCGCCTCATTTTGATAAAGAACGGCAGAAACTGCACGCTTTGAACTTAAATCCTGCTTTTTAGCAGTTGTAATCAGTTTTTCCGCTACACGTTGGGTTTCCTTTGCACGGGTCACCGTTGTCGTGATTTTTCCGTTCAAGAGAAGAGATGCGACCTGATTGCGCAGCATGGAACTGCGATGATCCGTTCTTCTCCCCAATTTTCTTTGATTGGCCAAAGTCCTTCCTCCTTGTTATTTCTCTGATTTCATATTGAGCTCCAAGCCGAAAGACTCGACCTTCTCTTTTACTTCGGTGAATGATTTTTTGCCGAAATTACGAATTTTTCCGAGCTCATCAATCGGGATCGTTACAATATCTCCCAATGTATGAATATCTGCACGTTTGAGGCAGTTATAGCTGCGAAGCGACAGGTCCAGATCCTCAATCGGTTTTAGATAGAGGGTGTTTTCCGTCGATTCGGTAGCGACCTCATCCTGCTCATCCTCAACTACATATTCAGGCAGCTCAGTGAACAGGTGCAAATGATCGATCAGGACATCCGCTCCCTGAGCAACCGCCTCTTGCGGGGTCACTGTTCCATTTGTCCAGATCTCCAAAATCAAACGATCATAATCTGTGATCTGCTGAACACGGGTGTTTTCCACGGAGAAATTTACTTTTTTAATCGGGGTAAAGGAGGAATCAATTGCAATTGTTCCGATCGGATCGGAAGCATTCTTATTTTGATCCGCTAAAGAATATCCATTTCCATCCATTACCACCAACTCAAGATGAACGGCTCCATCTCCATTGACCGTACAGAGGTAATGATCAGGATTTACGATTTCCACATCCGTACTCTCCTGAATATCCCGTGCCGTGACAATGCGTGGACCTTCGATATCCAAGCGTAGTGTAACAGGCTCTCCTTCTCCATGAACACGGCGTACCGCCAAGCCCTTGATGTTCAAAATAATTTCCGTTACGTCCTCAAGAACACCCGGAATTGTCGAGAATTCATGAGGAACACCGACATCGAATTTAATGCTTGTCACAGCCGCACCCGGAAGTGAGGAAAGCAACACCCGGCGCAAGGAATTGCCGAGCGTTGTACCATAACCGCGCTCCAACGGAGACATGCTGAAACGGCCGTAGTGCTTTTCCTCGTTCAGCTCTAAAATTTCGACTTTTGTATTTAATTTATTTAGCACGGTTTGCCTCCTATCACTTATGATTGGTTCCGGCACCTTATGATGCTTTGCCTATCACAGATTACTTCGAGTACAGCTCGACGATCTGTGTTTCTTCGATAGGATAATCAATATTGTCGCGCATCGGCTCCGAGAGAACTTTTCCCGCCAGCTTTTCCGAATCCACAGACACCCAAGGCATCTGGTTGTATGCATTTTCAGCAAGATTCTTGAAATAAGCATTTTGACGAGATTTTTCTTTTACGGTAACAACGTCTCCTACTTCCAGTGTCATCGAAGGAATGGTCGCTTTCGAGCCGTTGAGCAGGAAATGTCCATGTACGATCAGCTGACGTGCCTGACGACGTGTTGACGCAAATCCCATGCGATATACAACATTGTCAAAGCGGAGCTCAAGAAGACGAAGGAGATTCCAACCGGTCTGTCCGCTCATACGATCCGCACGGACATACAGATTGCGGAATGCCTTTTCGGTCATTCCATAGATGAATTTCGCCTTCTGCTTCTCACGAAGCTGCAAGCCGTAATCGCTGACCTTACGGTTTCCGCGTTTCGGATTCCGCTTGGTTTTTTTATTAATTCCGACAGCCTGAGGCTCAAGCTCAAGCGCACGGCTTCTTTTAAGAACAGGTCCAGTATATCTTGCCATAATTTCCCTCCGTCACACTCTTCTTCTCTTCGGCGGTCTGCATCCGTTATGAGGAATCGGCGTTACATCCTTGATCAGAGTAACATTCAAACCGATTGTTTCCAGAGCGCGAATTGCGGACTCGCGTCCTGAGCCGGGTCCCTTGACATAAACCTCAACGGTCTTCAATCCCTGATCCATAGCCTTCTTGCCGGCCTCCTCAGCACACTGCTGTGCAGCATAAGGAGTGGATTTTCTGGAGCCGCGGAATCCGAGCTGTCCGGAGGATGCCCATGCAAGAACATTGCCGTTCAGATCCGACAGTGTAACGATGGTGTTGTTGAATGTAGAGACGATATGTGCCTGTCCATTGGTCACATTCTTTTTGACTCTTTTTTTGCCGCCACGGCGTGTCACTTTTTTCTGTGCCATTCGAGCCTCCCTTATCTCTTCTTACCCTTGCGCGTGCGCGCATTGTTCTTCGTATTCTGTCCACGGACCGGGAGATTTCTTCTATGGCGAATTCCGCGGTAGCTGTTGATTTCACGAAGTCTCTTGATATTCAGCGCAACGTCTCGGCGTAAATCGCCCTCTACATGATAAAGAGCGATCTGTTCACGAATGCGCTGAACTTCATCTTCCGTCAGATCGCGAACGCGGGTATCCGGGTTCACCTCTGCATTCTTTAAAATTTCATTGGAGCGTGTGCGGCCGATTCCGAAGATATAAGTTAAGCCGATTTCAACACGCTTCTCTTTGGGGATATCAATCCCTGCAATTCTAGCCAAAGTTGTTCACCTCCCTCGGATTAGCCCTGACGCTGCTTATGTTTTGGATTTTCGCAGATCACCATCACGCGTCCTTTGCGACGGATCACCTTGCACTTATCACACATCTTTTTCACAGATGGTCTGACTTTCATCGTTTCCTCCTATTTTTTTCTCCATGTGATACGACCCTTTGTCAAATCATAGGGCGATAACTCCACGGTGACGCGATCTCCTTCAAGGATTCGAATATAGTTCATCCTCAGCTTTCCGGAAATATGAGCCATAATATCATGGCCATTATCCAGACGGACGATGAAATTTGTATTCGGGAGTCGTTCCTTGATCACGCCTTCCACTTCAATTACATCTTTTGATGACACTTGCTATCCTCCTCTGTCGCCAGGAAAGGCAACAATATCTGTCGAATTCGGGCATCATGAAAATCCCGATCCTTCTTCATCGTCTCAAACCCGGGAACTATATAACGATACTTTTGAACATGGATGACTCTTTTTTTCTTAGGATGTGCAAGTGTTCGGTGTTTTCCGTCTACTACCCTCACATGCTTTGCATCCAGAATGTCCAGCACCAGAAAAACATTCCCCCGGTCATGACCTGCAAGAGAACGTACTATCTGGCCGGGAACCGGCATACATGCTCGATCCTCATTTCTTTCCTGCGTCATAGTACCCCGTTCAACTCACTTTGAATCGATGTAAATACGTCATCCACAGCCTGGTCGCCGTTGATATGAAGCAGAATTCCCTGCTTTTCGTAATATTCAACCAATGGTGCTGTTTGAGATTCATAGACTTTGATTCGCGTGCAAACCGCCTCTTTTTTATCATCCTCACGCTGAACAAGCTTCTGTCCGCAGATGTCACATATGCCGTCTACTTTTGGCGGCTTCGTCGCCACATGGAAGGAAGCGCCGCAATTGAGACAGGTTCTTCTTCCGCTGATCCGATCCACCAAAATGGATGACGGAACCTCAATGGAAATGACGGCATCAAGCTTCAGTCCACGCTCCTTGAGGCCCTGATCGAGAGCCTCCGCCTGTGGAATCGTTCTGGGAAAGCCGTCCAACAGGAAGCCGTTCTTGCAATCCTCCTGATCCATTCGATCCCAAGCCATTGCGATCGTGATTTCATCGGGAACCAAACGGCCAACGTTCATATACTCTTGAGCTTTCCGCCCTAACGGAGTTCCGTTTTTCATATTTGCGCGAAAAATATCTCCTGTTGAAATATAAGCCATCGCGTACTCTGTCTTCAACATCTGGGCCTGCGTGCCTTTGCCGGCTCCCGGCGGTCCCAATAATACGACTCTCATAACAACCCCTTTCCGCTGCTTAGCGATTTAAGAATCCTTTATAGTGACGCATTTGCAGGTGCGCCTCGAGACTCCGTACCAGTTCCAGCACAACACCCACCACAATGATGATGGACGTTCCGCCGAATCCGAGATTGACTCCAAAGAGGCGTGATACCAATTGCGGAATAATGGACAGTATCGCAAGTACAATCGCGCCGATTAAAGTGATCCGGTTCACAATCTTCTGGAGATAGTCCGTCGTCGGCTTTCCGGGACGAATTCCCGGGATAAAGCCACCCTGCTGCTGCAGGTTACGAGAATACTCGTACGTATTGAATTGGATTGAGTTGTAGAAGTAGGCGAAAAAGATGATGAGAACAACCTGAAGCGCATTTTGCACCAGGAAGCCGAACCATCCGTTAACCGTCAAATACTTCGCCACAAAGCTCTGCACTCCGCCGCCCAAAATCAATGCGATTGTTTGCGGCAGGGTCAGAAGCGCCGATGCGAAAATGATAGGAAGCACTCCCGCCATGTTGACCCTGATGGGAATATGAGTAGCCTGGCCACCATACATCTTACGACCTACCACACGCTTCGCATACTGAACAGGTATCTTGCGTTCCCCTTCGTTGAGAAGAACGACGATTACCGTAATTGCAATCGTGATCAATATAATGAGAGCGAACAGGAACGGATTCATGTTTCCGGCAATCACATTCTGAAGCATGAATGCGACGCGTCCCGGCATATTGGCAACAATACCGACAAAGATGATGAATGAGACACCGTTTCCGACACCCTTATCCGTGATCAGATCACCGATCCATACCACAAAGCTGGCACCTGCGACCATGACGAGTACCGCGATCAGCTTGTGTATCCAACCGCCGTTGGCAAATGCTCGTCCGAAAATACCTTGTACAAATGCGAATGCCTGTAGAACCGCCAGTACGACTCCGAGAATCTTTGTGATATATTGAATTTTCTTTTGACCATCCTCGCCTTCTTTGGAAAGCTCCTCCAAAGACGGGATTGCAAAGGTGAGCAGCTGAATAACGATCGAGGAAGTGATGTAAGGTCCGACACCGAGAGCAAAAACGCTAAGGTTGGCCAAACCGCCACCACTGATCATATTGAGGATCCCAAGCAAGCTTCCCTCGGCTTGTCCGTAGATCTGCTTGATCAACTCGAGATTTGCAAAAGGAATGGGAAGTGCATTGCCCATACGGAGGATGACCAGCATCAAAATGGTGAAGATCATACGACGTCTGGTATCCTGCACATTCCACGCGTTTTTGATCGTGCTCAGCATTAGATCACCTCAGTCTTTCCTCCGGCGGCTCGAATTTTTTCTTCAGCAGACTTTGAAAACTTTGCCGCCTGGACCGTCAATTTCTTTTCGAGGTCGCCATCGCCGAGAACTTTCAAGCCTTCTGTGAGTTCACTTTGATGAATGAGTCCCTGCTGAACAAGGAACTCGGCATTGACGACGGTATCGTCATCAAACCGATTCAGATCCGCAACATTGATCGTTGCATAAATCTTTGAAAAATTATTGTGAAATCCGCGCTTCGGAAGGGCTCGGAACAGCGGAAGCTGACCACCCTCAAAACCGGGGCGTACACCGCCGCCGGCACGGGAGTTCTGACCGTCGCGACCACGTCCGGCAAATTTACCCCAACCGGAGGAATGACCACGGCCTACGCGCTTACGCTCTTTGGAAGCTCCGCCGATGGCGGGTTTGAGTTCATGTAATTTCATGCGCGGCCTCCTTACTTGCTTTCCTGAACATCCAACATAAAGTCGATCTTATGGATGCTTCCACGAATCGACGGATTGTCGTCATGCTCAACAGTTTGGCCGACCTTCGTCAGGCCAAGACCCTTTGCCGTAGCAATCTGCTTATCTGTACGACCGATAAAGCTCTTCTTTAATGTAATCAACAATTTAGCCATGACTCCTCCTATTTCAGAATCTCGTCAACGCTCTTGCCTCGAAGATGGGCAACCTGCTCGACGGTTTTCATGTTCAGAAGGCCTTTCATCGTAGCATTGACAATGCTGCGTGCATTGGAAGAACCCAATGATTTCGCACGAACATCGGTGATTCCCGCCAATTCGCATACGGCACGAACGGGACCGCCTGCGATGATTCCGGTACCCTCACGAGCCGGCATGAGCAACACGCTTCCCGCGCCTGCCTGACCAAGGGTCTGATGAGGAATCGTTGTTCCTACGAGAGGTACATTGACAAGATGCTTCTTTGCATCTTCGGTTCCCTTGCGGATGGCTTCCGGCACTTCCAGGGACTTTCCTGTGCCGATACCGACACGCCCCTTGCGGTCTCCTACGACTACCAGTGCGGAGAAGCGAGCGGTACGACCACCCTTCGCCGTCTTGGAGACGCGATTGATATAGACGACTTTTTCTTCAAGCTCTTGCTTGTTGTCTTCTTTAAACATTTTCACTCCTCTCCAATTACAGCTTCAGGCCCGCTTCACGGGCTCCCTCTGCTACCGCCTGAACCTTACCATGATAAATATATCCGGCACGGTCGAATACGACCGATTCGATTCCTTTTTCCTGAGCACGAGCCGCAATCAGCTTTCCTACAGCCTTTGCCGATGCCACATTGGATCCTTTTTCCGTGATTTCCTTATCCAGGGTGGATGCGGACACCAGTGTCACCTGATTCACATCGTCAATGATCTGTGCATACATATTCATATTGCTGCGAAATACGCTGAGGCGCGGTCTTTCAGGAGTGCCGGCCACTTTTTTGCGAACGCGCGCATGACGTGCAATACGGTTCGCTTTTTTATTAAACTGAGCCATTTATGCGCCTCCTTACTTTCCTGTTTTACCTTCTTTGCGACGGATATGCTCTCCCTCGTAGTGAATTCCTTTGCCCTTATACGGCTCAGGAAGTCTCCATTTACGAATGTTTGCCGCAAAGTTTCCGACCGCCTGCTTGTCAATTCCCTTGACAATGATAGTGCGCTCGTCCGGAACCTCGGTTTCGCATCCATCAGCGTCCGGAATGGTTACCGGATGGGAATAACCAAGGTTCATGACAAGGTTCTTTCCCTGCTTCTGAGCACGATATCCGGTTCCATCAATCTTCATAAGCTTGGAATATCCGTTTGTTACACCTTCGACCATATTGGCAATCAAGGTGCGATAGAGTCCGTGAAGCGCCTTGCTCTTGTTCTCGTCATCAGGACGCGCGACGTGGAGAACGCCGTCTTCCACGGAAACCGTGAAGCTTGGATCAATCTGTTCGCAGAGATCTCCCTTCGGTCCCTTTACGGATACCTTATTTGTAGCATCAATTGTTACTTCCACCTTTTCAGGAAGAACAACCGGTTTTAAGCCAATTCTTGACATGTTATCCTCCTTCGGCTTACCAAACGTAGCAAATGACTTCGCCGCCAACGCCTTCTTTGCGCGCCTGTTTGTCAGTCATTACGCCGTGTGAGGTGGAAAGAATTGCGATTCCGAGACCGTTGAGAACCGAGGGAACCTCATGCGCATGTACATACACGCGGCGTCCCGGCTTGGAAATCCGCTTGATTCCCGAGATAGAACGCTGATCATCGACATACTTGAGGTCGATGGTAATCATTCCCTGCTTGTTATCCTCGATCACATTGAAACCTTTGATATAACCTTCATCCAAAAGAATTTGAGCGAGGTTTTTCTTCATATTCGAGGCAGGAACCTCCACCGATTCATGCTTCTTCATATTCCCGTTGCGGATGCGTGTGAGCATATCCGCGATCGGATCAGTCATCATAGCTTACCTCCTCTCAAATTACCAGCTCGCCTTTTTGACGCCCGGAATTTCTCCGCGGTACGCCAGCTCGCGGAAGCAGATACGGCATACGCCATATTTCTTCAAAACGGCATGGGGACGCCCGCAAATGCTGCAACGACTATAAGCGCGAGTGGAGAACTTCGGTTGTCTCTTCTGCTTTGCAATCATAGATTTCTTAGCCATGCACTCCCCCTTATCTCTTAGCAAAAGGCATGCCAAGATATGTGAGGAATGCCTTTGCCTCTTCATCCGTCTTTGCGGACGTTACAATAATAATGTCCATACCGTGAATTTCATCTACATCATCATAGTTGATTTCCGGAAAAATCAGCTGTTCCTTGATTCCGAGAGCATAGTTTCCGCGCCCGTCAAAGGATGTGTCCGAGATTCCACGGAAGTCACGAACGCGCGGAAGTGCAACGTTGATGAGCTTGTCCAGGAAATCATACATCTTCTTGCGGCGAAGAGTTACCTTGGTCGCAATCGCCTGACCTTCACGAAGCTTGAAGTTGGCTACAGAACGCTTCGCCTTGATTACCACAGGCTTTTGTCCGCTGATCTGCGTCAACTCGCGAACAGCGCTTTCAAGAAGCTTCGGATTGTCCTTGGCTTCGCCGATTGCGATGTTGATAACGATCTTCTCCAGCTTCGGAACCTGCATTACGTTGTCGTAATGAAAGTCCTTCATCAGAGCAGGCACAATTTCATTTTTATATTGAACATATAATCTTTCTTCCACTATGTGCCCCCTTACTTATCAAACTTCGTGTCGCTCTTGACGGAAACGCGAACCTTCTTATCGCCGCTGATTTCCTTCTTCGTACGAACACCGCGCTTGACTGCTTCATCATAAAGAAGAACATTCGATGCATGAATCGAACCCTCTGCCTTAATCAATCCGCCTGGCTGATTCATGCCCTGCGGTTTGCGATGCTTTGTTTGAATATTGACATCGCGGACGATTACGCGGTTTTCTTTCGGGAATACGCGAAGAACCTCGCCGACCATGCCCTTATCCTTGCCCGCAATCACTTGAACTTTATCACCGGTTTTTACGTGCATAAAACCCTCCTTAAAGTACTTCCGGAGCCAGCGAAATGATCTTCATATAACCATTTGCGCGAAGCTCTCTGGTAACCGGCCCGAAGATACGGGTGCCTACAGGGTTTTTGTCATCTTTAATAATGACTGCAGCATTATCATCGAAGGAGATATGGCTTCCGTCTTCACGAGAAATGCCATCTCTTGTACGAACGACAACAGCGGTTACTACATCACCTTTTTTAACGGTGCCGCCCGGTGTCGCATTCTTGACTGCACAGCGAATGGTATCGCCGATACGTGCATATTTGCGGCCCGTGCCACCGATTACATGAATGACCAAGAGCTCCTTTGCACCGGAGTTATCAGCCACCTTCAATCTGCTTTCTGTCTGTAACATTGCAATCCTCCTCCCGACTACTTCGCTGCTTCGAGGATCTCAACGAGACGATATCTCTTCTGCTTGGAAAGCGGTCTCGTTTCCATGATAGACACACGATCTCCAACCTTTGCCTGGTTGTTCTCATCATGAGCCTTCAGACGCATCGTACGCTTGACCATCTTTTCATAGAGAGGATGCTTCACACGAGTCGCAACCTCAACGACGATTGTTTTGTCCATCTTGTCGGAAACGACAATACCGATTGCCGTTCTGCGCTTTGTTGCTCTTTCCATCGGTTAAGCCTCCTTTCTTTCCTTCAATTCGCGCTCGCGAATCACTGTCTTGACGCGCGCAATATCTCTTTTTACAGCTCCGATGGCATTCGGATTTTCAAGCTGCCCTGTTGCATTCTGAAAGCGAAGATTAAACAATTCCTGCTTCAGATCCATCAATTTCTTGCCGAGATCCTGGTCGGAGAGATTACGAATTTCCGTAGCTTTCATTATTCTTCACCTTCCTGTCCCGCGGTATCACGCGTAATGAACTTGGTCTTGATCGGGAGCTTTGCTGCCGCAAGACGCATTGCCTCTTTGGCGGTTTCCTGTGGTACACCGGCCATCTCAAAAAGCACACGACCCGGTTTTACAACAGCTACCCAATATTCAGGAGCACCTTTACCGGAACCCATACGAACCTCAGCCGGCTTCTTGGTTACCGGCTTGTCCGGGAAGACTTTAATCCAGATATTACCGCCACGCTTGATATAACGCGTCATCGCACGACGTGCCGCCTCGATCTGGTTTGCTGTCATCCAGCAAGGCTCCAGAGCCTGCAATCCGTACTCACCGTAAGAAACGGTGTTTCCGCGATGCGCAACGCCCTTCATACGTCCGCGATGAACGCGGCGACGTTTTACTCTTTTTGGCATTAACATATCACTACCTCCTACCCCGGCTTATTGCTCGTCCCGCTTCGGGCGGTCTGAACGCTGTGCGCGATGATTGTCGCGGCCGCCTTCACGACCCTGGCGATTCCGATTCTCATTGCCGCGGTTATTACGACGCTGTCCGCGACGCGGCTGACGCGGCTGACGCTTCGGCATCTCCGCTTCCTTCATTCCCGGAAGAACTTCACCGATGTAGACCCAAACCTTTACGCCGATTGCACCGGAAACCGTGCGAGCCGTAGCTTCCCCGTAACGGATATCAGCGCGCAATGTCTGCAGAGGAATGGTTCCCTCCGAATAGTGTTCGGTACGGGCAATATCAGCACCGCCGAGACGGCCTGCACAGGATGTTTTTACACCCTTTGCGCCTGCGCGCATCGTACGCTGAATTGCCTGCTTCATAGCACGACGGAATGTAATACGGTTCTCAAGATCGGCAGCGATACGCTCAGCCTCAAGCTGTGCATCCACATCCGGATTGAGAATTTCCTCAACATTGATCAATACCGTCTTACCCGTGAGCTTTTCCAGTTTTTTCTTGAGATCCTCTACGGCTGTGCCGCCCTTGCCGATCACAACACCGGGCTTTGCCGTGTGAATCGTAACGCGAACACGTCCCATAGTGCGCTCAATATGAATGTCGGAGATTCCCGCTTCAAAGAGATCGGACTTTACATGCTTGCGAATTTCGTGATCTTCTTTGAGCAGCTCCGCAAAGTTGCTCTTTCCGGCATACCAGTTGGAATCCCAACCTTTGATGATGCCGACGCGAAGTCCTTTTGGATTTACCTTCTGACCCATTACTGCTCATCCTCCTCTTTTTCACTCACAACAACACCGATGTGCGAAGTTCTCTTCAGGATCGGGTATGCGGCCCCTTTCGCCTTCGGATGCCAGCGCTTCATCGTCGGGCCGTCATTTGCCCAAGCCTTTGTCACGACAAGACCGGCGCGATCCAGGCCCAGATTGTTCTCAGCGTTTGCAATCGCAGAACGAAGAACGTCCTCAAGAATTTCCGCACCCTTTTTCGGAGTGAAGTGAAGGATGTTTAGTGCATCTTCCACATTCTTTCCGCGAATCTCTTTGCAGATGAAGTTCACCTTGCGGGGAGAAATGCGAACATATTTTGCTTCAGCTCTTGCTTCCATTTCATCCTCCTACCGTACGCCGGACTGCTTGTCCGACTTTCCGACGTGACCGCGGAAGGTTCTCGTCGGAACAAATTCTCCAAGCTTGTGTCCAACCATGTCCTCAGTAATATAAATGGGGACATGTTTTCTTCCATCATGAACCGCAATCGTATGTCCGATGAACTGCGGGAAAATGGTCGAACGACGGGACCATGTCTTGATCACTTGCTTATCATTTTTTTCGTTAAGAGCCTCCACCTTTTTCATCAGGTGGTCATCGACGAAAGGCCCTTTTTTCAAAGATCTGCCCATGCGTTCCTCCTATCAATTCGATGTTCTGCGACGGACAATGAACTTGTTCGACAATTTCTTCTTGGCTCTGGTCTTCACACCGCGAGACTTCTTGCCCCATGGAGTCATCGGCTGAGGACGACCCACCGGCGCACGTCCCTCACCACCGCCATGCGGATGGTCTACAGGGTTCATCGCGGAGCCGCGCACATGCGGCTTTTTGCCAAGATAGCGCATCTTTCCGGCTTTTCCTAAGCGAACAAGGTTATGATCAGTATTTCCTACCTGACCGATGGTTGCCTTGCAGTCCAGCGGAATGAGGCGGTACTCACCGCTCGGCAAACGAAGCTGTGCATATTTGCCTTCCTTTGCCATGAGCTGTGCCTCGGCACCTGCGGTACGAACAAGCTGTGCGCCCTTTCCCGGCTTCAACTCGACATTGTGAATCATAGTACCGACAGGAATGGATTTGAGCGGCAATGCATTACCCACTGTAATATCCACATTTTCTCCGGAAATAATGGTCATGCCGACCTTAAGTCCTTTTGGAGCGACAATATAGCGCTTCTCCCCATCTGCATAAACGAGAAGCGCGATGTTTGCGGTACGGTTCGGATCATATTCGATCGTGGAAACGCGAGCAGGAATATTGTCCTTATTGCGCTTGAAATCGATGATACGATAACGTCTCTTAACACCGCCGCCACGGAAACGAAGCGTAATATGACCATGGTTGTTGCGTCCGCCTGTATGGCTCAGACTGGTTGTGAGAGACTTCTCCGGTTTGGTTGCCGTGATTTCTTCGAATGTCGAAACACGCATCACACGGCGGCCGGCGGAGGTTGGTTTATATCTGCGAATACCCATTGTGTCCTCCCTTCACTTACATTCCTTCGAAGAACTCGATTCCCTTCGAGTCCTCGGCAAGAGTAACAATGGCTTTCTTCCAGTCCGATTTCTTAGAGACGTGATAGCCTGCTCTCTTTGTTTTGCTCTTCATTGTGACCGTGTTTACACGCGCCACTTTCACGCCGTCAAACACCGCTTCTACCGCAGCCTTGATCTCCGCCTTATTGGCGCCGGAATCAACGCGGAAGGTGTACTTGTTGGACGCCATGTCCGCCATAGCCTTTTCGGTGATGATTGGGGCAATGATGATATCATACGGAGTTTTCATTATTGAAATACCTCCTCGGCAATTTCCACAGCCTTGCGTGTCATGATCAGCGAATCATGGCGCAGGATGTCATAAACATTGATGCTGTTGACCACAACCGTATCGACATTCGGAATGTTTTTGAAGGAACGAACGATCTGTTCATTTGCTTCGTCCAATACGATGTAAGCCTTCTTTTGCGCATTGATTGCAGTGAGAACCGCAGCCGCATTCTTTGTGCTGAAAGCGTCGAGCGAAAGTGCGTCGAGCACGATCAAGTCCTGATCCTTCACTTTAGAGGTCAAAACAGACTTGAGCGCAAGACGGCGAATCTTCTTCGGTGTTGTATAGCTGTAATCTCTCGGCTTAAGAGCAAAGACATTACCGCCGCCACGCCACTGCGGAGAAGTACGGGATCCCTGACGAGCACGTCCGGTTCCCTTCTGACGCCATGGCTTGCGGCCGCCTCCGCGAACCTCGCCGCGAGTCAGTGTCGACTGTGTTCCCTGGCGCTTATTCGCCAGTTGATTTTTAACAACCGTATAGACGGCATGCTCATTGACGGTCACGTCAAACAGCGTATCGGAGAGCTCGATCTCGCCGACCACTTCACCGGTCTGGTTGATTACATTCACTTTTGGCATGATTCCCTCCTACTTATTTCGTGACCTTCGTTGTCGGCTGAATCGTAACAACGCCGCCCTTCGGTCCGGGAACGGATCCGGTGACGAGGATCATGTTATTTTCCACGTCCACACGAACGATCTTCAAGTTCTGAACCGTAACGCGGTCATGTCCTGTCTTGCCCGAGCCCTTGTGTCCCGGAAAAACGCGTCCCGGATAGGTTGCCGCGGCACGTGCCCCGGCTACGCGATGTGACTTAGAGCCGTGTCCCATAGGGCCGCGTCCGAAATTCCAACGCTTAATTGCGCCCTGCGTTCCCTTGCCCTTGGAAATGCCCGCAACATCCACGGAATCGCCTTCTGCGAAAATCGAAGCATTGATCTCTTGTCCGAGCTCAAAGGCTTCGCCTTCTTCTGTGCGAAACTCACGCAATACACGCTTGAATGCGGTATTTGCCTTTTGGAAATGTCCCTTTTCAGGCTTGCTGGTGTGCTTTTCCTTTTTATCAAGGAAGCCAACCTGGATTGCATTGTAGCCATCCGTCTCAGCCGTTTTGACCTGAGTAACAAAAACAGGACCGGCCTGGATCACCGTGACGGGAGTCACGATACCGTCGGCATCAAAAATCTGAGTCATACCGACTTTTGTTCCTAATATACTCTTCACGAGTTCCTCCTTAATTACAGCGGATCCCAAACGATGGGATCATTCTAATGGGGTTACAGTTTGATCTCGATGTCCACGCCTGCGGGAAGGTTGAGCTTCTTGAGCGCATCCAGGGTCTTTACGTTGGGATTGATGATATCAATCAAACGCTTATGCGTGCGCTGTTCGAACTGCTCACGAGAATCCTTGTACTTGTGGACAGCACGGATGATCGTAATGACTTCTTTGTCGGTCGGCAGAGGGATCGGTCCGGAAACCTCTGCACCGGAGCGCTTGCAAGCCTCAACAATTTTTGCTGCGGATGCATCGATCACTTCATGATCGTAGGCTCTGAGTCTGATTCGGATCTTCTGATTAGCCATAGACTTTTACTTTCCTCCTTGGTTTTATGCGCGAATGCGCCGGAAGCCGATACACGCGGCCGGGCGTGTCCTAATCCGGCCTTAAAAAAAGAAATACAGCTTCCGTTCGTTCGAATGGCATCGAACTGCTCCACGAGAATTCCCTCGGCATGTGCCGTTCCCTCTGGTACTCCGCCATGCGGAGCCTTTAGACGTCCTTCGGTCGCCCGAGCAACCTCTCGCTTCTTCGCCTTGTATTTCTGGACACTCGATATATGATATATGTTTTTCTTTTTTTTGACAAGGGGTATTTCCGCTTTTTTTCAATCGGTCATGCTATGTTAAGTGATATGTGCTATGCTCTTAGAAAAAGAGGTGATTACCATGAAGCTTATGAGCAAAAAAGGTGGTGGCTAAATCGCTTTCAAGATCGTTGAATACGGACCATGTTCTCATCTATGCAGCTGCAGATACTTTGCTTTAATGAAGGACACGTAAATCATTGTGAGGCAGCAAATAGTATTTATGGTTAAGTTGATATTTATCGATCTCAGTGTTTCGCTTATCATCGGTACTACTGTTTGCATTCTAATCAGCGAGCGAGAAAACTAAGGCATTGAATGTACTTTAGCAGATACCATACAATTCTTAAAGTAAATAAAATTTTTTTGAATACATTTTTTCTTCATTGATTGAATGAAATGATATAGGATGGAAAAACCTATTATTATTTAGAGAAGGAAAAAAGGTGATGTGGATGAATAAAAATAATATTTGGAAGAGCATACGCTTTCTTATGAAACCATGGTTCAAGGAGAATACAGGTCTGATTGCCGCTTATATGGTCATCCTATCGGTTCTGCCGCCTATTTCTTCTTATTTTTACACTGTTTTACCTCAAAAATCTTTTTCAGCCTTAGAAGAGACGGGATTTCGTACAGCGATTCAAGTTTTTTCCCTATACCTGGCATTTGGCTTTCTCTGTGATTTCATCCCCAAGCTTTTTGATGCGTTTTTTGCATGGCGAAGCCGGCCAATGATTGGAAAGATCGAAAAAATCATTTACTCAAAAGCATTGGAAACGGATCAGGCGGACCTTGAGTCACCTGAATTTTACGATGCTTATAAATTAACCACAGAATCTTTTGCTGAGAAGTCCTCATCGGCGATTGATCATGTCATACGTATTATAGGCAGCATTTTGACTTCTCTTCTCATGGGAACCTTAATCTTTTTTCAAGGAGGCTGGGCCCTTATCCTTGTTCTTGTCTTTTCCATGTTTGCAATCCTATCAAATATTTTATGGTCCAACTTGGTATCTGATCGGTCCATCAAAGCCATGTCACCGAAAAGAAAAAGTGATTATATACGACGGCTTTTTTATGACCCAAATGTGGTAGCCGATTTGAAAATCAGCCGCATCCGAAAGCCATTGCATGCTATGCTGGATCAGTCCATCCAAAGTGAAACAAAAATTTATCGCTCATTTTTTACAAAGGAATCCCTTGTGGACCTGTGCATTGTACTGGCAAACCTGGGGGCCATCGCCATTATCCCGCTCTACAGCATTCTGCTTTATGCAAAAACCGGAGAATTCGATATTGGCATGTTTTCAACGCTCCTATTAGCCAGCACACATCTAAAGGCTTCATTAAATGAATTAGGCTGGTGGATTTCTCAATTAAGTGCAGATGCACAATATGGCCGGAGTATGATCGCTTTTTTTGAGAAAGAATCAACGATCGAGGCTTCCCCGGATGGAATCCTTCCCCAAAATGCTCCCTTCCAAGTCGAGATCCAAGATCTCTTCTTCCAATATCCCGGAAATGAAACCTTTTCCCTTTCAATTGACCACCTTCGAATCCAACCCGGACAGAAAATTGCCGTTGTCGGTGAAAACGGAGCTGGAAAATCAACCTTATTTAAACTTCTTCTGAGGTTGTATGAGGCCGATCGAGGTCAAATCTTATACAATAATGTAGAAATTGATCGGTACCAGATCCATGCCCTTCGAAGGTCAATTGGCGTAGCTATGCAAACACCAAAAATATATGCTTTAAATGTTTTGGAAAATGCAAAGGCTTACCGTGATATTTCAGAGGAAGACCTGAAAGTCCTCTATAAAAAATTAAAGATTCCTTTGGATCCAAATACCCAATTAACCAAAGAATTCGATCCCGAAGGAGTGGTGTTGTCCGGCGGGCAACAACAAAAGCTGGCTCTAAGCCGTTTAATGCACGGATCCTTTAATCTTCTTCTCTTTGATGAACCGAATTCCGCCCTTGACCCCTTCGCAGAACTGGAGGTATCAAAATTGATTCGGAATATTCCAAACACCTCGTCAATTTTGGTAGCACATCGATTATCGCTCGTAAAAAATGCTGACTACATTTATGTGATGAACCAAGGATCCATCTGTGAAGCCGGCACCCATGCGGAACTCATGAAGGAGAAAGGGATCTATTATAGAATGTACGAAAGTCAAGCCAGATCCTACGATCCCGACCTATCAGACGCTTCCACGGAAGACGCAGATCTTTGAAAAAGAATCCGGCTCAAAGCCTGAAGAACAATTATCTAAGAGTCCAAATGCTCAGAAAATTCACCGGTTTCGTCAGGCACTTTAGATCACAATATAAGTTGATGTAATAACAAATGAGCCATTTGACTCTTTGAATATCATTTTATTAACCACAACAAAGGAGCTAAAAGAGCTCCAAATAACTCAAATTCATTTTATGCCGAAATCGGAATTCATAAGATCTTCTTACACAATATAATCGGTCATCGACTTTATCATCCCCTGATGAAAAATAGAGAGGGGATGATTTTTTATCTAAAAAATGGTCTCAACAGAAAATTGTCTCGGAGTTTCTTGCTTCCGAACTTTCTTACCGAACGAGAAGCAGCGGATATACTGCAATGCAGTATGCGCACCATTCATCATAAAAAAAGGCTCAATCTCACGCTCGAAATCGCTCAGCTCAAAAACAATATACCGAAAAAAACATACAGACTTCAGAGGAAATAAAAAATTTGGGAGCAAGAATATCTGACGCACCAAAGAATGTTTTCCTGCGCTTTTCGGTTACAAGTGATATTCCGCTCCCATCAAAGATGCGCACAGCTCATGTTTCCCCTTAACGGAATTGCATCCGAACCCTAATCCAGAGTAATCCCCTCTTTCGGTTCCCTGCGAGGGTGGACTCCGAGGCAGACTCCGGAAAAGAGCAGTGGTAACAAAATCGCTGGTCGCCTCCTTTTCTAACTAACGTTTTTCCCGACACCCGACAAGGGGTATTTCCGCTTTTTTCAGTTTATCGGATTCGCCTTCCTCCTATAATCAAAGCGCAGCCCGAGACCGCTCGAGCTGCACTGATTCACAAATCCGGCGGAAAATCATCCGATTCCGCCAAGGATAGCTCCTGCCACCAACGCCACTACGCAGAGAATGCAATAAACATATTTTGCCAAGGGATAGAACCATCCGCCGATCGGTCCGCGGGCATGACCGCGATTTACCTCATCCAGGACAAACTTCTTTCCGGCAACCCAAAAGAACATGATTGCCGCAAGGAAGGCACCCAACGGACAAATGTAGATGGAAACGAAATCCATCCATTGTGAGGTAATGGCCTGGATCAGGATTGCAATCGTACATCCGAATGCAAGAATCACAGCCGTTGCCGGAACGCGCTTCCATCCCAGGTTGTCCTGCAGAGTCGCTACCGGTGCTTCGTACAGATTGATGATGGAGCTAACGCCTGCAAAAAGCACGCAGATAAAAAAGATGATTCCGATCAATCGGCCTCCGGGCATTCCGTTCAGGACATTGACAAGCCATACAAACATCAGTCCGGGTCCTCCTTTTTCAAGAGGCGCACCGCCTGCCGCCATTGCAGGAATGATCACAAATGCCGCCAGGAGAGCCGCCAAGGTATCAAAGATTGCAACATTGCGTGCGGAGCTCGGAATATCCTCATTTTTAGGAAGGTAGGATCCGTAGATGACCGAGCCGTTTCCCGCAACGGACAAGGAGAAAAATGCCTGTCCAAATGCGAAAATCCAAACCATCGGATTGAGCAGCCCCCTTGGGTTCAGCGTAATAATGTATCGATATCCGCCGGAAGATCCTGGCAAAAAAGCAATATAAATGCCTAATGCAATAAATAAGAAGAACAGCACAGGCATCATCATCTTATTTGCTATTTCAATGCCTTTGGAAACGCCCATCGCCATAATAACAAAAGAAACAACGGCAGCAACAATGATCCATGTCATGTTGTTGACGGAAATCTGATCAAATATACCGCCGATAATATCCATATTCTGCCCCATGCCGGCAAGCTCTCCGGTAAAGGACATAAATGTATATTTGAAGATCCACCCCATAACCACGGTGTATCCGATCGCCAATGCCATCGCACCGAAAATCGGAATCAGACCGATGACCTCTCCAAGCTTGCGATCTCCTCTTCTTACCTCCGTACATTTGCCGAATGCGCCGACCGGTCCTGTTTGTGTCGCACGACCCAGCGCAAACTCACCGATAACGCCCGTTGAGCCGATCAAAGCAACACATAAAAAATAAGGAATTAAAAATGTTAATCCGCCCCAAATCGAAACCATGATCGGAAAGCGCCAAATATTTCCCATGCCGACCGCCGACCCGATGCTGGCCAGAACAAAGCCGAATTTGTTTGTGAATCCATCACGAATCTGTGTTTGTTTTGTATTCTTCATAATCTCCTCCGGTATCGGATTTTATACAGGGATCCGTTTTTCCGCCCCGCTGATCGCCTGTTTTTCTTTGTTCGGCACGGCTTGAGAGGCGCGGCAAGCATATCGGAAGCTTATATTCCAAACAAGCCCTTAAAAAAAGCTCTCCCTGATTGCCTCACAAGAAGAGCTGAACAAGCTCCTCCGGCGTCTTCACAAGCTCAACAGCTCCCGCCTCCAGCAGTTCCTCACGACCTCCGAAGCCGTATAACACGCCGATGCATTCCAGTCCGTTTTCCCTTGCGCCCTCCACATCATGACGGCGATCTCCGACCATAATTGCGGTTTTCGGATCTTCAATTCCCATCGATTGGAGCGCATGTTGAATCACAAGTCCCTTGATTCCCCTCGAACCGTCCGTTGTCGCCGAGGCAATGAAATCAAAATATGTCTCCAGATGAAAATGCTCAACCACCTGCTCAGCATATGGACTCGGCTTGGATGTAGCCACTAAAAGACGCCTTCCCCGCTCTTTCAGTCCGGAAAGCATCTCCGGTACCCCGTCATATACATGATTTTCGAAAATGCCACGCTCTGCAAAGTATTCTCGATAAAATCGTATCGCCTCCCGACACTCTTCCGGTGTCATTCCAAACTCTCTTGTGAATGTTTCTGTCAGAGGAGGCCCGATAAAAGGATAGAGTCTCTCCCGTGCCGGGACTTTTCTTCCCATCTTTTTCAGCGCATAGGCTGCGGAATTCGTGATTCCCTCACCCGAATCGGTTAACGTGCCATCTAAATCAAATAAGATATATTTTATCATCACCGCTCCTTATTTCAAAATCATACAATCTATGCTTGGAAGAAAATTTTTTAGAAAATCATCAACCCGGTACCGGCCACGATCAGCATAAGACCCAAAAAAGCTTTTCTGCTCAATTTTTCCTTGAACAACCATCTCGAAAATAGGATCGTTACCAAGATGCTGAGCTTATCGATCGGAACCACTGCAGCGACAACGCCGGTCTGCAATGCTTTATAAAAGCATAGCCAGGAAAAACCCGTAGCAATTCCCGAAAGCAGTAAAAAAGCCCCCGCTTTCCGATCGATCCCGCGTATTTGCTCTTGCTCTCCTTTGATCAACACCATAGCCCATGCCATCACAAGAACCACAACCGTGCGGATCGCCGTACCCAAATTAGAATCCACATTCTCTATCCCTATTTTCCCGAAAATAGAGGTGAGACTTGCAAAAAAAGCGGAGGCGATGGCATAATAGGCCCACCCTCTTTCCGGATTTTTGTCCTCCGAGGGTGAGCGGGATACCATCCATATGGTGCCCGCGCCGATACCTGTCATGCCCAGCAAGCGCATCCATGATATCGGTTCCCGCAAAATAAGAAAGCTGAGAAGGATCGTCATTACCGTACTGGATTTGTCGATGGATGCGACACGAGAGACCTCTCCCAATTGTAAGGCACGAAAATAGCATAGCCAAGAAATCCCCGTTGTCAGTCCTGATAGAATCAAAAACACAAGCGTAGCTCCATGGACATCCTGAATGCTGTTTTGTGCGCCTGTTAGGAACACAAGAAGCCACGAAAAAATCAAGACAACTCCTGTTCGAATCGCCGTTGCCAGGGTCGAGGGAATCTGATTAAGTCCTATTTTTGATAGGATTGCCGTCACACCTGCAAAAAATGCCGATCCGAAAGCGTATAAAATCCAAAACATTGCATGCTCCTCGGGATTCAAGATCCATCACGGTAAAATGAGATCGAATATTCTTCCTTCTGTGAGAGAAATCGGATGTGTTTTTTTTATTGTACCATTTGTCAGAGAAAGATCAGCAATCTTTTCATCGGTACAGGAAAAGTGTTGCCTGCGAATTTCGGCGAGAGTTCGGAGCTTCCGATACAGACAACAACGACCACCGCAGCATAATGCTGCAGTGGTCGTATACAGTCACATCTTCTTGGGGATCATTCAATCGAATCCGTTTTATATATAAATTTTACCGTTCCTTCCATCTCCTTGCTGATCCCGGAGAAGGATGTATAGCGCTTTGCCACATCAGCCGTCACTCGGATTCTATCGGAAAATCCTTTTAAGTCGCCATCTACGGCTTGTGTCAATTTTTGGACTCCTTCCTCATTGAATTGCTTCAATCCGTTCGATAATTCCATAGAGCCGTCACGAAGCTGCCGAATCCCATCCACAAGCGCCGGCGTGCCATCTTTCATCGTTTGAATTCCTCGGAGCAGCTCGTCGGCACCGGCCGATAATTCCGATGTTCCGGCTTGTAAGGCGGCCGCACCGTTTTTTAAATCATTGGCACCGTCAGCAGCATCGGAAACGCCGGATGTATATGTGATCAGGCCAAGATAAAACGCATTATAACTATCTAAGGAGGATTTCAGCGCAATCACGGATTTCGCACCTTCCGCCGCCGCCTTCAGCTTCGCCTGAACCTCGTCGGAGCTCATGGCCTCGGAGATCGCCTTCTGTACCTGCAGCTCTGTGTTGGAAGCAATCAATGCCCGAACCTCATCGCTCTGCATTTGTTCTTCGGTCTTCTGTTGAATAGCCACATGGATCTGCGCCTGAACTGCTTCACTCTTCATTCTGGCTTCAATCTCTGATTGCATGGCGGCTTCCGTAGCGGCATTCACTGCATCCTGTTGCTCCTGCGTAACCAGTCCGGCTTTTACCGCAGCCTCGTATTCCTCTGCCGACATATTCAGCGCCTGTCGGATTACCGCCGCACGGAATTGAGCCTCATTTTCACGAACCGCCTGTGCGACCGTTTTTCGAACTGCATCCGTCACCTGAGCAGATACCTTGGCTTCCACCTGTGCTTGAATCGCCTCGGTGACCTTTTTCTCGATCTGACCGCGATTGGCATTGACAGCCGCGGTCACCTGCTCCAGTGCAGCCTGATAAACCGCGGTATCATCCAAAGAGGAAATGACGCCATCCAAAATTCCTGCATAATTTTCAATTGTTAAGGGCGATACAGAGAGCCCCGCTTCTGAAAGCTGCCGATCGGCCATGGAAAGCAGAGAGGAAAAGACCTGTTTTGCACCGCCGTTTAATGAGTCGCTGTTACCTTTTAACGTATTCAAACCGCCGGAAAGTTGAGCTGCACCTTCCTGAAGTCGGGATGCACCGCCATTCAGAGACTCTGCCCCTGCCTTCAGCTTGGATGCGCCCTCCGCCAGTCTGTCAATGCCGGAAACCAGATCTCCGGACTTCTCCAGCAAAGCACATAAGCCATCATAGAGCTTGGAGGATCCGTCCATCAACCGTCCCATGGCATCCGTCATCTTTCCCATGGCATCGGATAATTCATGGACATCCGCCTTCTCAGGATCCAGATCGCCGAACAGCTCTGTGGTTGCAAGCGTCATCGTTGTGCCCATTTGAAAGTTCTCCACGTCCGCATTGATTTCCACAAAATCCGGAATCTCCAGCTTTTCCTTCTTGATTGCCAGATCCTCCTGCAGTCCCGGAAACGCGATGCCGACCACCGCGATCCGGTCTCCGTCATTGATCAGCTTTCCATTGGATACCGTTACATTTCGAAAAACCTCAGTATCCAGCAGCATGCCGGTCAGCATGGTAAACGGAACATAGATCTTTTCTTTTTTCCCGTCGAGCATGACCTCCTCATATTGAAGATTCCGGTAATCAAAGCGAATCGTTACGTGCCCGTTTTGTCCGGCAAGCTCCTCAGGAGTAATGGATTTTCCGTTCAGCGTATAACGTACGGACATCTGAACGGGAAGCTCTTTTTCGATATTTCCTCGATAATAGATGTCATTCCCTTGAGCATCCCACACGCGGCTGTTATCGCTTCCAAGGGTAAAGCTTTCGTCTCCCTTGATATTTTCAATATCGGACAGTTCGGTTTGATCATTCAGAGAAGCGGCGGCCATAACATTTTTTATCCAATCGCTGACAATGATTTTTTTTACGGCGCCGTCCGCACCGGCCAGTACATATACGGCTTCGTCCTTGGAGGCTTTCGCTTCGGTTGAAGCATTCGCACTTGTTGATTTCTTCTCATCCACGCTTTTCGGAGCCTCGTCCCTGCGCGCAAAAACGGAATTCCCGATTGCAGCGAGTAAAATGACCGCGCAGAGCGCAAGCGAGATGAATTTTATTGTCCTTTTTTTCATTTCGATGTTACCTCCAGGGTTTTCTTAGAGAGCTTTCGTATTTTCCGCATATCCAGCGTAGTTGCACAAATCAGTCTGTCACAAAGAAGAAGCAGCGCCGGCAGAAAAAGAATCACGGAGAACATGCTCACCACGGCGCCTCTTGCCATCAACATACACATGGAACTGATGATGTCAATATTGGAATAAAGCCCTACACCGAAGGTGGCGGCAAACAGGCCTACGCCGGATATGATGATGGATGAAACAGACGCTGTAAGCGCCTTCCACACGGCCTGCTTCTTCTGTGCGCCGGCGATTCTTTCGGCTTTATAGCGATTGGTGGTTAGAATTGCATAATCCACGGTTGCACCGAGCTGAATCGTGCTGATACAGATCGGCGCGATAAAGGGTAAGCTCTGTCCCGTATAATGCGGAAGACCCAGGTTGATGAAGATCGCAAGCTCGATGATCGAAATCAGAATAAACGGCAGAGAAATGCTCTTTTCCACCAAAGCGATGATGACAAAAATCGCGACAATCGAAATGGCATTGACAACTCGAAAGTCATGGGCGGTGGTTTCGATCATATCTTTCATATATGGAGCTTCTCCGATCAGCATACCGTCCCTGTCATATTTCTTGAGAATGGTATTCAACTGTGTGATCTGCTTGTTTACCTTGTCACCGGCAACCTTATATTCCGAATTGATGAGCATCAGCTTCCATTTGCCGCTTTTCAGATTTTTTACAAGAGATTTCGGCAGGATTTCATCAGGTACACGGGAGCCGATGACGGACTCCAGACCGAGAACATATTTCACGCCATCAACCTCTTCCATCTCGCGAACCATGTTGTGAACATTCTTTGCAGGCACATCCGCATTGATCAGCAGCATATGGGTAGAGGCAATATGAAAATCCTCGGCAAGCTTTCTGTTGGCAACGGCGTATTCAATGTCCTTTGGAAGGGACTCTCCCAGGTCATAATAAACCTCATCATTTGTTTTCTTATATCCGTAATAAGCGGGCGGCACGAGCAAGGCGAAGAGAATCAAAAACACGGGAAATCTCTTGATCGCCCCTTTTGCGAATTTCCCCATGTTGGGAATCAGTGCCTTGTGTCTTGTCTTCTGTAAAGGCTTGTCCAGAATCAAAATCCATGCCGGGAGAACCGTCACAGAGCCGATAACGCCCAGCAGAACGCCTTTGGCCATGACGATGCCCAAATCGCGGCCCATGGTATAGGACATAAAGCATAAAGCAATAAATCCGGCGACTGTGGTCATGGAACTGCCCACGACACTAATCAGAGTCTTGTGGATCGCCACCGTCATAGCCTCGTTATGATCGCTGTAAATTCTTCGTTGCTCGTTATAGCTTTCCCATAAGAAGATCGAGTAATCCATGGTCACGGCTAACTGAAGAACAGCAGACAGCGCTTTGGTAATGTAGGAAATCTCGCCCATAAAAATATTGGATCCGAGATTTAAAAGAATCATCATACCGATGGATGTCAGAAAAACAAAAGGCACCAGCCAGCTGTCCAAAAACAGCAGCATGGCCACACAGGCCAAAGCCACGGCAATGCCGACATAAATCGGCTCTTCCCGCTCGCATAGATCCTTCAGATCTGTGACCATAGCCGATATTCCGGAAACATAACTCTGTTTTCCGCAGAGAGCGCGGATCTCCTTGATCGCGTCCATAGTCGCATCCGCGGATGTCGAGCTGTCAAAAAACACGGCCATCATGGTGGAATGATCGGTATTGAATTCCTTGTAGATTTTTTCCGGAAGCAGCTCCATCGGAATGGAAGTATCAAACAGAGTATCATACCAGATTACGGTATTCACATGATCCACCTGCTCGATTTTCGACTTCAAAGCAGCCACGTCCTTATTCGGCATATCCTCGACAATGATGAAGGAAAAAGCTCCTTTTCCGAATTCCTTCGTCAGCTCGTTCTGTCCGATAACCGTATCCATATCCTCCGGCAAATAGCTCAGCATATCATAATTGATTCTTGTATTTGCCATGCCGAACACGGCCGGAATGAGCAGCAAAACCGCTAAAATCAGGATCGGTATGTGGTATTTTACAACCGCCTTTGAAAAACGCATAGATGATTACATATCCTTTCCGTTATCGTTCTTGATCGGTCTCGCGGTATTCGACATCAATGACCTCCGGCAACCGATGACGAATCATCTGAACAGCCGTCAGAACTGTAATCAAATTCATCACTCCCTCGGTAATCAGCGCCAGGCCCAGCAGCAGCATAAGAGCCTGAATGCTCTCCGAGGGACGAAGAATCAACAGAAAACCGACAACGCCGGTCACAATCGCCGCAATGAGAATCAGGTCCCATTTATGAATTCCGAAAATTTTGGAATCAATGGAAATCTGTATTTTGAGTAAAGCGTCCGCCAGAACACAGATTCCCATAACCGTACCGATGAAATGAACCATGAGATCCGTACGGACGATCAAAATGATGCCCAGCGCTGCGAGCAGAATGCCGGAAGCCAGATCGAATTGGAACGCCAGCCTGTATAAATCCTTTGAGCAATATCCGATGATCTTGATCACGCCGAAGAGAACCATAATTCCTCCGATGATCCTGCAAATCAGCTTTGCCGAAAAATCAGGTACGGCAATCAGCACGGCGCCCAGAATACAAAGCAGGACGGATATCGTGATATAACCGGTTTTTGCCGCTTGAATCCGATTGTTCAGTTGCACAAAACACCTCCTTTGTCTATCCATATTTTTCACTGCAAAATACGAAAAAAACATATAAATAGCCGGATCTCCCGAAGAACCCTCGGGCAATCCGGCTATCGGAATCTTCCGTCATTAAATCAGAGTATTCCGCCAAAGCTCCTGCAGATCCGTCTGTTCCCAAGGAAATTCTTCGGTGTTGGAACCGAAATGACCGTAGCTGGCCGTTTTTCTATAAAATGGCGTTCGAAGGGAGAGACGCTCAATGATTGCAGACGGGCGCAAATCCGCCGCGCTGAGAATCATCTCCCGAATCCGATCCTCGGAAAGCTTTCCCGTACCGAAGGTATTCACAAGAACGGATACCGGCTTGGCGACTCCAATGACATAGCTGATCTGAATCTCACACCGATCCGCCAGGCCGGCCGCAACAACATTCTTTGCCAGATAACGCGCCATGTATGCGCCGCTCCGATCAACCTTCGAGGGGTCCTTGCCGGATAGCGCACCGCCGCCATGACGGGCATAACCGCCGTAGGTGTCCACGATCAGTTTTCTTCCGGTCAGACCGCTGTCGGCGGCAGGACCGCCGATGCAGAAACGACCTGTCGGATTGATAAAGATTCTTGTTTTATCGTCCGACATTTTCTCCGGAATCACCGGACGGATGACTTGGTCAAGGATATCCTCGCGCAATTGCTCCATGGATATGTTCGTCTCATGCTGGGAGGAAACGACAACGGCTCCCACCCGCGCCGGAGCTCCGTCACGATACTCCACCGTGACCTGAGCCTTTCCATCCGGCAACAAATAGGGCAAAATCCCATCCTTCCGCACAAAAGCAAGCCGTTTCGTCAGGGCGTGAGCAAGCTCAATCGGCTGTGGCATCAGATTTTCTGTTTCCCGGCATGCAAAGCCGAACATCATACCCTGATCCCCTGCACCGTTTTCCATGGAATCCGCCTTCTCCACGCCCATGTTGATATCCGGAGATTGCTCGTGAATATCCACAGTAATTTGACAGGTATCCGCATCAAAGCCGTGGCCGTGCTTCACATATCCGATATCCCGAACCACCTGTCGAGCGATCGCGGCGTAGTCCACATGTGCGGTCGAGGTGATTTCTCCGAAAATATGAATTCCATCGGGAATTGCGGTTACCTCACAGGCTACATGAGAACCGGGATCGTGTTCCAAAAGTGCATCCAGAATTGCATCGGCAATTTGATCGCATACCTTATCCGGATGTCCTTCCGTTACGCTTTCAGATGTAAAAAAATATGTCATTTTGCCGTTTCTCCCGTTTTCTGAGCACAGCTGTTTTCCCAAAGCTCATTAGCGGTAGGTGTCCAATTCTTTGCGTACTCCTCACACTTATCACACAGGTGATCCGCCGTTTCCGGAGATTGCAGATCTGTGGAATGGGCTCCCGTCGTCTTCACCATTTCCCGCAGCATCTCCGGATTTTCGAGCATGGGGCAGGGGCGCAGATGGTTATCGTTAAATGGCTGCGCATCATGATAAGCCATAAAAATGGGGCTCTTCAGCACATCCAGCAGGCTCATATCCCGGATATTCGCATTGGAATAGTGAATAAACACGCACGGATCACAATCTCCATTGGCATTGATGTGCAAATATCTCCGTCCTCCGGCGATGCAGCCTCCCACAAACTCTCCGTCGTTCTGGAAGTCCAGGGCAAAAATCGGCTGAGTAGCGCGAATTTCGCGAATTCGGTGATACATGAATTTTCTCTGCTCGGGACTTGGAAGCAATTCCGGCGCAGCATCATTTCCGACAGGCATGTAATGGAAATACCAGACAAAACGAGCTCCCCACTGAACCATCTGCTCAATAAACTCATAGGAGCTGATAGAATCGAGATTTTGGCTGGTATAGCAGCAGGAAAGGCCAAAGGGCAAGCGCTTCTCCTTCAAAATTGCCATGGCATGAACCGCTTTCTGATAGGTGCCGTCGCCACGACGGCTGTCCGTAGCAGACTCAAATCCCTCGACACTGATAGCGGGAATAAAATTTTTTACCCTGAGCATTTCATCGGCAAAGTCTTCATCAATCAGCGTAGAGTTGGTGAATGCAAGAAATTGGCAATCGCTATGCTTTTCACAAAGAGCAAGCAGATCCTTTTTACGGACAAGAGGCTCTCCTCCGGCATAGATGTACATATAAATCCCCAGTTTCTTCCCCTGAGAGATGATAGAGTCGATTTCATCAAATCTCAGATTCAGCTTGTTTCCATATTCCGCGGCCCAGCAGCCGGTGCAGTGCAGGTTGCAGGCGGAGGTAGGATCGATGAGAATCGCCCAAGGAATATTACAATTATATTTTCTGCGATATTCCTCCTGAATCGGCCAACCGATGACACTCGCATTGAGGAAGAAATTTTCAAAGGTGGCCTTCAGAACCTCCGGATCCGTTTCTTTCATAACGCTCATGGCGAGCTGATACATATTGTTCTGCGGATCCTCAAGTATCTGACGAATGGTTGCACGCTGCGAATAAAAGCTGTCCGGACCGTCACCGGCCAGCTTGTCCACCCATGTCATCAGCTTCAGAGCATTTTCTTCCGGGTTTTTCTCCAGATAGTTGAAAGCGGTACGCAAGGTTGTCTTTTTCAGTTGATTCGTTAATGACATCTTAATTCCTCCTTATGTATAAGCGAGGAGAGCAAAGCTCCCCGCAATCGATGGGTTCTTTTCCTGATTCCATCACACAGTCTTTCCTGATTCCATAGAATGCGCCTCTTTTTTCCCCTCCTTTCCATTTCCTGCTTTAGCCTTATTGATTCTCATTCTAATGCAGATTTTTCATATTTGATATAGACAAAAAGCGGTCCCATGCCTAAAATTCAGGCATAGAACCGCTTTTGTCCGAAAATCATCACCCTTTTATTTCACATTTAGCAATCATACGCTCCACTTCCCCCTGCTTCAGCTCGCACATGCGATGAAAGCGAGAAACAATATCATCCTGCATTCCGCTGTCCAACCAGGCGTAAATGAAGCCGAAGCATAAGCACATTGTATAATCAATAATCAAGCGGCGATCATCCGGAGATACGGACCGCCCGTGAAAAATTCTGTCGATGTAGGTCGTAACGACATGATTGCACACGCGCCACTGATACTGTTCATAGACATCGCGATTGGCGGATTGAAAAATATGGAGAACCGCTTTGCGGTTTTGCTGTATAAACTCTATGGCGGTAGTCAAACACTCTTCAATCGATTCCATAGATGGATGCTCTCGGATAATGCGTTCTGCCTCTTCATCGATCACAGATTCCAACAGCTGCGGAATATCCTGATAATAATAATAAAATGTGTTACGGTTCACATTGCAATCCTCTACGATATCGCGAACGGTGATCCGGCTCAGAGGCTTTTCGTTGAGCAATTGAATGAAAGAATCTCGAATTGCTTTTTTGGTGAAATTCGCCAATCGTTACACCTCCTTATTGCACAGCGTGACGATATCCGCGATGTCACAATGAAGAGCAACACAGATTTTGACGATGGTATCCAGATGCACCGGCTGATCCCTCCCCATTTTTGCAATAACGGAAGAGCTCAGGTGTGTCATGTTCTGCAGATCCTTTTTTTTCAGTTTACGATCAATCAACAGTTTCCAAAGACCGTTATAAGAAAGGCTATGCATTCCTTGGTATCCTTTCCCCGCAATTTTCTTTTACAACATATGAATATTAGCATTTTATCTTCTCATTCGCAATAAAAGTTGCACGAAAACGCATTTTTATGGAAAATTGCACCTCCCTGCCATCACAGTTCACCGCTCATGAAGACAGCTTCGCGTCACAGAGATGTTACGAATCTGCCGGCGGAACCTCAAAAGTATGAAAAAGCCCTCGGAAGTTTTGTCTTTCCGAGGGCTTTTGCTTTTTGATGAGAAATCCGACCGATTAACGCTTACTGAATTGCGGGCTCTTACGAGCTTTCTTAAGGCCGTACTTTTTACGCTCCTTCTTACGTGCATCACGAGTCAGGAATCCTGCGCTCTTCAGCGTTGCACGAAGACCGGGATCATATTCCAGAAGTGCACGGGCAACTCCCATGCGCACTGCTCCCGCCTGTCCCGAAAATCCGCCGCCCTTGACGTTTACAAATACATCAAAAGCTCCGAGATTGCCGGTCAGCTTCAGCGGTTCCACTACGATATCACGCAATGTCTGATAGTCAAAATATTCATTCAGCTCGTGACCGTTCACGAGAATACTGCCCTTGCCCGTTAGGAGGCGAACACGGGCAACAGCGGTCTTACGACGACCTGTTCCACGATATTGATTGTCCATTCTATCCTCCTGTTAAAATACCAGCGTTTCGGGCATCTGCGCCTGATGCTTGTGCTCAGGACCGGCATATACCTTCAGCTTGCGATACATCTGATGACCCAAGGAATTGTGGGGAAGCATGCCCTTGACAGCTTTTTCCAAAGCGCGCTCAGGATGCTTTTCCATCATCTCCGCATAAGAAACCTGGCGAAGTCCGCCGGGATATCCTGTGTGATGGGTATAGATTTTTTTCTGCTCCTTGCCGTTCGTAAGACGGATCTTGTCCGCATTGATCACGACTACATAGTCACCCGTATCAACGTTCGGCGTGAAAATGGGCTTGTTTTTGCCGCGAAGTACAGCTGCAATGTTTGCTGCGAGACGACCCAGAACCTGATCAGTCGCATCGACAACATACCATTTGCGCTCAACCTCCAACGGCTTTGCCAAAGTGGTTTTCATCGTTGTCTCCTTTTCTCTTACTGCCCTGCAAATTTAGACTCCGCACTGTCAGGGAGGCGGTTTTTGTTCATTCGATAATTTGTGTTTCGCACATCGACGCTGCGAATTCAAACCCGAAGAGTACAAAAGGGCATACGACTCGCCCAAAGGTACTTGAATAAAATACCAAATTTTCATGGACTTGTCAAAGGAAAACCGCTGTTTTTTCTCAATTCTCAGCTTATGTACCGTATTCATAAAAAATCATGTATTACCGGGCTTTTTTTCTGATAAACTACAGATATCAAAAATTGGAAAATAAATTCGTATCTATCCTAAGAAAGGAGTCCTATCATGGACGATCAACAGTTCAACAGCATCGATGAAAATATGCCGCAGGACGATCCTGCCTCCTCGGAAGAAAGCACGCCTGTCTTTTCAGGCGTATCCTCCTCTGAGGGCAGTTCTCCCGTGACTCCGCCAAAGCGTTCACGGAAAAATCTTTGGCTTACATTGGGCGTTCTGGGCGGTATGCTGGCTCTATGCGCAATCCTGGCTTTGATCCTCAAATCGGGTGTTTTTCAGGAGTCAGCGAGGGATTCTCAATTCAAGGATGTAAAGAATTTCAAGAAAGAGATAGAAAATACCCTGCCGAAAGCGGAGCAAAACGAAGACGTCTCCCTTACAGACGGGGACGTTTCCTCTCAAATCGATCGCCTGACCTCTTCTGTCAAATCTGAATTGGATCAATCCTTTCACGGCATGGGAGACTGGAACGTCATCAAGCAGGAAAAGACGATTGTCTTTACATTTACTCCCTCCGGAGATGTGAAAACGGGAATATCGCAATATCTCGATTTGGTTTTGCAACATGCCACGGGTGCAGAAAGAGATGCTGCCGAAGAAAACTGGAATTCTGTCATTGAATCCTGGAAGCCCCTTTCCGCCCAAATCCAGAAAGAGTATAGTCCTTATGGATACCAGGCGGCTCTTGCAATTCTCAATCCGGAAAATACTCAAAATTTTATTTTAGGAGTTTTTGACGGAGAGATCACCTATAATTTTTTAGATGAGGTTAAATAAGATCTCAAATCAAAAGCAAGGGCTCTTTCAACAATCGAAAGAGCCCTTGCTTTTTTTATGCGTGGAAACCCGTTTTTGATTCAGCGGATCCGGCAAAAAAAGACGGCAAAATACCGTCTGTCGGATAGCATACGGCTATCCGGAATCCTCAGATACGGAAAGCAAGTCTATAAGCCGTGTTTTGTAATCGATCATCATCTGTCTCGGCGCATCGTCACCAATGCGCTCCAGCGATTTTCGGTCACAGCGAGCCGCTGTTCTTGACCTTTTCTCTTGCACCGGATGGGGTTTGCACGGCCATATCGTCTCCGATATGCCGGTGAGCTCTTACCTCGCCTTTTCAACCTTGCCGCAATGCGGCGGTACTTTTCTGTTGCACTTTCCTTAAAGTCACCTTCACCGGACGTTATCCGGCATCCTGCTCTATGGTGCACGGACTTTCCTCGAACGTGTCGCGATGATCCGTCTTACTTTCCGTATGTGTATTGTATCATAATTCAATGCCTCATTGATGAACACTATCAAATTAGAAAAATTGACGAATCCGATCGCGAGGAAGCGGAACTATCCGATGCGTAATTCCCGGAGCAATCTGCTTTGACCATTCCATCGCGCGATAGAGCGCCGGGGCTTCCGACTCATAATGTCCCAAGTCCACCACGGTCAGTCCCTGAGCCACCGCTTCCTGCGCTTGATGATAACGAATATCTCCCGTGATAAACACATCGGCTCCGCGTTGAATCGCATAGGGAATATAATCCGCCCCGCTTCCTCCCACGCACGCCGCGCTTTCCACGAGGATATTCGCAGGACCAAAAACAGGAATGGAAGACATGTGAAAATTTTTCTTCCATTTATTCAAATGATAGGTCAAAGGCTTTGCCGGGCGTTCTGCAAAGGTTCCGATTTTACCGAATCCGTCCGAATACGCATGCAACGGATCCATGAGCCCCGAGGGAACCAGGGGATCAAGGTCCGATAAGCCGAGCATTTCCGCCAATACATCGTTGACTCCGCCGAATACGGTATCAAAGCATGTGTGCGATGAATAGATACAAAATCCCTTCTCAATGCATTCGATCGCTAAATCCTGCATAGGCTGATCCTCTGTGAAGCTTTTTACAGGATCAAAGAAAACGGGGTGATGTGTAAAAATTAAATTACAGTGATTTTTCACCGCCTCCTGAATGCTCTCCTCGGATAAATCCAAGGAATAAACGATCCCTGTTAATTCACGGGAAAATCGCCCCAGCTGCTTTCCGCTATGATCCCATTCCTCTTGAAGCGAAAGCGGTACCTTCTTTTCCCATGCATTGACCCATTGCTGGATATTCATCTTCTACCATCCTCTCGAATCGGTTTCCTCTTTTTCCGCGCCTCTGTCCGGCTCTTCCGCACAATATTTCGATATCCACTGTGCTTTTCGAAGCATGCTCGCTTTTTTTTCAAGAGCGGACGATGAGGCTTGTTCAGGAATGCTCGCCGACAGTTTCAACAAATTCCTTCGCTCTTCCTCAAGATACCGGATCAATTCGGGATGACGCTGTTCCAAAAGGTGCGGACCATATTCCAAGCCATAAGGAAAACCTGCATATTTCCGATACTCCAATGTCATTTTCTTTTGCGTACATACATTCAATATCGGATAGCGATGCTTTCCGTCCTTGATCATCGTTTCCCGTACAAGAACATCCTGATCCATCAAAAAGCGGCGCAAATGCTCCGGTGATTTCTGCGGACTCAATACCCATTGTCCTGCACGCCGCGCGAAATCAATGTTTTCTGCAAGAATCCTTGTCATGAGCTCGCCTCCCATGCCTGCGATGACAATCGCATCGAGCGAGCTCCAGCAAAGCTCGCGCAAGCCGTCCGTGACCTGCATTTGAATTTTCTCACGAATCCGCGCCGGCTCCGTGGGTAAAATCTCCCGCAGCTTGGCAAGCGAGTCTTCCGAAATATCCGTCGCCAATACGAAATCAATGTCTTCTCGCCTTGCTAAAAATCTGGCGATCAGACCATGATCTGAGCCCACATCAACGACTCGGTGGCAGGGTTCTACCGTCTGCACCAATGCGCTGATCCGTCTTCCCGGAGCTCTGCTCATGACTTACTCCAAAAAATCTTTGATTTTTTGCGAACGTGTGGGATGCTTGAGCTTTCGTATCGCTTTTGCTTCAATTTGGCGGATGCGTTCACGCGTAACGGCAAATTCTTTTCCGACCTCCTCCAGCGTGCGCGGCGTCCCGTCATTGAGGCCGAAACGCAGCTCCAATACTTTTCTCTCACGCTCGGAAAGCGTATTGAGAATATTGGACAATTCCTCGTGGAGCATAATGGAATTCGCCGCCTCGTCCGGAGCTACGGCCGTATCATCCTCAATGAAATCTCCCAAATGAGAGTCTTCCTCTTCTCCGATCGGGGTTTCCAAAGAAACCGGCTCCTGCGCAATCTTGCGCACGGCGCGCACCTTTTCCACATCGACACCCATCTCCTGCGCAATCTCCTCATTGGTCGGATCTCGGTTGAGCTCCTGCAGCAGCTGTCTTTGCGCACGTGACAGCTTATTGATGGTTTCCACCATGTGTACGGGAATGCGAATGGTGCGCGCCTGATCGGCGATGGCACGCGTAATCGCCTGGCGAATCCACCAGGTCGCATAGGTGGAAAACTTGAATCCGCGGTGATAATCAAATTTTTCAACGGCCTTCATCAAGCCGAGATTTCCTTCCTGGATGAGATCGAGAAAACTCATACCGCGCCCAACATAACGCTTTGCAATGGAAACAACAAGTCTGAGGTTTGTCTCTGCCAGACGTTTTTTCGCCTGATTTCCTATGCGCATTGTTTTTTTCATCTGCTCTCGATCCAGATCATTGAGCGGCTCTCGTACCAAAATTTTTCTTGCGGGGAAATTGGAACGCACAACCTCCTTCAGCAGCTCCGGTGAAAAGGAATCGATGTCTCCATTTCCGGCAAAAAGATTTTCCACCTTGACGCGCTCAGCCTCCAGAATGTCATAATTCTTGATTTCGATTTCCGTCAGCGCATCCTTAGGTGCAATTTTTTTGAGTCCGATCTTGATCTTGTCGATCACGGTATTTCTTTCAAAAAGCATGAGACGCTGCTCATCCGTGAGTCTGCCGTCGGTAAAAGGCTTCATCTTTTTTTCATTGGCCAATTCAAAAAGACTTTTCACATTTTCGTCCGAATCCTCTTCTCTTTTATATACCTGATCCACAGCGGCAACAATTTCCTCACGATGCTCCACCGCATACTTCGTCCAATCATGCTGCGCCTTTGTCGCGTGATCCGGATCAATTAAAACAGCAAGCACTGCATCCTGAATGGCATCACAATATGCCAGCTTGATCGCTTCCTCCTCCGTCATTTCCGTTCGTCCGAGTCTGCGACGTACATAACGTTCCACATAGGCGGCCATGTTGATGGCATAATACTCATCGGATTCCGCTTCGATCGCATCCACATCCGGGTGGAGAGCATATACATAAAAACGGCTTAAATCCGTAAAGCGCTGACGATCCTCCGCAGTCGGATTCTCCTGATTTTGCAGTTTTTCCTCCAAACGTAAGAGAAAAAGCGCCTGTACATAGTTTAACGATTGTTTGGAAAGCTCAATTTCCTCACGCAATGTGATGCGACGATTATGCAAGGCCTTTCCGGCAATATCGGAAAGCTCCATGCGCTTCGCTAAAAGCACTTCTTCCTCTGCGGTAAGCAGAGGAACTCTTCCGATTTCTTTCAAATACATTTTTACAGGATCGTCAATGGCGATGGCCTTCATCGCGTTGCGAGAGAGCCGATCCTCTTCTTCACGTGCAAGCTTTTCCTCTTCGGATTCGATCTCAACCAAATCCTCTGAGAGAACATCCAGTCCGTCCAGCTCGGAAAGAGAATCCTCCTCTTCCTGATCATCGTCATCGATAGGCTCATCGTCATCGGCATCCTCAGATTCCGGAACAAATTCCCCATCCTCCAGCATAATGCCGTCTTCTTCGAGCGTTTTCACGATATCTAAACGATCCTCATCGTCCAATCGTTCATAATCCTCAAGGCCTTCGAAGTCCGACAAGGTATACATTTCTCTGTGCGACGATGCGATCTTCCGCAGCTCATCAATCATATTTTGTTTTATTTCATCAACGTCCGTCGCGTCATCCTTCAATAAATCATCGCGTTCAGTCATGTCGTCCTCCACTTTTCTTTTGCCGCATAATCTCGAAATATTCGTCATATAGCCGACTCACATTGCCTTCTCCGTTCTCAGAGTTTGTCTCTGCCAGCCGCCGAAGCTCCGCGGAGCGCAGCTTCATGCGAAGATGCTCTATCTTATCCAAAAGCTCTCTGGCCATAGCAACGGTGTTTTCTTTGCTTTTCTCCCCTTCTCGCTCCATACTCCGTATCCGGGTGAGCACATCTCCCTCGGGATGCTCGGAAAGCAGCATTTCCGTATTGGCCGGAAGTCCGGAATTTCGTAATTGATCCATTCGCATCAAAATCTGTAAAACGGCCTTGTCTGTAATCCAGTCGTTATTCATGCGTAACAGACTGGCACATGACTCATTTTGATACAGACGTAAAAAATCCGACTGCAATGCCTCACGCTCTTCCTCCAGCGATCGTATGTTTTTATTACCCCGATTTGAGAAAGAGCCATCGTTTTCTTGGAAATTCTCGCCGTAAAAATCATCTGTTGCCGATGGCGCCGGATGAAAATACGCTTTTTCGCCATACCCTTCAGCGAAAAAAATATCCTTCTTCTCGGTTTTCAATGCTTCTCTGCGAAGCAATACATCATTTTTCAAGCTCTCGCTGTCTACCCGGATTTCATCCGCAACCTTTTGGATGTATATGTCTCGAACGGCATCCTTAGGGATATTTGCCAGAAAATCGGTAGCCTTGGCCAGAAAATCCAGTCTTCCTCTTTCCTGCTCCAAATCAAATCCGGAACGTAAAATCCGAAGCTCGAAGTCGATGGGATCCACCGCTTCTTCCATATATTGTTCAAAGGCTTCCTTTCCCTGTGTCCGGGCGACATCATCCGGATCCTTTCCATCAGGAAGAAGCATCATGTGCGGTGTGATGTGCGTTCTTTCAAACACCTCAATCGCTCTGCGGGAAGCCTTGATGCCCGCGGCATCCCCATCGTAGCAGAGATAAATGGACTCCGCATAGCGCTTGATCAGCTTTGCCTGATTCTCCGTCAGCGAGGTCCCCAGACTGGCAACCGCATATTCAATACCATGATAATTCAAGCCGATCACATCCATATATCCCTCAACCAGAATCACGCGATCCCGATTCCGATTTTGCTTGAGAATGTGGACACCGTATAGATGATCTCCCTTGTGGAAAATTTCAGATTCCGGAGAATTCAGGTATTTCGGCTGTCCGCGATCAATCACACGCCCGCCGAAGCCGATGACATGATTTTTCTCGGAGATGATGGGAAACATGACACGGTTGCGAAAGCGATCATAGTATCCCGTCCCTCGATTGGATTTTAAAATAAGCCCGAGCTCCAGCATATCCTCTTCTGCAAAGCCCTTTTCCTTCATCGCTTGATACAGGCTATCTCCTTTGCCATCCGCAAAGCCGAGAAAAAAACGATTGATAATCTCGGACTTCAATCCGCGTTGCATCAAATATCTCTGCGGCAGCGCGTTGGTCAAAAGATTCTGATAATAAAAAAGCATCGCCTCTCGATTGAGTGTGTAGAGGCGTTTCTTATGATCCCGGCGCTCCTTTTCATGCGGATCCGCAGCCTCCAGCGGAATCCCGTAACGATCCGCAAGAAAACGAATGGCATCGGGAAAGTCTAAATGTTCCATTTTTTGAACAAAGGAAATCCCATCGCCGGACTCTCCGCATCCAAAGCATTTATAGGTTCCGAACTCCGGCGTTACAAAAAAGGATGGTGTTTTTTCCTGATGAAAGGGGCAGCAGGCTTTATAACTTTTGCCCGAGCGTTTCAGCTCCACATAGCTTCCCACCAGGTCTACGATATCCACCGCGTCCTTGACACGCTGAACCGTATCATCCGATAAAGACATAGCTCCTCTTTTCATAACCTTACTTTCTTCTTGATCATGGGATTCCAAAATCCGTTCCTTATAAGATCGACCAGACCTTGGGAATGAAAAGCTCACGATAGGTACGAATCAGAAAATCATCCGTCATGCCGGAAATATAGTCCATCACCTTCATTTCCGGAGAATCCTCTCTGTCCTCGTAAATGATATGATGATCCGCAGGCATTGCCTCCGGATGCTCCAGAAGGTACTGAAAAAGATCGGTAATGATATGCTCCAGCTTGCGATTTTCACCTTTGATCATTTCGTTGGTATACACCCTGTCAAACATGAATCCCCGCAATTCGCGGAGAGCGCCTTGATACGGCTCCTCCATTCGAATTTCGGGCTGATCCATACTGGCACGAACCACTGCATGGACAAGGGCTGAAATTCTTTCTGATGAGTTTTTTCCGAGGATCTCCACACACTCCTTGGGAAGATCTTCCTCGCGCAGCACTCCGGCGCGAATCGAGTCATCGATATCATGATTTACATAAGCAATGCGATCCGCAAACTTCAGGATTCTTCCCTCAAGAGTAGCCGCCTGATTGCTTCCGCTGTGATTTGCAATCCCATCCAGCACCTCCCATGTAAGATTCAAACCCGCCACATGAGGCGTGCGTGCACGAGATTCTACAATGCTGAGCATGCGAACGGATTCCTGAGCATGGTGAAAGCCCGGCATGATTTTTTGAAGAATATGCTCCCCCGCATGTCCGAAAGGAGTATGTCCCACATCATGGCCCATTGCCATCGCCTCGGTCAGATCCTCGTTGAGGCGCAAAGCACGCGCGATCGTCCGCGCGATCTGCCCGACCTCCAGCGTGTGAGTAAGACGCGTGCGATAATGATCCCCCTCCGGAGAGATGAACACCTGCGTTTTGTGCTTCAGTCGCCGAAAGCATTTCGAATGCAGGATTCGATCTCGATCTCTCTGAAAGCAGGTTCGATATGGATCCTCCACCTCCGGAATCGAACGTCCCTTTGTTTGAGACGCACGAACGGCATAGGGAGACAACAGCATCTCTTCATTATGCTCAATCTGTTCGCGAATCATGATACCTCCTACGCTCTGTTTTCTCTGACAACAAGCTGCGGCGTAAGTATCTGGCGGATCAAATGACTGACACGAGCCAGCATAGCGAGCCGGCTTCTACGAAGAGCCTCGTCCTCTACAAGGATCATTGTCTGATCCATGTACGAATTGATCACGATCATCCAATGTCCCAAAAGCTCCAGGGCATCTGAAAAATGATCCGAGCGAATTGCGGCTTTCACCGCTTCCTCTCTCTCGAGAGAATTCAGCATGACCTGATCCTCTTCCTGTAAAACGGATGGATTCACTTCCATGGAATCCGCATTTTTGGCCATGCTGTCCACACGGATGAATCCCGTAATCAAAGTATCCTCCGGATCTGTCTCCGCCAACTCGGAAAGTGCATTCAGCTTTTGGCGATAAACCAGAAGATCCGTGCTTTCCGAATCCATAACAGCATCGATCAGATCATAGCGATATCCGTTTTCCCGAAATTTATTCTTCAGGCGTCCGCACATAAACTCATTGATATGTCCGATCACCTCGTCATAATCAAATACGAGTCCCTGCTGCTCGACATAAAACAATAACGCATCCCGGAAAGCGGCCTTGAGATCCATGTGGAATTTGGCGCTGAAGATCATATCAATCATTCCGATGGCAGCACGGCGCAGGCCGAAAGGATCCTGAGAACCGGTCACTTCAATGCCGATGGCATAAAGACCTGCAATAGTGTCGATTTTATCGGCAAGAGAGAGAATGAGTCCCGAGGTAGCCTTCGGAAGCTCTCCTCCGGAAACACGGGGCATGTACTGCTCCTCAATCGCTTGAGCCACAATGGGATTTTCTCCGGACTTTTCCGCATAAATGCGTCCCATGACGCCCTGCAGCTCGGTAAATTCGACCACCATATGCGTAACCAGATCCGCCTTGGAAAGCTCTGCCGCTCTTGCCGCATTTTCTATTGTTTCCGATCCGCATTGAATGCGTTTCCCGATGGAAGCGGTGAGCTTTTCCAGACGCTCCGATTTCTCACGCATATTGCCCAGCTTTTCATGAAAAATCAACTGATCCAGCTGTGATACATATTCGGCAAAAGGAATGGACAAGTCCTGCTGATAGAAAAATTTTGCATCTTCTAACCGCGGTACCAGCACCTTCTCATTGCCTCTGGCCACATTTTCAATGCCATAGTCATCTCCGTTGCGCACCGAAAGAAAATAAGGAAGAAGACTTCCATTATCATTCACGACCGGGAAATAGCGCTGATGATCCTTCATCGGGGTGATCAGAATTTCCTTGGGGAGCTGCAAATAGTCTGCAGGAATCGACCCTAAAAAGACCGTAGGATATTCTACAATATGCACAACCTCATCCAGCAGCTCCTCATCCATCAAGGGGCTTCCGCCGTGCTCACGAGCAAGACGGTTGAGACCTCGTACGATGATGCTTCTGCGCTCTTTCTCATCCACGATCACATAATTTTCCTTTAAGGCCTGCTCATATCCGTCAATGGTAACAATCTCCAGGTCTTTCTTTCCTAAAAATCGATGCCCCTGCGTCCGGTTGGAAACCGGAATTCCCTCAAAGTCAAAGGGCAGCACCTGATCGTTCCACAAGGAGACGATCCAGCGAATCGGCCTTAAAAACTGAATGCTTTTCCCTCCCCAGCGCATCGCACGAGGCGCCGAGATATGACGAATGGAATCAGGTATGACTTTTGCCAGTACGGAATCGATGGAAATCGCTTCCCTTTGCATGCGAACAAAAACATAATCATCCTTGCCGTTATTCTCAATAAATGTGTCCTCAAGCCTGACCCCTTTGCCTCTGAGAAAGCCCAGAAGCGCCTTTGTGGGTTGCCCGCTTTCGTCATATGCCGCCTTTTTGGAAGGGCCGCGTACAATCTCCTCCCGCTTGCCCTCGGTCTCCTCGATATCCTGAAGCCAAATAGCAAAACGACGAGGCGTAGACTCGATTCGAAGAGTGCCGATATGCAATCCCGCATCCTTTAGCCCACGGGAGATATTATTGACCAATTGTTCCTTTGTCGAAGCGATGTAACGGGAAGGATACTCCTCTACGCCGATTTCTAACAAATATTTATTCATGATTGCTCTCTTCCTTCGTATGCATGAGAGGAAAATTCATCTCTTCACGACACTGAACATACTCCTTTGCCACCTCGCGTGCCATATCACGAACGCGGGCAATATAGTGACTACGCTCCGATACTGCAATCGCACCCCGTGCATCCAAAACATTAAAAGTATGGGAGCATTTCAAAACATAATCATACGCCGGATATATCAGATGATTTTCAATTTGAGCCTTTGCCTCCCGCTCATATTGTTCAAAGAGCGTGCGCAGAAGCTCGACATCAGCGGTTTCAAAAGAATATTTGGAATTCTCATATTCCTGCTGACGAAAAATATCGCCGTATTTCAGCTGATCATTCCACTGTAAGTCAAAGACGTTGTCCACACCCTGGATATACATAGCGATACGCTCCAGGCCCATGGTAACTTCTCCGGATTCCGGGCTCAAGGACAATCCGCCCACCTGCTGAAAATAGGTGAACTGTGTGATTTCCATGCCGTCCAGCCAAACCTCCCAGCCGACACCCCACGCACCCAGAGTAGGAGATTCCCAGTTATCCTCAACAAATCGAATGTCATGCTCGCGCGGATGAATTCCGATGACCTCCAGGCTCTTTAAATAGAGGTCCTGAATATCCTCCGGCGCAGGCTTCAGCAAAATCTGCAGCTGATGATGTTGATAAAGCCGGTTCGGATTTTCCCCGTATCTTCCGTCCGCCGGTCTGCGGCTCGGCTCTACGTATACGGCTTTCCACGGCTCCGGACCCAGCGCGCGCAGAAAAGTATTGGGGTTCATTGTACCGGCGCCTTTCTCAACATCATAGGGTTCCAGCACAGCGCAGCCTTGCTGCGCCCAATACTGCGTCAATTTTGAAATCATCTCTTGTAGATTCATATATCCTCCTCGTAGTCACCGCAGATTTTACCACAAAACAGCAAGTCGTTGCAGTATTGCGAGCGATTTGAAGTGTTGTTTCCCGGTATGCGTCTGAAAATACTCCAGTGTGATCCGAAAAGCCCCTTGATAAAGCTCCCTTTTTCCGGATGCCGCAGTCTGCTCCAGGTCCTGAAGCGGCTGTGTGATGTATGCACAGATTTCCTCGTAAATGGGCTTTGCCATATATTTTGCACTCTGCACCTCCCTGTGATCCTCACAAAAAACACCGCCTGACGCAATATCAAAAAAAACGGATGAAGGATTCATACGCTTTCCGCACTCCAGGCAGGCTCCGAGCGTTGGGCGAAATCCCAGAAAACTTGCCATTTTCATCAAAAAAGCGCTCAGCAGCCGTATAGGAGCCGCATCAGCGGCGTCCTCAAGAACCATCAGAAACCTCTGCAAAAGCGCATAAATGCCGGAATCCGGTTCTCGTTCCGGCAGGATGCCCATCGCTTCCACCGCCATTTGCGCACAGGCAAGCCGCATGGGTCGTCTTCTCAGCCCCAAATGCGCTTCCTGAATTTGACCGTCGCGAATATATAAAAGCGATCGCCCCTCCTGAAGCTGGAAGGTTCCCTCCATAAAGGGCTCCGTAAGATTCAAAACCCGACTTTTATTGCGCCTGGCACCTCGGGCAATAAAAGAGAGCTGCCCTTCCTCCTTCGTGAAAAGCCGGACAATACGCGAAGAATCCTGAATATCATACGCTGTGAGCACGATCCCGTGCAGATGATCCCCGCTAAGCATCAAAGCCCAACCTTTTTACACGATTCTGACTTCTTCTCCAATTCTTATCCACCTTTACCCAAAGCTTCAGATTGACATGGGAATCTAAAAGAGCCTCAATCTCCTTGCGGGACTCTTTGCCGATGCGGGCAAGCATCTGTCCGCCCTTTCCGATGACCATGCCCTTATGAGACTCCTTTTCGACATAGATTGTTGCATAAATATCACAGATCGGCTGATGATCCCGATATTTCATCTGATCAATCGAAACATGGATACCGTGAGGGATTTCTTCCTGCATGTTTTTCAGGCATTTCTCACGAATGAATTCCGTAATTAAAAATCGTTCGCTGCGATCGGTGACCATCTCCTGCGGATAGTACATCGGCCCCTCCGGCAAATAACGGGCTACCGCAGAGAGGACGGTATCCAAATGATCGCCTCGAAGCGCGGAGATCGGAAGAATTTCCCGAAAAATCCCCAATTGTCTCAGCTCTTCCTTTCGTTCCTCCATCCTTTGCGGCTCAGCCTCATCCGCCTTATTGATTATGAGGAGAATGGGTGTGTCCTGTAATTTTTGTAATTTTTCCAAAATCAAGGTCTCGAGTCGCCCCGTCGGCTCCGTATCCGTCACATAGAGTACGACGTCCACTCCATTCAACGCGTCTGCGGAGATCCGCAGCATGGCCTCACCCAACTCGTTTTTGGGAATCTGCACGCCGGGTGTATCCAAAAAAATCGCCTGCATTTTTTCGTCCGTATAGATCAGGCGAAGCTCATTTCGCGTGGTCTGCGCTTTATTCGATATAATGGATAGCTTCTGTCCTAAAAGCGCATTGAGAAGTGTGGATTTTCCGACATTCGGTCTTCCGATCACGGTACAATACCCCGAATGAAAGCCCTCTCTTTCCCGGAGACGCGGCAAATCGACGGCGCGCATCACACCTTCCTCGTGCGCGCGCATACGTTTTTTTTCTTCCTCCTCCATGTGGTCATAGCCGAGAAGATGCAGGAGAGAATGAATCGTCAGGTAAATCATCTCTCTTTCCTCCGAATGACCGTATTCGGCCGCCTGACTGCGCACGCGATCCATGTTGATCACGATATCGCCGAGGATGTTCAGCTGTCCCCTTCTTTTCAAGGCTTCAATATCACAGGCTTCATGGATGGGAAAGCTCAGCACATCCGTTTCCTGATCAACGCCGCGGTATTCATAATTGAGCTTATGAATTTCCTCCGAGCCTACAAAAGAAACGGAGATTTCCGCGTCATCCTGCACGCCCTCCTGTTCCAGAGCTGCCGCCAGCGCGCATTCTATTTGCATCTCGATTTGTTTCGTCAGGACAAAGGACGGATCTCTGACATCCATTGCTACATTCATTTTTTCTTCTCCGATGTGTTTTTTTCATAACGCTCAAATGCTTCGATGACCCTTTGCACAAGCGGATGCCGCACCACGTCTGCTTTCTGAAATTCACAAAACTCTACACCCTTGACGTCCTTGAGAATATGCTGAATGGTCTTAAGGCCCGATGTTTTTCCTGACGGGAGATCCACCTGTGTCACATCGCCCGTGATTACCGCCTTCGACCCGTAACCCATCCGCGTCAGGAACATCTTCATCTGCGCCGTTGTAGTGTTTTGTGCCTCATCCAGAATAATAAAGGAATGATCCAGCGTCCTGCCGCGCATATATGCGAGCGGAGCCACCTCAATCTGCCCTCGTTCCTTATATTTTATATAATTATCCGGTCCCAGCATTTCGTAGAGCGCATCATATAGCGGTCTGAGATAGGGATCGATCTTTTCCTGCAAATCTCCCGGCAGAAATCCCAAGCTTTCTCCCGCTTCCACCGCAGGTCTTGTGAGTATGATACGATTGACCTCATTACTTTTAAATGCTTTGATTGCCATGGCTACCGCAAGATATGTCTTTCCCGTACCCGCCGGCCCGATCCCGAAGGTGAAACCGTTGTTCTTGATGGCATCCACATATTGCTTTTGTCCCAATGTTTTTGCGCGGATCGGCTTTCCCTGCGCAGTCGATAAAATCACGCCCTCCAGCATTTGCTGCACGGGAACATCGCTTTGCTGTTGAATCTCAAGCAAATAACAAACCTCCGGCCTTGTAATAAACCCCTGACGTTGAACAACGGCATACATGCTGTCCAGTACGCTTCTTGCCGCCTCAACCTCTGCCGCTTCTCCTTTTAGAAGAATCTGTCCGTCCTTCAGACGCATACGGACTCCCAGAAATTCCTGAAAGAGCTTGACATTGCTGTCCAGCTCTCCCAAAAGCGACGCCAGTTCCTCTGTTGAATGTTCCTTTTGTGTCCAAATCTGTTCCGTATTCAAGCGCATCTCCTCTTCTGTTTTATTGAATTCGTATTTCTATTATTTTACCCGCATACTTGGATTCTGTAAAAATGAATTGTTCATTGCGCACCTCCCGGTTTCGTTACAGCATTGTCTTTTTTATTTTCCTTCTCGTATAATTGAGGACTATAATAGAGGACAAAATTGAAGCCATGCTTCTATATTGCTCTATGAAAGGAAAAGAAATTTTATGTATTTTGAGGATTATACCGTCGGCGATCAATATTCCATTCTTCCGTTTTCACTTTCCGAACAGGAAATCATTGAATTTGCCGAAAAATATGATGCCCGGCCCTTCCACCTGAATCAAAAAGCGGCGGAAAAAACACGTTTTGGAAAGATCATCGCTTCCGGCTTGCACACCATCTGCGCTGCCTGGGGGCATTGGGTGGAAAGGGTGATCCACGAGGATCATCTTGTTGCAGGACTCAGCATTGAATCCGCCAAATGGCTTGCACCGGTTTATGCAGACGAGCGTATCACCGGCACCATTGAGGTATCTCATAAGCGACTCTTCTCCAGCGGAAAAGCCGGCGCTATCACCTGGCGTATGCTCCTGAAAAATGAAGGTGGTGAAGCTGTATTGGAGTATATTGTCACAGGTATGGTGGAAGCCCGCCCCGGCGATTAACTCTATAAGCAAAACAGGGAGAGCGGCTCGCCACTCTCCCTACTTTACAGTATTGATTTATAACTGCACGAAAATCAGGCCTCCGCCTTCCAGAGTCCGTGCAAATTGCAATGCTCATAAACCTCTACCGGGCCATCCTCCACAACGAAGCTCGCCTTGGGCTCATCCTGCGGTGTGAGAGAGACATACTGCACCTTCTTGCCCTGAACGACAGCAATAAAATCGATCCAGTGCTCTTCTGTCATCGGATGCAGAACAGAGCCGACCTGAACATGAACCTGATTGCCTTCGCGTGTTACCTGGGGAACATGCTTTTCTAAAGCTGCGTCCGTTGTTCCCGCTTTCAAAGCTTCGGTCTCCTGGCCACAGCATACCGGTGTGCAATGACCGACTTCATTGACATTCGCATAAAGTGCGCCGCACTTTTCACAAAAATATAGCTTCATGATTCCTCCTTCTTTACGTGGGCTTTCCCCAACTATTGTTTTTTTACCCCATTCCAAGATGTTAAAAAACAAAATTGAAGAAATTCGTTGCATGCGGCAGAAAAATGGAAGCATGACACCTTCTTGAGTAAAATGACAGCCTGAAAAATGAGATTTCCCGAGAAAACTCCGAATATGCGTTCAAGGATGGCATACAAAGACGGCATGAAAGGTTTCTCCTTACTGGAATTTTATATATTGTCAACCGGAGCAATACGATGTCATACAGAAATCCCGGCACTGCGTTTTCACCTGCGAAAACCATCCTGATTATTCATTACGAAGAAAAAACTGATTGCGTGTGCAAACGAAACGATGTCTGCGGGTCGACAGAGGTATCTGTCATTGTCGTTTTCAAGAAGATTCCCGATGATTTGAAAGTATATTCTGTGAAATAAAAAATAGGACAATCATTCAATTGACAGTAATTCTCGGAAATGTATATAATGAAAAAAGAATAAATGTTCGTCACACTCACTCAGGAAAGGACAACTATGGCTATCTCCGCACCGGAACGTCGCATGAGAATTCTCCGCTATATTACGGAATATCTCGCAAAAAATAAATATCCTCCCAGCTTTCGAGACATCAGTGAAACGCTGCAAATTCCTTCCACTTCAACAGTGCATTCGGATATTCATACACTCATCCGGCAAGGCTATCTTTGCATGGATACACGCAACTACCGATCTCTTCACCTCAACGAGGAGCGCGCGGATGCGCTTGCCGCATTAGGGATTTTCCTTGCGCCGGAGAGTCCCGATGTCCCCGTTTCGGAGCTTCGTGACGATGTCTATGATATCCCTGTATACGGAAATGTGGCGGCAGGCGATCCGATTTATGCAGATGATGTTGTCGAGGAAACCATTCCGCTTCCTTCCTCCTTTTTCCCATCCGACGGAAGCGACTATTTTGTTTTGAAAATACGAGGAGAATCCATGATCGAGGCCGGCATCTTCGATGGAGATCACGTCATCATCCGCCGTCAAAATACAGCGCGCAACGGTCAACAGGTCGTCGCTCTGATTGAGGATTCCGCAACAGTCAAAACCTTCTATCAGCATGCAGACCACGTGGAGCTTCGTCCGGAAAACTCTGCGATGGAGCCCATCATTGTTCGGGAATGCAAAATTCTTGGCATCGTCTGCGGCCTGTATCGACTCTATTGATTTCGAAAATTCAATAAGCGCCTGCCGGCAAATAGAGGCTTCCCGTTACCAGTATGGGCTGCAGGGGGAGCTCTTTTTGTGCGCTCATGATCGCATCTCTGACATTTTGCTGAATCTTCTGATCGGTATCTTGCAGCGAAATCGGATATACCTTGCTTGCCATCGCAAAAAGCCTTGCACGGACTCCTTCTTGAATTTTCCCTTCATGCATACCGAAGATAAGAACCGGACGTTTTTTCCCCGTCATACCCAACAATTTCAAATTTTCCATAAGCACGGTAACCGCTTGATCATTGTGCGCACCGTCCACCCAAATCTCCGGATGCGTCGAAATACGCTGCATCCGGCCGGTCATAGGAGTCCCCGTGATCGCATCGCGAATCCTTTGCCGAAGATCCTCCTCCGACAGTGCAGAATCTCTCATTTTCAAATTTTGAACGACGGATTTTTCCCGCAGCATCGTCTCCAAGGCGTAAAGCGCTGTTCCAAGATTTTGCAGTTGATGGATGCCGATCAGGGGCGTCTCATAATCTCCGGACAACCACAGCCCCCGGTAGTGAAAATACATCCTCGGCTGCGGAGCCTCCGTTTGAATATCTTCCAGCTCCACCATGGATTTCTTCAGAAAATGGATTCTTGTATGTCTGGATTCGGCCACGTCAATCAGAGCTTCTTTCACATCCTTCTTCTGATCGGAAGAAATCACCGGTTCTCCCTCACCGATCACGCCTGCCTTTTGCGCGGCGATTTCCGTCAGGCTCATTCCCAGCTCCTTTTGATGGTCCTTAGCAATCGTAGTGATCACAACAACATCCGTCTCTATGAGATGTGTGGCATCCAATCTTCCGCCGATTCCTGCCTCCATCACAAGGATCCCCAAAGAACGAAATGCCAGCATCGCTTCCACAAGGCTTCTCTGAAAAAAAGTCAGTTCCGGTAACGCTATCCGATCTGCAGCAGCTTGCATTTCCTCTCGCACACATTCCAATTTCCGCTCAGAGATCGGCTCTTGTCCGATACAAATTCTTTCTCGATAGCACACTACATGAGGCGATGAAAAATGTCCGACTTTTTCTCCGGTAATTTTCTCCAGTGCGGCGGCAATGACACGTCCGGTTGAGCCTTTGCCGTTGGTTCCCACCACATGAACGATAAAACGGCCTTTCTCCGGATGTCCCAGGGCCTCCAGCCACCGCCATACGGCACCATGCTTTTGCATCAATTCTTTTTCCATGACCGTTTCCTTTCCGCATCATCTGCATTCATAAAGTCCACATATCCGTCCGCTAAAATAATCATACTTCATAGGAATAATGGAAAGGAATGCATATGAAAAGACCTTCAATCCTAAAAAAAATAGGAGCGATTTTTTTGAGTGCTGCTATTTTGCTTTCTTCCTCCGGAGCTGTCCGAGCTGCAAAAAAGCCTATGCAGCCCATCTTTGCATATGGAGAAAGCCTGACCGCCCAGCAAAAACAGGAGACGGCAAAGCTGCTCGGTGTGAACGACAGCTCCCTGGAAATGCAGGTGAATATCGATGAGATGAATTCACTTCTTCATGATCAATATCATTATTATCAGGTCTACTCTTCTGTATATATCCAACCTGATAAAAATGTAGCGGGTGTTGCGGTGGAAATTCTTACGCCAAAGACGATCACGACAATTACGGAGGCGCAATATGAAAATGCCGCCATAACGGCCGGCGCTACAAACATGCGCATTCGTGTCGCATCTGTAAAAGCCGTAGACGGATCGGGAGCCTTAGCCGGCGTCTATAAAGCCTTTAACAGTACCGTTGGCGAACTGCCTGAAGAAAATATAAAGCAGGCACAGAAAGAGCTTACGGTCACGTCAAAAATCACCGAGGAAAATAAAGAGAAAAAAGGGTATTCGGATGATCTCCTGAACGCCGCCGTTGCGGAAATTAAAGCGCAAATTGCTGCAAAGAAGGCAGAAAACAACGGTGTCATCAACAACGGCACAATCAACAATATTGTAGACTCTGTCATCAATAACTACAATCTCAACGGCATTCTTTCTGAAGAAAACGTTGAGTCCTTAAAAGAGCTGATGAATCAGTTCTCCAAGCTCCAGCTCTCCGAAGATCAAATGGAAGCTCTCAAGCAATTCGGTCAGAAGCTCTTAAAAGAAGGAGATAAACTTCTGAATGGAGTCAAGGATACCTGGAACAGCCTCGCACCTGAAACAAAATCAGGGATTCAAGGCTTCTTCTCCAATATTTTTGAACAAATTAAGAACTTTTTTCAGGGCCTGTTCTCGTAGCGGCAGAAAAATCGGATCGGACCCGAGGATCTGAAAAACAAAATGGCTGAATTTCAATCACTTTCTGATGAAATTCAGCCATTTTGTTTTATGCCTTCCGTTATGCCCCTTCCGTAAACACGGAAAATGCCCTTCTTTTATCTGCTTTCCTTAGATTCCTGCGTAAAAGATCTCGTATTCATCGGTACAGGTTCTGCCGCGTGGGATAGCTGATACAGCTTTCGATCTGCAAATTCCTGCATTTTCCCGTCGTTCCAATTCTTCACCGGACGATAATAGCCTGTGATACGACTATAAACCTCCGCTTCCCTGCCGCAAACCGGACAGTGATTGTGTTCTCCATCAATATATCCATGCTCCGCACAAATCGAATATGTGGGAGAAAGTGTAAAATAAGGCAGCTTATAATTTTCCGCAATTTTACGCACCAGCGTTGCCGCCGAATTCCAATCGGGGAGCTTCTCTCCCAAAAAAGCATGGAACACGGTTCCCGACGTATACCTTGTCTGCAGCTCATCCTGGATATCCAATGCTTCAAAAAGATCATCCGTTGCGCCCACGGGAAGGTGAGAAGAGTTCGTGTAGTAAGGCGCTCCCTCCTGATTGGCGGTGATAATATCCGGGAAAACCGCCCGATCGTGCTTGGCAAAACGATAGGATGTGGATTCGGCAGGAGTCGCCTCCAAATTGTAGAGATCGCCCGTCTCTTCCTGATAATCGCTGAGGCGCTCTCGCATATGATCGAGCACATCCCTTGCAAATTGCTGCGCATCCGCATCTGTCAAATCCTTGCGCAGCCACGTTGCGTTCAGGCATGCCTCATTCATTCCAACCAGTCCGATTGTAGAAAAATGATTATCAAAGCTGCCGAGATAGCGCTTCGTATATGGATAGAGTCCGTTTTCCAGCATTTGGGTAATAAAGTTTCTTTTGCATTTCAAGGAACGGGCGGCAATATCCATCAATTCATCCAATTGCTGATAAAAGCTTGTCTTTGTCTTGGATAAATACGCAATGCGCGGCAGATTGATGGTCACAACACCGATGGAGCCCGTAGATTCTCCCGATCCGAAAAATCCGCCTGATTTTTTACGCAGCTCGCGAAGATCCAGGCGCAGCCGACAGCACATGGAACGGACATCGCTCGGCTCCATATCCGAATTGATATAATTCGAAAAATATGGCGTACCGTACTTTGCGGTCATCTCAAAAAGAAGACGATTGTTTTCCGTATCCGACCAATCGAAATTTTTTGTGATGGAATACGTGGGAATCGGATACTGGAATCCTCTTCCTTGCGCATCTCCTTCCAGCATTACCTCGATAAACGCCTTGTTGATCATGTCCATTTCCGCCTGACAATCGCCATAGGTAAAGTCCATGTTTTGACCGCCAACGGAAGCAGGGAGCTTTGCAAGATCCTCGGGAACCGTCCAATCCAATGTGATATTGGTAAAAGGAGCCTGCGTTCCCCAACGGCTCGGCGTATTGACGCCATAGACAAAGGACTGAATGCATTGCTTGACATCTTTGTAAGATAAGCTGTCCTTGCGCACAAAAGGTGCAAGATATGTATCGAAAGAAGAAAAGGCCTGTGCCCCTGCCCATTCATTTTGCATAATTCCTAAAAAATTGACCATCTGATTGCAGAGCGTGGAAAGATGCTTGGCGGGCGCTGAGGAAATTTTTCCGGGAACTCCTCCAAGTCCTTCATCGATCAGCTGCTTGAGGCTCCACCCCGCGCAATATCCCGTCAGCATACTTAAATCGTGAATATGAATCGCTGCTGTACGATGCGCCGACTCGACCTCGTCATCATATACCTGAGAAAGCCAATAATTGGCCGTCACCGCACCGGAGTTTGATAAAATCAATCCTCCCACCGAATAGGTAACGGTTGAATTTTCCTTCACGCGCCAGTCGTTGATCCCAAGATAATTATCAATCAGCTCCTGATAATCCAGCTTTGTTCCATTCATATTGTTGCCTCCCTCCGACCGAAATATCTATATGTAGTTCTGATTTATTGAATTCATCAAGATGATGTGCATTTCTATTATAGTGTCTAAAGGGAGAAATAGCAAATAAAAACTACAATATATGGTGTGCTTGTGAAAAAACTCACCATTATATTGTAGTAAAAAACTAAAATATTACCCGAGACGCAGCTCTGTCGGGAGATAGGGCAAAAGTATTTTACGATACTTTTCCATTTTCTCCTCCGTTGGCGGGGTAAGCTCCTGACAGGGAACCTGCGGACGTGAAATGTATTGCTGTAAAAAATAACGAGGGGCACCCGAAATCCATGGACCGATCACTTGAAAGGAAGCTTCATCATGAAGCTCCGCGACAACGGTTGTACGAAATTCAAGGTCGATTTTTCCCTGCCCGCTCCATGCCTTCAGCAGCTCCACACTTTTAAAAATCGGCTCCATATTCCAATCCGCCCTGCCCACCGTCTGCGCGTAGCGTTCCGGAGAATTTTTAATATCCATAGCGATCGCCTGAACAAGCCCCGCCTCCACGAGCTCCTCCACCATGGCGGGATGCGTGCCGTTGGTATCTAATTTGACCGGAAAGCCCTTTTCTCGAATTTCCCGAAGAAAAGCAGGAAGATCCGCCGAGAGCGTCGGTTCACCGCCCGTGACGCATACTCCGTCCAGCTTTCCCTTCCTGGAATCCAAAAAGGAGAGGAAGTCCTCACGGGAAATGACTTCCGGCGCCCTTCCATCCAAAATTTCCGCATTGTGACAATAGGGACAGCGCAGATCACATCCGCCCAGAAACACCGCACACGCAACCTTGCCCGGATAATCCAATAATGTCATTTTCTGTAATCCGCAGATCCGCATATTTCCTCTCTTTTCCGATTCCTTGGTGTTTTTTTGATGTTATGACCGCCGATAAACAATCTCTCCGCCGACAATTGTCATGACAATCTGATACCTCTCATCAAAAAGCACCAGATCCGCATCATAGCCGATTTCAATTTTTCCCTTATGATCATCGATTCGCAAGGCTCTGGCCGGATTGATCGTGAACGCAGGCAAAACCGTCTCCGGGGATTCCCCCGTAAATTCCATCAGATTTCGAAATGCCTGAATCGATGTAAGCGTACTTCCTGCGCGAGTTCCATCCGCAAGCGTGGCATCTGCACCATGAACAAAGACCTCATTGATTCCCAAATGGTAGGTGCCATCCGGAAGCCCTGCCGCCATAATGCTGTCGGTCACGGCGATCACGCGGTCCCATCCCTTCGTCTTGATCAGCAGACGCACCGTAGCGGGAGCTAAGTGGCGCCCGTCACAGATCATCTCACAATAGATATCGCTCTCCAGAACGGCGCCGAGAATCCCCGGCTCATGATGCTCCAGAGGACGCATCGCATTGAAGGTGTGCGTAGCGCATCGGGCTCCGTTTCGGATCGCCTCCTGCGCCTGCGCATAGGTTGCTGCCGAATGGCCGATAGCCACGGTCACTTCATCCGAAATCTCCGCAATCAGAGCCTCCACACCCTCGCGTTCCGGAGCGACCGTAAGATAACGCACGCAATCTCCGGAGCGCTTCTGATATTCTCGAAAAAGATCCGCATCACCGGCTCGAAGAAGCGTCTCCGGCATCGCTCCCTTATATTTTGCGCTTAAAAAAGGCCCTTCCAAATGCGCACCCAAAAGCTCGGCTCCCCCGATTTGTTTTCCTGATAATTCTCGAACCACATCCAAGGCATGGCCGGTGCGCTCCGGAGTATCCGTGAGAATGCTCGCATTCCATGCCGTCGTTCCCTGAGAGGCGAAAAAATGCGCAATCCTGCGGTACTGATCCTCCTGTGCATCGTTGACATCATTGCCGAACGCGCCATGGGTATGGATATCAATAAATCCCGGAACCGCCATCCGCCCCTGTGCATCGATGCTTTCGCCTCCGGAATCCTCCGAGCAGAAGATTCCCTGATTCATATATAAATCGCCCGAGCTCCAGCCGCCATCTCGGTAGATTTTCGCATTTTGAATACGCAACAAAAACTCCTTTCCTGATCAATGTCCGGCATTTACGAAGTGCTGATGCCCATAAAACAAAAAAGGTGCCCGAGGGCACCGATTTTTTACTATCTTTTACGATTCTTGCGACGAGCCGCTTCCGATTTTTTCTTCTTCTTAATCGAAGGCTTTTCATAATGCTCACGCTTACGGTATTCTGCTAAGGTGCCTGCACGAGCAGTAGCACGCTTGAAGCGTTTCAGAGCACTTTCAATGGACTCGTTTTCTCCGACGCGAACCTCCGGCATGTTTTCACCCCCTTCGGAGCTAAGATTAGCACTCAATATTATAACGGGAAATCAAATGCTATGCAAGATGCTGCGCCGGAAATAACTATTCCGTGAGTGCCTGCATGAAAGCCTGCAATTGATCGGCATTGAGCTTCGGAGCCGGGGATACCCCTGCATCCCGCATCATGTTTTTCACATTCGGGTCTCCCTTTTGGTAATCCTCCGCAAGGATTTTAATTCCCAAAGCCGACTCCATGTACATATCCGGATCCGATAAGACCTTTCTTTCCTCGGCAATGATACGATTCGATTCCTCCTGCTTTTCCGCATAGAATGCGAACTCATTGAGAATCCTTCCGAGCACCCCTGCCGAGGCAAGAGAAGATCCTGCAGAACCTTGCGGTAAATTCTGAATCTCCTGCACAAGGTCACGCAGAGCCTTTTTTTCACTGTCCGTCAGGTTTACGGACATGGAGGCTCCGGCCGTCGGCGATGAACTCATCTCCGAAGTGCTCACCTGTGAAATGACTTCCTTCTGAGAAGACTCGGAGGAAACAGAGCTGCTTACGGAGCTGACCTCCGGTTTTCCTTTTTGTCCGCAGCCGGTCAACAGTATCAGTGCACAAAACGCGAAAAAAAATCGTTTGGTTTTTTTCATATTGTCTCCTTTCGTGCGCGTCACATCTTATGCGCATTCAAGCAAAAGCAATTAGTCCTGATCAAATTCCGCAAAGCGGATCGGCTGCTTTGCAAGCACGTGAAAATGAAGATGGGGCACGCTTTGCCCTCCGTCTTTTCCGCAGTTATTGATAATGCGATATCCCGAATCCGCAAAGCCATCCCTTTCTGCAACTCCAGCGATTGCCCGAAAGATCGCAGCAACAATGCCGGCATCCTCACCATGTTCGAAGTCATTGACCGATTGGATGTGTTTTTTCGGAATGAAGAGATAGTGCACCTCGGCCTTCGGATTCATATCGCGAAAAGCAAAAACCTGATCGTCCTCATAGACTGTCTCTGTCGGAATTTCCTTGTTTGCCAATTTGCAGAAAATACAATCACTCATAATGCTCTCCTTTTTTCAATGATCGCTTCGTTTCCCTGCAGGCATTATATCACGGCTGAAGCACTTCTCCAACGAGCACATCCCCGTCACGAGACAGAATGCGCACCGCTGCGCTTTCATTGACTCCGACGCAATTCCTGGATGCGCGTACACGTATATAGTTCTCCGAATAGCCGAAGATATCCTCCTGATCTCCTGAATATTCTTCAAAAAGCACCTGTAGAGTTCTTCCAACGTGCTGATCCATAAAATTATGACGAAGCTGTTTTTCCAAACGACTCAGACGCGCCGCTCTTTCCTTTTTTACCGCATTCGAAACTTGCCCGTGGAAAAGGGCTGCCGGTGTGCCTCCCCTCTTCGAATAAGGAAATATATGAATACGAGAAAAGCCGATTCGCTTACAAAAATCTACAGTTTCCTGAAAATTCTCTTCACTCTCCTCCGGAAAGCCGACAATAATATCCGTCGTCAAACCCGCATCGGGAAAGACATCTCGAATTTGACGGCATTTTTCTTCATAAAGAGCGGTAGTATATTTGCGATTCATGCGTTCCAAAATAAAGTCGGACCCGCTCTGCAGAGAGAGATGAAAATGATCACAAAATTTTCCGGTTTCCCGCAGCCTCTTCAGTTTTTCCGGATTGACCCATCGCGGCTCAATTGAGGACAGGCGAATGCGCTCCACGCTGTCAATCCCGGCAATGGCTTCCACCACATCCAATAAATCCTCCGCGGCTCCCTGCTCCCGGGCACCGGATTCTTTGCCATAGCTTGCTACGTGAATTCCGGTCAGAACCACCTCACGAAACCCCTTTTCCGAAAGCCGCTTTGCTTCGGAAAGGATGCTGTCCAGAGAACGAGAGGCGATATGACCGCGGGCGTAGGGAATGATGCAATATGTGCAATACATATCGCAGCCCTCCTGGATCTTGATCACGGCACGTGTTGTTTCCAGCTCTGTCTCAATGGACAGCTCGTCAAAGGTTCTCTGCTCCTCCAGATTCGCAATGCGCACAATCCGCTCTCTTTTTTGAAGAAATCGGTCTACTAAAAAAGGAAGCTCCGCTCGGTCCTTTGTACCCATCAGAATATCAACATCCGGAATCTTCCCTACCTCTTCGGGGCTCACCTGTGAATAGCAGCCGACCACGCACACAACGGCATCGGGATTATGATTTTTTACCCGTCGAATCCTTCGGCGGCTTTTCGCATCGGACATGTGCGTTACCGTGCAGGTATTGACTACATAAACATCACAATCTTCCTCCGTACCCGCCGCATATCCGCGATGCAGAAAAATCTCCTCCATCGCCTCCGTTTCATATTGATTGACCTTGCATCCCAAAGTATGAAACGCAACCTTTTTCATTGTATACTCATTTCTAATCACGCAAATCGGCTGCCTGTGTTACCAAATACGAGATCCATTCCCCTCGCACTTGACGCTGTCGAATGACAAAATGATTCTTTTTCAGAGCAGCCTCCACATCGTCTCCTCGTTCCGTCAATATGCCGGATAGGATCAGGATCCCCTCCTCTTTCAGATGGGACGATGCTTCCTCCAGCATGCGGATCACGATATCCGCCAGAAGATTGGCGCATATCACATCATATTTTTCAGGAACATTCCGGAAAAGATCACTTTCCACAACCTTGATGGAAACATGATTCAGCCTTGCATTATTTTCCGCCGAGCGCAGCGCATCGCTGTCAATATCCGTCGCTACCACACATTTTGCTCCACACTGCTTCATATAAATCGAGAGAATTCCTGAGCCTCCGCCAATGTCCAGGCACTCCATTCCATGAAAGCCGCCGTTGGCAATGCTCAGCTCCTCCAACAGCTCCAAGCAAAGGTGTGTGGTCTCATGCGTTCCTGTTCCAAAGGCCATCCCCGGATCAATGCGAATGATCTGACGCCCCTCCGTCTCTTCCTCAATCCACGCCGGCAAAATCCGTATGCTTTTGCCGATATCAAGAGGCTTATAATATTTTTTCCACTCGTCCTCCCAATGGTCGTTTCGGATGGCATCTTCGCTCAGAATCTCGATCTCTCCGCCATATTGCTCATAGATTCGTCTTTCCAGTGCATACATTGACCGCTCCCCCGATGGTGTTGCTTCAAAATATACGCGCTGTCCGATCAAATCGTGTGACAGCTCCGGAAGATTTTTCTGTAAGGATGCGCGAAGCTCCGCGATATCGGAAAGCTCCCAATCCGGTGCTGCAGAGCGGTACGCCTTTATGCTCTCTTCGTCCAGAATTTCGGCGCCCGTCATGGCGCTTTGGACCAGGAGCGAATTCACGACTTCATCATATTCTCTTGGATAAAGTATTGTGATACACCAATAGTTCATGTCCATTAGTCAAAAAGATCCTTTACTTTATTCCAAAAGCTTTTCTGCGCTCCTTCTACCTCTTCTCCCATTGCTTCCGAATACGCCTCCAGCTTGTGCTTTTGCGCCTCGGTTAATTTTTTGGGTGTTTCTATCGTAACATCCACGTAAAGATTGCCCGGCTTTTGCGTGCGCACATCGGGGACGCCCTTGCCCTTCAAGGAAAAACGCGAGCCGGTTTGAGTGCCTTCCGGAATCTTGAGGGAGCTGTTTCCATAAAGTGTAGGAACCTCAATTTCATCGCCGAGAGCTGCCTGAGGGAAACTGATCGGCATATTCAAATAGAGATCCGTTCCGTGACGCTCAAAGATTTCAGAGGGAGCTACCCGGAGCACAATAAAGAGGTCGCCGGCAGCGCCTCCGTTTTTTCCGCGATGTCCTTCCCCTCGAATCGGCAGAATATTGCCGTTATCCACCCCTGCCGGGATGGAAATGTCGATGCTTACCTGTTCACGCTTTCTCCCGGAGCCATGGCAGGCCGAACAGGGCTTTTCGATGATCTCTCCCGTTCCACCGCAGGTTGAGCAGGTGCTTTGCTGCATCATCCGGCCAAACGGCGTATTCACCTGATGGCGTACCACGCCACTTCCTCCACAGGTCGGACAGGTTCTTTTGCCCGTCCCCGGTTCCGCCCCGGTACCATGGCAATGATCGCACTCGGTTTCACGGCGTACCGAAACCGTCTTCTTTACGCCGAATACAGCCTCTTTGAAGGTCAGTCGCTGTTCGATACGGATATCCGCACCCTGCATGGGGCCGTTGTAATTTCGTCTTCCGGAAGAACCTCCGAAAAGGTCGGAAAACAAATCTCCGAAAATGTCATTCATATCAAAGCCGAAACCGCCATATCCGGAGGCGCCCATGCCGCCCTGCTCAAAAGCGGATGCTCCATAGGTATCATACAGTTTTCGCTTTTCCGGATCCTGTAGAATATCATATGCTTCACTCAGCTCTTTGAATTTTTCCGCCGCTTTTTCATCCCCCGGATTTAAATCCGGATGGTATTGCTTTGCCTTGGAACGGTATGCTTTTTTGATTACGGTGATGTCCGCATCCGTCTCAACACCCAGTACTTTATAAGGATCGTTCACGCCATTCTCCTTTGTCTTTTTTCGGTGCTATTTTATACGAAATGAGAGCATAAGAAAAGGGCGCCGAAGCGCCCTCTGCCATCCGGCATTACTTTTGCTCATTTTCATCATCATCAACAACTTCATAGTCCGCATCGACTACATCCTCCGATGCTTTTTTCTGCTCGCCCTCTCCTGCTCCGGGCTTTGCTCCGGTCTGTTGATACAGCTTCTGAGAAATGGTGTTGAGCTCAGCGGTCAAAGCTTCCATGCGCTTGTTGATCTCATTCAGATCTTCTCCGTTAGCCACATCCTTGAGTGCAGTGATCTTCTCCTCTACGCTCTTCTTCTCATCGTCGGAGATCTTATCCCCCAGATCCTTGACCATGTTTTCCGTCTGATAGATCAAGGATTCCGCCTGATTGCGGGTCTCAATCAGCTGTTTCTTTTTCTTGTCCTCCTCGGCAAATTGCTCCGCCTCCTTGACGCGGCGATCAATCTCCTCTTCGGTCAGATGCGTGGAAGAAGTAATGGTGATCTTCTGCTCCTTACCGGTGCCCTTATCCAAGGCTGATACATTTACAATACCGTTGGCATCGATATCGAACGTAACCTCAATCTGCGGTACGCCACGGCGCGCCGCGGGAATGCCCTCCAGCTGGAAGCGACCCAGTGTTGTATTGTCATTGGCCATTTCACGCTCACCCTGGAGCACATGAATGTCAACTGCGGTTTGATTATCCGCCGCTGTCGTAAAGATCTGGCTCTTTTTCGTCGGAATCGTTGTGTTGCGCGGAATCAGAACGGTCATAACACCGCCCATAGTTTCCAAGCCGAGAGACAGCGGTGTAACATCCAAAAGGAGCAGTCCCTTGACATCGCCCGCCAAAACGCCGCCTTGAATGGCAGCGCCCAGGGCCACGCATTCATCCGGGTTGATGTCCTTCTGAGGATCACGCCCGGTCAGTCTCTTGACCGATTCCTGAACCGCAGGAATACGGCTGGATCCGCCAACCAGAAGAACCTTGGTCAGATCGCTTGCTTTCAGTCCGGCGTCGCTGAGAGCATCCAAAACAGGCTGTTCCGTTTTCTTGACAAGGTGCGCTGTCAGCTCATTGAACTTCGCACGAGTAATGTCCATATTTAAGTGAACAGGCTGCCCGTTCACTGCAGTAATAAACGGAAGATTCACATTCGCCGTCATGGTCGTGGAAAGCTCTTTCTTCGCTTTTTCGGCAGCATCCTTCAAGCGCTGATCCGAGGTGGGATCCTTTCGCAGATCTACGCCGTTTTCTTTCATGAATTCATCGGCAATGTAATCCATCAAGGCATTATCGAAATCATCACCGCCCAGACGGTTGTTGCCGCGAGTGGACAAAACCTCAAATACACCGTCTCCTACCTCAAGAATGGATACATCAAAGGTGCCGCCGCCCAGATCATAAACCATGATCTTCGCCTGATCCTCATCCTTATCCACACCATAGGCGAGCGCCGCCGCCGTCGGTTCATTAATGATACGCTTTACATCCAGTCCGGCGATCTTTCCGGCATCCTTGGTCGCCTGACGCTGCGCATCCGTGAAATACGCCGGAACCGTAATGACGGCCTCCGTAACGGTTTCTCCAAGATAGCTCTCGGTATCCGCCTTGAGTTTCTGCAAAATCATTGCGGAGATTTCCTGCGGAGTATACGCCTTGCCGTCAATAGTGACCTTGCGATCGGTGCCCATATCTCTCTTGATGGAGGAAATTGTGCGATCCGGATTCATGATTGCCTGACGCTTTGCCGTCTCTCCCACCAGACGCTCTCCGTCCTTTGTAAATGCCACAACGGATGGAGTGGTGCGATTTCCTTCCGTATTTGGAATAATCGTGGATTGTCCACCTTCCATAACGGCTACTGCCGAGTTTGTCGTTCCCAAGTCAATTCCAATAATTTTAGCCATAATTTCCCCCTCATATCCTTGAAAGTCATATTCTCTATTTACGATACTCTACTTTAATTGATCGACTCTGTCTCATAAGATGTCAACGTGCAACCTTGACCATTGCAGGGCGAATCATGCGTCCATGCAAGGTATAGCCCTTGACCATTGTCTCGATCACATGGCCCGATTCCACGGTGTCACTTTCCTCCGACAGAACCGCATTATGCAAATTCGGATCAAAGACAGCCCCATCCGAGACAATTTCCTCTACCCCGTTCTTTTCTAAAATCGATCGGATTTGGTGATCGATCATCTCCATGCCCTGGAAAAAAGCATCATGCTCCTTCTCTGTAGCGATGGCGCGTTCAAAATTGTCCACCACCTCTAAAAGATCCACAATCAATCGCTCATTCGCAAAACGAACTGTATCCTGCTTGTCTCGTTCCGCTCTGTTTCTATAATTTTGGAAATCCGCCTGCAATCGCACGAACTGATCGCGAAGCGCCGTCATCTCCTGTTCCAATGCCAAGGCATCCTCGCCTTGCTTGTCGCCAGCTTCTGTTTCTTTCGGAATATCTGCAGCATCAGTCTTTTTCATCGATGGATTTTCTTCTGTTGGATCTTGCTTCGGTGCCGTCTTTTCCTGATCCTGCTCCGAAGACATCTTTTTTTCATGTATTTTTTCTTTTTTCTCCATTCCCGCCTCCTTACTCAACCGCTGTAATGGAATCCACATATCTTCCCATGCGTTGCACCTCGCTCATTACCTCTCGATAATGCATTCGCATCGGACCGATGGTGCCGATATAACCGACCAGTCCCGGTTTGACACGATACGGCACGGAGATCAGCGAATATTGTTTTAAATAGTCAATGGGATTTTCCTTCCCGATAAAAACATGGATCAGCTGCTGCTCATCCTGATCTGACAGAAACTCCAAAAAATGAGGATCCTTCTGCAGCTGACTCGTGAAAGCGAACGCATCCTCCATGCTGTCCTGCTCGGTAATGCGAAAGAGACGATTGAGGCCTCTCAGCAGCAAACGCGGCTCCATGCTTTTTTCGATCTGCTCACGAAGCACCGGCGTAAGCTCGCTCATGGCATTTCCGGGCGTATATTCGTGCATGAGCTGTTGACCCTCAAAAAATCCCAAAATGGATGTCAACGGTTTTCCTTCAAATAACTCCTGCAGGATATCTCCTGCTCGTTCCAATCTTTCCGGTCGATACTCCATGGACAGTCGAACCAGCTGTGTCTGAACGAACTTGGTATCAAACACCGTGACCACCAGGATTTCTCGTCCCGAAACCGGAATCAGCCGCACCTTGGAAAGCACATCGTTCTGTCGAGCCGGAATCACCGCGAATGCCACGCAATCAGTAATCTCGCTCAGAATCGTGAGCGCCGCATCCAGCAGATGACTCGGATCCTGCGATTGATGGATCAGACTCTGTCTTCCCAAAGCCAATACGGTATCGGATCGAAATCCTCGATCCAAAAGCTCATTCACATACCAACGATACGCCTTTACGGAAGGAATTCTCCCGGACGAGGTATGCGACTTCATAAGATAGCCATCATGCTCCAAATCACTCATTTCATTTCGTATGGTCGCCGCAGAGATATCCATCTGATAATCCCTCTGCAATGTACGAGAGCCTATGGGCTTTCCTTCATGAATATAGGAGCGGAGAATGGCGCCGAGGATAAATAGCTTTCTGTCGTCCATACCGTCTCCTCTCTTCTCTGTTATCACTCTATCTCTTTGAGTGCTAACATAATATTACTCGCCTTATCGCTCGTTGTCAACTTTTTTCACAAAAATTTCTTCCAATAAAAAACCGGCTCCAAATGGAGCCGGCCTCTGACACATTGTTTTCTTGAACTCTTTGTTTGAGCTCTTTCCAATTTTATCTTCGATTGGACGCTTTCCAAATCCCCATCTTTTCCGCTTCCTCGATAAGAGACTCTCGAAATTCGGGATGCGCAATTTGAATCAGCAGCTCCGCTCTTTCCCATGTCGATCTTCCTTTGAGATTGACCATACCATATTCCGTCGCCACCCAATGCGTTGCCGAACGCGGCGTTGTAACGACTGATCCGGAATCCAAGGCCGGCATAATGCGTGAGACTACTTCTCCTTGCCGATTGCGGAATGTGGAATGCAGAGCAATGACGCTCATTCCGTCCTTCGCATGATACGCTCCCCGAACAAAGTCAAGCTGTCCTCCCGTTCCGCTGATCTGCTTCGATCCGATCGATTCCGCATTGACCTGTCCTGTCAAATCCACCTGAATGGCATTATTAATGGAAACAAATTTTTTCATCCGGCAGATCACAGACGGATCGTTGACGAAATCAACAGGTGCCGCCATGAGATCCGGACATTCTCTCATAAAATCATACATTTCCCGGGAGCCCACAGCAATGGAAAAAACCTGCTTTTGAGGCAGTACGCTCTTATACTTTCCCGTGATCTTGCCTGACCGTGTCATTTCCATCATAGAATCCGCGTATAGCTCTGAATGAATGCCTAAATCCTTGAGATCGGATTGTGCGATCAGAGAACCCACTGCATTGGGAACCCCTCCGATTCCCAGCTGCAGGCAGGAACCGTCCGCAATCATGGGCAGGAGCTTCCTTGCAATCTGCTCATCCTCCTTGCTCGGCGGCGGTGACATCATGACATCCGGCTCGCTTTCGTGCTCTACAATCGCATCGACTCGCTCTACAGAGATCTCATCTCCCGGAAGAGACGCTACCTCGGGAAGTCTCGGATTCACTTCAACGATAATGTGCCTTGCTTTTTCGCAAATTGCTTGAATATGAGAGCTGGCAGGTCCGAAATGAAAATTGCCCTCGTCGTCCATCGGTGTGACCTGAAGCATCAGCACATCCACCGGATCCAGCTCCCGCCGATAGAGGCCGGGAAGCTCATGATATTGCATCGGCACATATTGGACATAGCCCTTGGACTGTGCTTTTCTGGCGAAGGAACCCTCGTGAAAGGAATACCAGATAAAAACATTGCGTCCACAGCGATCATTGGCCTGAAACACCGCCGGCTCATGCGTGCCGAGAATCGCTCGAATTTTTACATTCTCCAGCTCCTCGGCTCGTGCAGCCAAGGCCTCGTCCAACGCACGAGGCATATTTAAAGCGAGAGAATAGTCCACCCAATCTCCCGATTTTACAATACGAACCGCTTCCTGCGGAGAGGTCTTCTTTTGCTGATAAAGATTAAAATATCTCATATCTGTCATTACATCGCGGAAAAACGCTGTTCCGCCCACCAATCCTTTTTATAAATCTCATATTGCTCCGTAAGCTCATAGACATGCGTTTTCTCCCAATCGGCAAGCGATTGATAAATTGTCTTAAGCTCTTCCCGATCCGCATGATCGCGCGCTTTCTCATAAAATGCAACCGAATTCTGTTCCAGCTGAATTCCTGTGCTGAGCACGGTCAATGCCATTGTCATCTTGGAAGCGTCAATCCGCTCCCAACGGAAAATGCCCGGTGAAGGTACGGATAATTTTTGAGCATCCGCATTTTGAGAATCTCCGAGATTCTTTTTCAGATTTTCGAGATAGCGCACATGATACTGCTCCTGATCTGCCAGCTCCAGAAAAATCTCCCGCGTTTCGCCCTCAAATTGCGTCGCCGCAAGGCGATAAAAATTTTCTCCCTCCACTTCATTGAGAATCGCCTGCTCTATGACCTGAATATCTGTCTCCAGCTTATGATTTTCCATAAAATCTCCTCTCCGGTTTTTCTGAAAAACCGTTATGCCATCGCGTTGTGCTTTGCCGCCTCTTCCCCTGCGTCATAAGCCTTTTCGTTCAGCGGAAGCAGCTTTCTTTTTCTCTCTCCGTAAATAGAAAGGAAAGAGTCCAAAATGGACTGCTTCGGAAGAAATCCCGTAACGGAAATGAAAGCTCCCAGCATGACCATATTGCTCACTTTGGAGTTGCCGAGATTTTGCGCGATTTCGTTAACAGGAATTTTATAAACATGAATATCGCTGCGAGTCGGTTCTCCGTCCACCAGGGAGGAGTTGATAAACAGATTGCCTCCCGGAATGAGCGAATGCTCAAACTTGATCAGAGAAGGCATATTCATCACAATCAAATCGGTGGCTTTGGAAATATTCGGAGCGCCGATTTCCTCTTCCGAAATCACAACAGCGCAGTTTGCCGATCCGCCGCGCATCTCCGGACCATAAGAAGGCATCCATGTCACGTGTTTGCCCTCCAGCAGCCCGGCATTCGCCGTAAGCTCGCCCATGACCATGATTCCCTGTCCGCCGAATCCGGACATGATAATTCTTCTGTCTTCCATGCTAGTCCTCCTTTTTGAACACGCCGAGAGGATAGTACGGGATCATGTTTTCTTTGAGCCACGCCAGCGCCTCAGTCGGTGTCAGTCCCCAGTTTGTCGGGCATGTGGAGAGCACCTCCACGATGCCGAATCCCTTTCCTTCAATTTGATAGCGGAAGCACTCCTGAATTGCTTTCTTTGCCTGGCGAATATGCCCCGGACTATCCACAGCTACACGCGCCACATATTTTGCACCGTCAATCGTAGACAGCAGTTCGCTCATGCGCAGCGGTTTTCCGCACCAAGCTTCATCACGTCCATAAGGAGATGTCGTCGTTTTTTGCCCTACGAGCGATGTCGGGGCCATCTGGCCTCCCGTCATGCCGTAAATGCAGTTGTTGATAAATATTGTTGAAATTTTTTCCGAACGATGCGCTGCATGGACAATCTCAGCCGTTCCGATGGACGCAAGATCTCCATCGCCCTGATACGTGAAAACAAACTGATCAGGACGTACGCGCTTTACGCCGGTAGCAACCGCCGGAGCTCGTCCATGAGCCGCCTCAAAAGTATCGCAGTTGATGTATTTATACATGAGTACTGAACAGCCTACGGGAGCGATCGCAATCGCGCGGTCGAGCACTCCCAGCTCTACAAGGCTTTCCGCCACTAATTTATGAACCACACCATGCGTACAGCCGGGGCAATAGTGCGTAAGCGCATCTGTCAAACCTTCTGATTTTTTATAAATTACCTCCGCCATCTTACGCCTCCAAAATCTTCAAACAAGCGTCAACAATTTCTTCTGTCGCCGGAATCATACCGCCCTGGCGGCCATAAAAATGAACCTTTTGTCTGCCGTCTACAGCGATACGCACATCGTCGATCATCTGTCCCTGGTTCATCTCGACGACAAGCACATCCCGAACTCCCTCCGGAATCTTGCGGAAGGAATCATCAGGAAACGGCCAAAGTGTGATCGGACGAATCAAGCCGACCTTGTGTCCTTTTTGCTCCAGCTCGTGGATCGCGCTCTTGCAGATACGCGATACCGTACCGAATGCGGAAAGCACAAGCTCGCAATCCTCCAGATGGTACTCTTCAACGCGCACTTCCTCTTGCCGCATTTTTGCATATTTCTCCATCAGGTGACGATTGTGTTCCTCCAGCTCCTCAGCAGCTAAATAAAGAGAGTTAATGCAGTTGTTGTAGCCTCGTTTGCTGTGCTCGCCATTGGAAGCCCATTCTCTCTTCGGAGTCGATTTCTCTTCATATTTGTCGAAGTCCACAGGCTCCATCATCTGACCCAGCATTCCGTCTCCGCAAATCAATACCGGATTCCGATATTTTTCCGCAACATCAAATGCCGAATAGATCAAATCAACCATTTCCTGTACCGATGCAGGCGCATAGGTGAGCGTACGATAGTCTCCGTTTCCGCCTCCTCTGGTAGCTACAAAATAATCAGTTTGAGATGGTTGAATGGACCCCAGACCCGGACCTCCGCGCATCATGTCTACGATCAGACACGGAAGCTCCGCTCCCGCTATGTAAGAGATGCCTTCCTGTTTCAGGGCAATTCCCGGGGAAGAAGAAGATGTCATCGCTCTTGCACCGGCTCCCGATGCACCATAGACCATGTTAATCGCGGCAATTTCCGATTCCGCTTGTAAAAAACAACGTCCTTTTTTAGGCATCTCACGTGCCATATACTCAGAAACTTCACTTTGAGGGGTAATGGGATATCCGAAATAATGGGTGCAGCCTCCTAAAATTGCCGCCGCCGCAACGGCTTCATTCCCCTTCATTAAATGCAATGTCATAGCTCCCTCCTACAGTTTGTACACAGTGATACAGGAATCCGGACATGTGATCGCACAGTTCGCACATGCAATACAGTCATCAGGATGTACGGGAGTTGCCGGATTGTAGCCCCTCTTATTAATGACCCGTGCATCTAATGCCAGCACTTCCTTCGGACATACATGAACGCATAGTCCACAGCCCTTGCAGGTGTCTTGATCAATCTCTACCCTGCCTTGATTTGCCATATTTTCCTCCTTTACCTTTACTTCCTCCGTTCTATCACGGTTGCTGCCATTTTTAACTCATCCAATCGGACCGAAATAGCAGATCCATCGAAAGAATCCTGCCCGGCATTCCTTTTTTCTGCAGGGCCGGCACTAAATGAGACAGACACGCGCTTCCCCAAATTGGAATTCCGGTTTCTTTGGAAACGCATTGCACCAGCTCATAGCCGCGCAACAGATCCTCAACGCTTGTCTCCTTTAACATATTTGTCGTGTTGACAAGCTGTGTAACGCGGATTCTCCCCTTCATCTCTATTCCTTCCAAAAAACGGATCACCTGCTCTGCGGTTTCCGTTTCCGGACGATTGGCATTAATCACAAGAAATGTATCATAGCTCCCCTCTTGAAAATAAGGAGCATATCTTCCTAAGGCGCGCGCCCCCGAAGGGTTGCCCCCGACATCCACAACCGCCCATGTATCCGGATTTTCCAGCGGCGCATAAATTCCTGCATCAAGTGCGGGGATATCCAGGGTATCATTGCGCACGGACGAGGAATACAGCTGAATTCCCTTTTCCTTCAGCAGCGCTTCCTGTTCTCGGAGTCTGAAATAAACATTAATAATATCCAAATCCACCGCTGCAACATCTTCATGTATTTTACGAAGCTCCAGCGCAAGGTGAATGGAAAATTCCGTTTTTCCGCTTCCAAAGTGTCCAACAACAAAATTTTTCTTCTTCCATTCCGTCATGAAATGATCCTTCCTCAGTTAGAAACGATTTTGATTCGTAGAGCTTTGAATAGTGCTCTTCAAAAAAGTTAGGAAAACGTTATTTACATTTTGCTGTTCCAAATTCATTTTTTTGTTTCCCTTTTTTATGACTAATAATCTATCCCAATAAAAAATCTTTGTCAATAAAAATAATGTTAATGCGGATAAACTCACGTTGTCAGAAAAAAATATTAAACAAAGTTTGCAAATTTTTTTTTTTGCGGTAGAATAAATTTGAGAAAAAGAAATGAATTGAACAAAATATAGGAAAACGTGTTCTGTACAAATTCGTTTTTAAGGAGGAATCAGAAGATATGGTAGGCTTTCCGGCTTTTGGAAAATTCTTCAAATTCGTCCAAGAAAAAAATGTTCAAAGAAAGGAGGTATGTAATGACAACTTTGAGAGCCGAAATGACGAAGGAAGATAGCACTTTTTTACCCCTGAGCGATGAGGATGTTGTATCCTCCGGGTACGGATTTCCGGAAGAGGATGCACGGCGGCAGTATTCTTCTATGGTTCAGAATCGCCTGAATGCTTACTGCAATATCGAAGAAAATGTGAAAATCAACAATCTCGATCTCAGCTTCTTCGCAACGATGATGAGACATAATGAGCGGTATTTTCTGACAAAAAAGAATACTCTGTATGCCTATAATGAGTTTGAATATTTTTTGCTTCTGCAAAAAGACTCCGCTTCTCTTGAGGAAATCAAGCGCATCGTGGAGCAATTCGAAGCTCTTGCCGATGATCATGTGAAACCCGACGATCAGCATAAATCAAGCGATTATTGTCTGATCATTCAAGTGCCTCGTATTGACTCTGATGTTGAGCGATACATAAAGCGCTACAAACGTCGAAAAGCCCTCAAATGGAGTTTACAAGGCTATCTCTCTACACGGCTGATCCTTGTAGAGGGGAATGGTGAGCGAGCTGTTTTTTCTCGCGAGCTGTCCCCGAAGACCTACCGCTTTGTATTAATGAACCCGGGAAATTAACGTTATACATTATTTATTTGGAGGCATCATATGGCAATTTGGATACTTCTCGGCTCGTTAGCGATATTGATTATCGCATACTTTACTTATGGCTCTTGGTTGGCAAAGCAATGGGGAATCGACCCCAAGCGCCCGACCCCCGCACACACAATGGCGGACGGAATTGACTACGTTCCGGCAAAAGCTCCTGTTTTGCTCGGACACCATTTTGCATCCATCGCCGGCGCAGGCCCGATCACAGGACCGATTATTGCAGCCGTGTTCGGATGGGTGCCCGTTCTTCTTTGGTGCCTGGTCGGTTCGATTTTCTTTGGCGGCGTTCATGACTTCGGTTCGCTCTATGCATCGATTCGCCACGAAGGAAAATCCATCGGCGCCGTAATTGAAGACTCTGTCGGCAAGCCTGAGAAAAAACTCTTTGATATCTTTTCTTGGCTCACGTTGGTTCTTGTTGTTGCCGCATTTGCAAACATCATCGTATCAACATTTGTCAACAATCCCGCTGTCGCCACCACTTCTCTGCTCTTTATTGTTTTGGCGGTGACCTTTGGCCTGGTCAATGGAAAAACGAATCTTCCGCTTTGGCTCACCACGATTTTCGGTGTGGCACTCTTAGTTGGATGCATCGCTCTCGGCGTCATGTTCCCGATCAAGGCTTCTGCAGGCGTTTGGTGGGCAGTTATCCTGATTTATATCTTTATCGCTTCTGTAGCTCCCGTATGGATTTTGCTGCAACCGCGCGATTACCTCAATTCCTATCTGCTCTATGCAATGATCGTTGCGGCAATTATCGGAATCTTTATTATTCGTCCGAACATCCAGCTTCCGGCCTTTACTTCTTTTAAGACCTCTGGCGGATATCTCTTCCCGATGCTGTTTGTAACCGTGGCATGCGGCGCCGTGTCCGGATTCCATTCTCTGGTAGCATCCGGAACCACATCCAAGCAGCTTGATAATGAAAAGAATGCAAAATTAATCGGATACGGATCCATGCTTATTGAAGGCGCCTTAGCTGTCATCGCATTGATTGCAGCGGCATATCTCACACAGGATCAATATGCATCCTATAAGAACCCGACCTTGCTTTTCTCAGATAACCTGGCAAAGTTTATGGAGTCCTTCGGACTTGCGCATTCGATCGGATCCACCTTCGTTGCATTGGCCGTTTCCGCATTCGCTCTCACGTCGCTTGATACCGCAACGCGTATTGCACGTTTCATCTTCCAGGAATTCTTCAGCACCGGCGATGAAATGAAAAATGATCGCGCAAAGGGTTCAACGCCTCTGACGAATATGTACGTTGCTACCGCAATCACCATTGCCTGCGGAGGACTTCTCGGTCTGACCGGCTATTTGCAGGTATGGCCGATCTTCGGATCCGCTAACCAGCTTCTTGCTGCTTTAGCACTGCTTGCTGTCGCTGTGTACCTCAAGAAAATCGGTAAAAATAACAAGATGATCATCCTGCCGATGATATTCATGTTTGCAGTGACGCTCACGGCATTGTTCTTTATCATTAAGACCAATTTCGCAGCACTCACCGGCGGAACGGGATCCCCGATCCTCTGCGTTCTCGCCGCTCTGCTCTTTATTCTCGCCGTTGTCCTGATCACACGTTCAGCAAAGCGCCTGACTTCACCGTTGGAGCCGGTTCAAAAAGAATAGAAAGGGAGATTCCATGCAAAGGGAAGAGAGACCGATTACACATAAAATCACAATTACAGATTCCGCAAAGGAATATCTTGATGCAAAGGGTTTGAAAACAATCACTGTCGACTTGGAAACCTTCGGCGCCTGCGTCAGTGTGGCGGCAGCAAATGTGCTGGATGGTCCTCCCACGGATCGCCCGACCACCTTTCTAAAGTACGAGGTGAGCGGATATACGGTTTATGTTTACAGCCTGATGCGTTTTCGAAACAATCATATCGAAATCTTCAAGAAAAAGGGATTGTTCGCAAAAAAAGGCCTCGAAGCAAAGGAAGTCTATCTCGGATAAACCCACTCCCTTCCCGAAAATAAAAATGGGCTGATTCAAAAGCCCATAAAAAGAAGGAACGGCCGTTAGGAGCGCAGGCTCCTGACAGCCGTTCTTTCTTTTATTTCAGGCGTCCTGTTTTTTGCACATCAGGTTTTGTTTTAACCGCTAAATCACATTATGCGCCACAACTTGCAGCCCCAATTCCACCTTTGTTTTATGCGCAGAAGGATGCCTATATCTTTCTTAAAAAAAATGTTGCGCCTTCCGGCAACAGACAGGGCGGAAGCGGTGAACAGTCCGAACGACCGGTGTTGGTTTGAGCTGAATCAAATCGTAGGAATTTTCTCCTGATACATCTTTGCTGTGCGGCGTCCAAAGGTTACCTTTTGAATGCAGCCATGAAGAATCACTGTAAACATCGTTTTGAGATGATGCACTGTGTCCGCCGCTGGGATATTCTTCATGGAAAATGACATTACCGATTTTATCTATCACACGCTTCTTTAAGCGAGCGATGGGATTTTCCGCAATCCCGTCAGAAAAATCCGATGAAAGAGATCATCGGTTCATGTTATCCTCTAAAAAGTAACGGTCTCGTTATTTGCATAAAAGCTGTTGTTTAGGCACAAAAATTCTGCCAAAAAGACGCTCCGTTGCTTCAATCATTGTGATTTCAACGTTTTCTAAAAAGAAGAACGGTCATCAGGAGCTTCCGCTACCGATGACCGTTCTTCTTTCTTTATTATAAGCTTTCGAGTCAGTCCCTTTTCTGAGCTCACCTTTACTTTTCCAGAGCCTTCAAATAATTATAAAGTGTTGTACGTGATACATTGAGAGCCTCGGAAATTGCAGGAACACTTTTTTTGATCTCAAGAGCGCCCTTCTCTTGCAGTAATTGTACGGCAAGCAGCTTGTCTGCTCGTCCGAACTTATGTACCGGTTTTTTGAAGGTATCCAACACCTCCTTGATCATCGTGGACAAGGTATCGCTATCCATCTTCTCAAACAAGGACAGCTCGCCCTGATCCGCATTGGTGCGCAGAAGATTGTTCAGCGCAAGACGCGCTGTCTCCAAACGATCCACATCCAGATTGATGCAGAAGAAGAAGTGAAGATCTCCGATCGAATGAACAATCGTGGAAGACTTGAACTTTTTCTTTCTGTGACGATCGTACTTTGCATAATTTATATATTCATCTTCATGATCAAAATTCACCTTGTACTCAAGGTTTGCTGTTACAGGGTCTCCGACCTTGCGATCCGTGACATGTCCGTTATATATGTAGGCAACCCGAGGCGTATCTCCCTCCTGAATGCTGATGGAGACCTCGCAATTATAACCGAACATTTCCGTGATCACATTCCCCAAACTCTTCATAAATTCGATAACCTGTGTTTTTTCTGTCTGATTCATTGCACCTTTCCTCTCTGTCTTTTTCTGAACGATTTCGCCGTTGCCGTATGATGGGATTGTAACACATCCATATATGAAAAAATCACCGCCGGGCGAAACGGCTGTAAGAAAAGAGTAAAAAAGCGTTTTCTCTTTTTCCGATTTTTTATTAGTCTATAAAAACATTTTGTTAATATTGTGAGGGACAGTGCCCTTACAAAGAGTAAACTTTTTCCCGGTATCTGATCTCTTTCTGCATGAAAATTCATATTACATGCCTTTAATTTCCGAATTTGTATCCTTATGACATATTCTTTTTCTTCACTTACAGGGAATGATATCGATTGCCGGAAATTAGAAAACAGCCGGGTGCTGTCGGTGACCTCCTTGCTTTTTTGCAAAAAAGAAGGAGCTCCTCTACTCGATCGTGGAAACGGTCGCCCGAAAGGAACTCCTCTTCTTTATTTTTTTCCGTATTTTCGCTTTGCTTCCAATCGGCCCAATGCTCTTGCCATACGTGCCTGTGCCAATCGAAATTCCAGAGCACTGCGTTTCAGCATCATTTCCTCACGTGCTTCTTCTGCAGCTCGCCGGGCGCGCTGCTCATTGATATCCTCCGGGCGTTCCGCCGTATCCACCAGAATCAAAGCGATTCCGTGCTCAACCTTGAGCATTCCCTGTGAAACCGCGGCAAGACGTTCCGTACCGTCACCTGTTACAAAGCGAATCATTCCCGGAAAAATCGCAGAAATCAAATCGCTGTGCTGCGCTTCGATACCATAGAGCCCGCTTGCCGTTTTGAATTGCAAATAACGGCATTGTCCCTCATAGAAAAGATGATCTGCAGCCATAATGCGCAACAAGAAAGTATTCATGAGTACCTCTATTCTTGCAGAGCTTTCGCTTTGGCAATGACATCATCAAAGGTTCCGACATTAAAGAATGCGGATTCCGGATACTCGTCACCCTCTCCATTCAGGATTGCTTCGAATCCACGCAAAGTTTCTTCCAGAGGAACATACTTTCCTTCCATTCCCGTAAACTTTTCCGCAACATGCATCGGCTGTGCAAAAAACCTTTGAATTTTACGAGCTCTCTGTACAGTAACCTGATCTTCCTCGCTCAATTCTCCGATACCCAGGATAGCGATAATATCCTGTAATTCACGATATTTCTGCAGCACCTCCTGTGCCTTTCGCGCAATTCGATAATGTCTTTCCCCGACAATATCCGGCTCCAGAATCCGCGAGGTTGATTCGAGCGGATCTACAGCCGGATAAATGCCCTGCTCGGCGATCTTTCGACTCAAATTGGTCGTGGTATCCAGGTGTGCAAAGGTCGTAGCAGGCGCCGGATCCGTCAGGTCATCCGCAGGCACATATACGGCCTGAACAGAGGTAACCGATCCGTCCTTCGTAGACGTGATGCGTTCCTGCAAGCGTCCCATCTCCTCTGCCAGAGTCGGCTGGTAGCCTACTGCAGACGGCATGCGCCCCAGCAGCGTCGAAACCTCGCTTCCTGCCTGAACAAAACGGAAGATGTTGTCGATAAAAAGCAACACGTCCTGATGATCGACATCGCGGAAATACTCTGCCATGGTCAATCCCGAAAGCGCCACGCGCATACGAACACCGGGAGATTCGTTCATCTGTCCGAACATCAGAGCCGTTTTCTCTGCAACGCCGCTTTCCTGCATTTCATGCCAAAGGTCATTTCCCTCACGCGAACGTTCTCCAACGCCTGTGAAAACGGAATATCCGCCGTGCTGCATCGCCACATTGTGGATCAGTTCCTGGATCAGGACGGTTTTTCCTACGCCTGCACCTCCGAAAAGGCCGATTTTTCCGCCCTTCGGATATGGTGCAAGCAGATCGATGACCTTAATGCCTGTCTCCAGGATTTGAATCGCCGGCATCTGCTCACTAAAAGCCGGTGCGGAACGATGAATCGGCCTCGTCTCAACATCCTCGGCAAGCGCTTCCCCGCCGTCAATGACATCGCCTACGACATTAAACATGCGCCCAAGTGTGGCCTCTCCAACCGGAACACGAATCGGTGAACCCGTGGCAACCACTTCCATGCCTCTGGAGAGACCTTCACTCTCTGAAAGCATCAGACATCGGGCATGATTTTCATCAAGGTGCTTCGCCACCTCCATAAACTCCGTCTTCTCGTTTCGAGTAATGCGGAGAGCCTCCTGCAATTTCGGCAGCTCCCCTGTTTGAAATTCAACGTCGACAACGGATCCGGAGATCTGTACTATTTTTCCTGTTTTCATTTTACCTCCCCGATATGCCGTTCTGCTCTTGCGCTTTTGCCGCAGCGGAAATTTCCGTGATTTCCTGCGTGATGGAATCCTGACGCACATGGTTGTATTCAAGCCCCAATTGATCCAGGAGCTTCTGCGCATTTTCATTGGATGCATCCATTGCCATCATTCGATCGCTCTGCTCACTGAAGAAGCTGTCCACCAGCGCACTGTAGATGTAGCCTGTCAAATAGCTCGGTATGATATTTTCCAGAACCTTTTCCACGGGACTTAAAAACTCATACTTGGATTCTTTCGTTACATCTCGTCCATGGAGATGGAATCGCTTCGCAGGGAGAGGCAGCACCTGCTCCGTACGCGCCTCCACCTTCATTCCGTTTTTATAATCGGTATAGACAAGATAAATTCGCTTGAGTTTTCCCTGAAGGAATTCGTCAAAAAGCAAATTGGACATTCTCCGCGCTCTTCCAAGCGTAGGATGCTTTCCGATGAAAAAATCACGCTCCTCAAATGGAATCTTATTCGACAGGCAATATTGGCGTCCGAATTCTCCCACCATATAGGTTTTTATATTCGGATGCGCTTCCGCCAGCTTATGCGCCTCAGCGATGACATCCTTATTGTATGAGCCTGCAAGGCCTTTATCCGAAGTAATCACCAGCATGCCATAGGTTTCCTCCGGATGCTCACGGCGATTCGGCCTCTCCAGAAAAGGACTGGAGCTGTCATCCACGTACATGAACATTCGGGAGATTTCATTGCGCAGCGCGGAAAAATACGGAGAGGTTTCATGCCATTCTTTTTTCGCCTTTGTCATCTTATTCGAGGCGATCAAATACATGGCGCTGGTAATCTTCTGAGTTTCCCGGACACTGTTGATATGTCCCTTGATTTCTTTTTTGCTCGGCATCCTGCTCCGCCTCCTATTCTGTGGTATGCGGCGCCGCCAAAGGCTCCTGTTTCACAAATTCATGCGAAAAGCTCTCGATTTGCGTCCGATCCTCCGCTTCCAGGGTATTGCGCTCTCCCAGGTGACGATACACTGCAGAAAGACGGACCTTAGCCTCGGCTAAATAGCGTTTCAGCACCTCCGGAAGATTTTCCATCGGCACATCTTCAAACGCATGAGATAATGCGCCGACAAGAAGAAAGATCTGATCGGCCTGTGAGTAAGAAAGATACTGACGCTGTCTTAAAATGTGCATCAGACTTTCTCCATAGCGGAGCTGTCTCTTGGTGGAGTCATCAAGGTCGCTTGCAAATTGTGTAAAGACCTCCATCTCCCGGAACTGTGCAAGATCCAGACGCAAGGTACCGGTGGCCTTCTTCATCGCCTTGGTCTGCGCATCGCCGCCTACACGGGAAACAGAAAGTCCGACATTGATTGCAGGACGCTGACCGGCGAAAAATAATTCGCTCTCGAGGAAAATCTGTCCATCCGTGATGGAAATGATATTGGTCGGAATATATGCGGAAACATCCCCCGCCTGTGTCTCGACAATCGGAAGCGCCGTCATGCTGCCGCCGCGCTTTTCTTCGCTCAAATGCGCGGAACGCTCCAAAAGACGGGAATGGAGATAGAATACATCTCCCGGATAGGCCTCACGTCCCGGAGATCTTCCAAGAAGCAAACTCAAGCTGCGGTAAGCAACTGCGTGCTTGGAAAGGTCATCATAGACAATCAGCACATCCCTTCCCCGATTCATGAAGTATTCTCCCATGGCACAGCCTGCATATGGTGCAGTGTATTGCAGTGACGCCGAATCGCTTGCGGAGGCATGGACAACAATGGTGTAGTCCATCGCTCCCGCGTTTCGCAGCTCTTCTACAATTTTCGCTACGGAGCTTGATTTCTGGCCGATCGATACATAAATACAGAGCACATCCTTGCCCTTTTGGTTGATAATCGTGTCAATTGCAATCGCTGTTTTTCCTGTCTGACGATCTCCGATTAAAAGCTCACGCTGTCCTCTGCCGATCGGAAACATCGAATCAATCGCTAAAATTCCGGTTTCCAGCGGCTTGTTGACCGGTTGACGATCGATAATGGCAGGTGCCGGCGATTCGATCAGATAATGCCGTTCCGGAATAATTTCTCCTAAGCCGTCAATCGGATCCCCCAATGGGCCGATGACGCGTCCGATATAATTCTCTCCTACAGGGATGGATGCAGTACGTCCCGATCGATAAACACGGCTGCCTGCGGAGACGGAGCCTTCATTATCGAAAAGAATACATCCGATATGATCTTCTTTTAAATCCTCCACTCTGCCGCGCACGCCATTTTCAAAGAGCAGAATTTCACCATAGGTCGCATTTTCCAGTCCGTAAACGGTAGCAATTCCATCACCAACGGTGAGAACCTCTCCGATTTCCTCCGGATGCGCCGAAAGCTCCCAATCGGAAAGTGTGGATTTCAGGAGCGAGATGCCATCCTGTCCTATGGTTGCTTTTTTCTGCCTTCCCGAGAGATAGCGTTCAAATTGCTCCACCCTGCCCTCTCGTGACCAGTCGTAGAGATCTGTTCCCATCTCAAGCATAAATCCCTTGGTGACGGAGAGATCCTGACGCCACTCCAGCGCCACATTATTTCCGTAGCGCTGCTTCAAAAAGGTAAGAAAGCGCTGATTTTGTTCCTCTGTGGGCGCATCGGCAGAAATCAAAATCGCCTTTTTCTGCGTATCCTTTCCTTCCATATTAATGCTCACCTTCCCCGGTAGCGGAACGAGAAACCTGCATCGCACCTGCTACCTCCGATTCCGCATCCTTTAAGAATTCTTCATATGCCGCATTCGTATCCAAAAACACCATCTTCTGCGCCAGATCGCGAACCAATACCGTAACGGTATCCTGAGCATCCTGCAGGATTTTTTCTCTCTCATGCTCTGCCTGCTCCCTGGCCTTTTTCAAAAGCTCAGCGGACTGCTGACGCGTCTCCTCTAAAGCATGCTCCTTTTCTTCCTTAATGCGATCCATGGAAGCGAGTCTTCTTTGTTCAATCTCCGTATCGATCGTTTTAAGCTGATCCTCGTACTGTTTTTTCAGCTGATCTGCTTCCTGATGCTTCCTGGCGATGGCTTCCTCTTCCGCCTCGTATTCCGCATTTCTCTTTTGCATAAATTGAAGCACGGGCTTATAAAGCAAAAAATAAAGTATCCCAAGCAGAAGAACCAGATTGAACATGTGCAGCAGAATCTGCTGCCAATCAATATTCAAAGGGATATTCATGAATACCTCCTTAGAGAACGAAGATAATTAAGATTGCAACGATCAAAGCATAGATGATAGCGGTTTCAACAAATACCAGACCCAGCATAAGGTTGGTACGGATATCACCGGTTGCCTCCGGCTGACGTGCAATGCTGTCTGCGGATTTCGAGATGCCCATGCCCATGGCAAGCGCACCCAGACCGGCCGGAAGTGCAATGACGATCGCCGCGCCGATTGCCTTAAAGCTCTTTACGTTGCCGTTGGCCTGTGTTTCCGCAGTCTCCTGGCTGACAGCTACCGCTTCCGCAGTCTCTTTTGCGGATTCATCTCCTGCCGCATATGCGGGACGGCCAAGAGCAGAAAAACCGATGATGAGTGTAAAAACAAGCGCTACAATCGAAAATGTCCGTTTCATTGATTTCATAATATTCTCCTTATTTTTTTCGTGGTTCCGTAACTTCTCCATAAAACACCGATGTCAGCATCGTTAGGACATATGCCTGAATCAACGCATGCAGCAATGTAAAAAGCACTGCAACGATAACCGGCAACACAAAGCTTAACGAAAGCGAATGATAAACAAGCTCTGTGACAAGTGCGCCGCTCAAAAGCGCTCCGAAAAGACGAAAGCTCATAGAGATCGGCAGCGAAAAATCCTTCAGTGTCTGCCCCAGCCCGTGGAGACCGTTGGCGACAATTCCTCCTGCAAGGATCACTCCATAAGAAAACACCCCCATGGAAATTGCACCGTTGATATCGGATAGCGGCGCGGGCATGGACATGGATAACCCTGACGTTGTCACAACCTGGAAGCCTAACAATTCAAAAAGCGTTCCTATAAAGATATAACACCCTGCGGTAAATAAATATGCGCCGAGAAATCCGTACCGATGCGGGCTGTTTCCCTTCGCCAAACCGCTGAACATGCCCACGACCTGCTCCAATACAAGCTGTGTCTTTCCCGGCTTTCTTTTCATCCTTGGAATCACCGTAAAACGCAGAATCAAAGCAAGAATGAGGATGATTCCTGTTACGGTGAATGCCGCGATCATTCCCGGATTGACGTTCATAACACCAAAGAGACTGATCCTGTTGGACTCGTGCAACACGGCATCTCGCATCACCTCCTGCAGGGATTCTGACTCACCATGTGGTTTTCCCGTAAGTATGATGCCGATCAGGAGCAGCGCCAACAGTCCGATCCATAGGAGCAGCTTCCTGCGATTGGGTCCTTTCATAACTTCCTCCTTTGAATTTTCATTCAAATCAACAATGTGCTCTTGCACAACACAAAGACGGACGGGCGAACCCGTCCGCAATCTTTAGTCTATACCCTATTATAGTGAACAAAGCAATGATTTCAATCAATTTTGATGTTATTTAAATGTCAAAATCCCTGTCCTGCTTATTTAACATGAGCATGGTCCTTTAAATATTGTAAAAAACGGCGCCGAGTCACAATCCCGCTCAAATAACCGCGAGCATCCACAATGGGCACAAAGTTCTGGCGCATCGTTGCATTCCAAAGCTCCTCTGCGGTAGCGTCCATCGTCAAAGGAGGAGCAAAGTCCTTGCGAAAAATGTGTCCGATATGCTCCTGTTCCAAGTCCTTCACGTCCAAAGAGCCGATTTGAAAAACATAGCGAAGAAGATCCCCTTCTGTGATGCTTCCCAAATACTCTTCTTTTTCACTCAAAACCGGAACCGCTGTATATCCGTTATGGCGCATCTTCTCATATCCCTGACGCACCGTATCGTCCGAATGCAGAACCGCCGTTTCCACCTTCGGAATCATAATTGCCGCCACATTCAACGATTGCTCTCGGTTGGCTTCGTCCATGCTTTTATCCTCACTTTCTGATAATAGTGTACATATAAATCATGGTCAAATTATCAGGAGCCGACGCCTGCGAAAAAAATCCTGCAACAGCTTCCGGCATCGCTCCGCCTGAATGCCTCCTGTATAAGAAATATGAAATAAATTCCTCTTTTGCCCAAGCACATTCATCATGGAGCCGCACGCTCCGCGCTCAGCGTCCCATGCACCGAAGATCACCCTCTTCAAATGGCTCTGCACAATCGCGCCCGCACACATCGCACACGGCTCCAGCGTGACATAAAGACGGCCCTCCGGCAAGATTCGCCCATAACGTCTCTGTGCCTCCAACAGACATAACATCTCCGCATGAGCAAGAGATTTCTTTTCCCGCTCCACTCGATTTCCGAATCCGATGCGTATGCCGTGCTGCACATAAACAGCGCCGACAGGAACTTCTCCATTTCGAGCCGCTCTTTCCGCTTCCCGGTATGCAAAATCCATATAAAAATGGTCAATCACGCGCTGCGGAATTGACAGCATTCTTTGCGGTTTTTTCTTGCCCTTCGGCCCGCAGAGCACGGCTTTCAGAAGCCCTTCCCGACGGTAGCGTTCCCGGGAAAGCGGATGCGGAGAAATTTGCGAAGCGTCAATGCTGCACAATTTTCGGATTCTCCATGTATACGGATTGATTTTATTCCGCATTCTCTTCTCCGATCCTCAGCTGCTCGGCCTCTTCCCGAACCTCTCGATCTCTCTTCAATATAGGCGCAAGATACTGGCCTGTATATGATCCTTCAATTTGACTCACTTCCTCGGGAGTTCCTTCTGCGACAACGGTTCCTCCGTTGTCCCCGCCTTCGGGACCTAAATCAATGATATGATCCGCCTCTTTGATGACATCCAGATTGTGCTCAATCACAACAATGGTGTTGCCCTGATCAATGAGCTGTTGAAATACCTGATTGAGTTTTTCGATATCCGCCACATGCAGTCCCGTTGTCGGCTCATCCAAAATATAGATTGTTTTTCCCGTGGAGATCTTGCCGAGCTCGGCTGCAAGCTTGACACGCTGGGCCTCTCCGCCGGAAAGCTCAGTAGAAGGCTGACCGATCTTCAGATATCCCAATCCCACATCTACCAGTGTCTGTAATTTTCTGCGAATTCCCGTGTGATTGGCAAAGAAATCCAGCCCCTCTTCAATCGTCATCTCCAGCACATCGGCAATCGTCTTTCCCTTATAGTGAACCTGCAGGGTTTCACGGTTATATCGCGCTCCATGGCATACCTCACAAGGCACGTAGACATCCGGGAGAAAATGCATTTCCACCTTGATCGTCCCGTCTCCTTGACATGCTTCACAGCGTCCTCCCTTAACATTGAAGGAAAAACGGCCCTTTTCATAGCCGCGCATTTTCGCTTCATTGGTGGAAGCAAATACATCGCGTATCAGATCAAAGACCTTGGTATAGGTAGCAGGGTTCGAGCGCGGTGTACGTCCGATCGGGGACTGATCGATTTCAATCACTTTATCCAGCTGCTCCAAGCCCTGGATGCTTTTGTATTTTCCGGGACGCAGACGAGCCCGATTGAGGCGATTTGCTAAGACCTTATAGAGGATCCCGTCGACAAAGGAGCTTTTTCCCGATCCCGATACACCTGTGATACAAGTCAGAACTCCCAACGGAATCGAAATGTCCACGTTTTTCAGATTGTTTTCATAACATCCCAGAACGCGAATCCAGCCCTTGGCCTTTCTCCGCGCAGTCGGTACCGGAATAAAGCGTCTGTGCGAGAGAAAATCTCCGGTAATGGAGCCATTCGTATGAATGATATCCTCATAGGTGCCCTGAGCAACAACCCTTCCGCCACGTGTGCCTGCGCCGGGGCCGATATCGACAATCCAGTCGGCGGCACGCATGGTATCTTCATCATGCTCTACCACAATCAGCGTATTGCCAAGATCCCGCAGTCCCTTCAGTGCAGCCAGCAATCGGTCATTGTCCCGCTGATGCAGGCCGATCGACGGTTCATCCAAAACATAAATCACGCCGACCAGTCCGGAGCCGATCTGCGTGGCTAAACGAATGCGCTGGGACTCTCCGCCGGACAGGGTCGCTGCGTATCGATCCAAGGTGAGATACTCCAGACCGACATTCTCCAGGAAATGCAAGCGAGCATTGACCTCCTTAAGAATGGGTCTTGCAATTATGGATTCCGATTCCGTGAAGTGCAAGCCTTCCAGCCAATGCAACGCCTGATGGATGCTCATACGAGACAATTGCGCAATATTCTTGTCTCCGATATAAATTGCGAGAGCCTCCGGCTTCAGGCGATCCCCATGACAGGTTTCACAAACATTTTCCGCCATAAAATCTCGGATGCGATCCTGCATCGCATCGGAAGCCGTCTGCCGATAACGACGTTCCAAATTCGGAATGACGCCCTCCCACGTGTCATAAAATGTTTTCAATCCGGAAAAATGCGAATCAAAATCAAAGCGCAGCTTTTGATTGCCGGTTCCAAACAAAATCGCATCCATCATCTCCTGCGGAGCCTCGCCGATCGGGCGATCGGTCGGAAAATGATACATACGTGCAATGGCATGAATCATTTCATAATAATAGGTTCCCTTGGCGCTGGTGGCAAAGGGTGCAATGGCTCCGTCGTCAATCGACAGATCCGGATTGGGCACGCATAAATTAGCATCCACTCTTGTGTGATAACCGATCCCGTTGCAATCCGGACAAGCGCCCTGCGGACTGTTGAAAGAAAGCAAGCGCGGCTCAATTTCTTCAATTGTCATATGACCATTGGGACACGCCAGCTTCGTCGAAAAGGTGTGAAGCTCGCCATCTACGATCTGCACGGAAATCGTACCGTTGGTCTGAGCAAGCGCCGTCTCCAGGGATGCGGTCAATCTGGATTCCAGCCCATTCCGAACCACTAAGCGATCCACGACAATGGAAATATCGTGCTTCGTGTTTTTTTCCAGCTTCGGCACATCTGCCAGCTCATATTGCTCTCCATCCGCAATAACGCGTGTAAAACCCTGACGTTCCAGGTTTTTCAAAAGCTTCTCGTGCATTCCTTTTTTTGCGCGTACTACAGGAGCTAAGATCAAAATGCGGGTTTTTTCCGGCCATTCCATGATTTCATCCACGATCTGATCAACGGCCACGGCTCGAATCGGTTCCCCGCATACCGGACAAACGGCATGCCCCACTTTCGCATAAAGCAGGCGCAAATAATCATGAATCTCCGTCACCGTTCCCACCGTAGAGCGCGGATTGCGATTGGTCGTTTTTTGATCAATCGAAATAGCCGGGGAAAGCCCCTCTACAACGTCGACATCCGGTTTTTCCATCTGACCTAAAAACATTCGAGCGTAGCTCGATAAGCTCTCCACATATCGCCGCTGTCCCTCGGCATAAATCGTGTCAAATGCCAACGAGCTTTTTCCGGAGCCCGACAATCCCGTAAGAACAATCAGTTGATTTCTTGGTAATGTTAAACTGACATTTTTTAAATTATTTACCCGCGCGCCGCGGATGACAATATTTTCCAGCGTCATAATCTCTCCTAAAATTCAGCTTTTTTTCCTTGCCTATCTTATCATACCCTAAAAAGAAAACAATTGTTCTTTTTCCGGAAGCGTCCCATTGGATAGCCGGATGAATCCCCGGCATTTGATAAATCATTAACGCCATGGTATTCTATTTTCGGACAAATTCTGTTCACATATTAAAATACGGAGGTTATTATGAAGAAAAAATTGACACTGTTCTCCCTTGCCATGGCGCTCGTTCTGACCGCATGTGGCAGCCAGAACAACGGTGGAGCTTCCACTTCATCGGGTGCCGAGAGCTTCAAAGGCGGTACTTACAAAGCAACGGCAGAGGGATACAATAAAAGCACCCCGATCGAGATCGCGGTCACCTATGCCGACGATAAATCCATCGAAAAGGTGGAGGTTGTTAAGCAGGAAGAAACCGATGCGATCGGAGGGGCAGCTCTCGAAAAGCTTCCCCAAATGCTGGTGGATTCCCAAAATGTCAACATGGACGGAATTTCCGGCGCCACATTCAGCAGCAACGCTTTCTTCACGGCCGTGAAGGACACCATGAAGCAAGCCGGCGTGAAGGAGGAAGACTTAAAGCCTGCAAAATCCGGAACCAATGACAAAAAGGAATATGATGTGGATGTTGTCGTTGTCGGTGCCGGCGGTGCCGGATTGACCGCTGCCATCGAAGCAAAATCCGCCGGCGCAAATGTGCTGCTTTTAGAAAAAGAAGCCTTGAGCGGCGGAAACACCGTAAAGGCAACCGGCGGTATGAATGCGGCAAAGACACCCTATCAGGATGCGAACAAGTTCAGCGAAGCGGAAGAAACCGCAATCCGCAAACAGATTGCCACTGCCAAAGAGAAATATCCGGATTTAGCAGAGCTTGCAAATACGGTGGAAAAGCAGCTGGATGAGTATCTTGCAAATCCTCAGGGATATTTTGATTCCGTTGAGCTTTTCATGCTCGACACGATGGTCGGTGGAAAGGGAATCAACAACCCTGAGCTCGTCAAGACTCTTGTGGATAACTCTGCCGCTACAATTGAATGGCTTAAGGAAAACGGCATGACCTTGGAGTCTGTCGGCAGCTTCGGCGGCGCCAGCGTAAAGCGTATTCATCGTCCTGTTGGCGAAGACGGCAAAACGGTTGCTGTCGGATCCTACCTGGTGCCCAAGCTGACCAAGCTTGCGAAGGAGAAGGGTGTAGAAATTCTTTACAGTACACCGGCAACGGAGCTGATTCAGGAAAACGGTAAGGTTGCCGGAGTCAAGGCCGGGGATATCACGGTTCATGCAAAATCTGTCGTGCTTGCAACCGGCGGATTTGGCGCCGATCTGGAACGTGTCGTATCCTATAAGAAAGATCTCAAGGGCTTCGTAACCACAAATGCCCCGGGAGCGACCGGTGACGGAATCGACATGGCGACCAAAGCAGGCGCTGCCACCGTGGATATGGATCAGATCCAAATTCATCCGACGGTTGAGCAGAGCACCGCCTCCCTGATTACCGAGGGGGTTCGCGGCGACGGCGCTATCCTGGTCAACCAGGAGGGCGTTCGTTTCACGAATGAGGTCAGCACGCGCGATGTCGTCAGCGCTGCCGAAATCGCTCAGCCCGGCGGATATGCATACCTGATTTTCGACCAGGCCATGGCTGATAAATCTGCACCGTTAAGCGGATATATCAAAAAAGGATTTACAACGGCCGGGGAGACCTACGAAGAGCTGGCAAAAACCATCGATGTGGATCCCGCAACCCTGACAAAGACCATGGAAACCTGGAACGGCTATGTGGAAGCAAAAAAGGATCCCGATTTTGACCGCACCTCTTTCACGGAACCTCTCAGCAAGGCTCCTTTCTACGCAATCAAACTTTCCCCGGGAATCCACCATACCATGGGCGGTCTTGTGATCAATACGGCCTCCCAGGTATTAAATGAAAGCAGTGAGCCCATTTCCGGACTCTATGCTGCCGGCGAGGTGACAGGCGGAGTGCATGGTGCAAACCGTTTGGGCGGAAATGCCGTTGCCGATATCTTGATTTTCGGGCGTATTGCAGGACAAAATGCCGCAAAAAACGCAAAATAAGATATAATAGCATTGTCGTGAGAGTGGCGGGAGCTCTTTCCCGTCACTCTTTTTTTACACATCGATCCAAGGAAGTCTATAGAGGAGGATTTCATGGCCTTGTTTTTTCGACATGCCGCTGATCCCAGTGCAAATATTCCGATGCTTTGGGCAAGACTCGCACTGATTCTCTCCGGCATACTTGCTTACCAGTTTCGAAACAAACGGCATTTATTACCGATTTGCCTTTGGACAGGAATTCTGATGCAATTGACCATGTTTATTTGGTACGCCGGAGATCCGACGATCTTTCTGACGGAGGGACTTCCCCTCTTTCACTGCCGATTGGCGACAATATTGATTTTTATCGGATACTATGCAAAATGGCAAAAAACCACAAAATTTTATGCGTGGCTGGGTCTGATCGGTGCTATCATTGCATTCTCTTTTCCCGATCCATCTCCATTCCGCTGGCCGCACGTAACCAATATCACCTATGTTCTCGGTCATCTTGCCCTGATCATGTCCTGTGTGATTCTCATTGCGAAAAGCTCCGTTACACTGTCAACGAAGGACGTGTTAAAATTCGTCCTGACAATGAATATCGCCCTTTCGATCGTTAACATTATCATTCATAACGCGAATTACGGATATTTACGCTATCTTCCCGATGCGCTTCCGCTTCCCATTCATGGAATTGTACTCTTTTCGCTTGTCACCATTCTCATGACGATAGCGGTTCGCTTCGTAGAATATCAATATCAGGCATGGAAGAAAAAAGCTGCGGCTCGAACATGCGCCGGACAATACTCAGACAATATGGAATAAACAGACCAAAAAAAAGAGCCCTCAGGCTCTTTTTTTAACGGCAGCTTTCCTTTCGAGAAAAGCTACAGAATGCCATATTCTTTTTTCATATCACGAATGGCATCACGAATACCGGCCGCCCGTTCAAAATCCAACTCCTCTGCCGCCTTGCGCATTTCGATGTCCATACTCGTCAGAAGAGCCCGGATATCCTCCATGGTAAATTCCTCCCTGGACTCTCCTTCAGGCAATTCAGGAACATATGCCTTGCTCTCCTCCGCAGCGATTTCTGTGGATATCACAGCTCTCACCTCTTTTACAATGGATTTCGGTGTAATGCCGTGGTCCTCATTATATTTCTGCTGAATTGCACGGCGTCTTTCCGTTTCTTCCATCGCAAAACGCATGGAACTCGTAACGATATCTCCGTACAAAATCACCCTGCCGTTCACATTGCGCGCCGCACGCCCAATTGTCTGAATCAATGAGGTCTCTGAACGTAAGAAGCCTTCCTTATCGGCATCCAGGATGGCGATACAGGATACCTCCGGAATATCCAGCCCTTCACGAAGCAGATTGATGCCTACCAGCACATCGTATTTTCCCATACGAAGATCACGAATAATTTCCATACGTTCCATAGTAACCACATCAGAGTGCAAATACACGGCCTTGATATCCGCTTCCTCAAGATATTTTGTCAGATCCTCCGCCATCTTTTTGGTCAGCGTGGTGATCAGAACGCGCTCTCCTCGCTCAATTGTGCGATGAATTTCTCCCATCAGATCATCGATTTGATGTTTCGTGGGACGCACCTCTACGATCGGATCCAAAAGTCCCGTCGGACGTATGATTTGTTCCACCTCCTGCGTGGCATGTTCCCTTTCATAAGGCCCCGGTGTAGCGGATACAAAGATCGCCTGGGGTATGAGCTTCTCGAATTCCGAAAATTTTAACGGCCGGTTGTCCAGAGCGGACGGCAGACGAAATCCATAATCCACAAGGTTTTGCTTACGCGCAAAGTCACCGTTGTACATGGCTCGCACCTGCGGTATGGTTTGATGGCTTTCATCGATCATGAGTAAAAAATCGTCCGGAAAATAGTCCAATAATGTCATGGGACGGGAGCCCGGCTTGCGTCCGCTGATATGACGCGAATAGTTCTCGATTCCGGAGCAGAACCCCACCTCTCTCAGCATTTCCAAATCGTAGAGCGTGCGCTGCTCCAGACGCTGCGCTTCGACTAATTTATTTTGCGCACGAAGCTCTGCAAGCCGATCTGCAAGCTCCTCTCCGATGCTTACAATGGCTCTCTCCATTTTTTCCGGAGTGGTCGCATAGTGCGAGGCCGGAAAAACATAAGCAAAGCTTCGGCCGCGTATGATTTCACCTGTCAGCGCATCAATTTCCACAATACGATCGATTTCATCTCCAAAAAATTCTACACGAATGGCCTCTTCATTGGATGCCGCCGGAAAAATATCGACAATATCTCCGCGCACGCGAAAGGTGCCGCGCTGAAACGCCACATCATTGCGCACATACTGATCCGCCACCAGACGTCTCAGGAGATCGTCGCGATCCATTTCCATTCCGGGCCGCAGGGAAATCGCAAGTTTTTTATAATCTTCCGGATCTCCTAAACCGTAAATACAGGAAACGGAGGCCACAATAATGACATCCCTTCGTTCAAAAAGAGACATGGTTGCTGAATGGCGCAGCTTATCGATTTCGTCATTGATCGAGGAATCCTTCGCAATATACGTATCGGTCGCCGCTACGTATGCCTCAGGCTGATAATAATCATAGTAGGACACAAAGTATTCCACGGCATTTTCGGGAAAAAACTCCCGAAACTCTGAACAGAGCTGAGAAGCCAACGTCTTATTATGTGCAAGGATGAGCGTTGGCCTCTGAACCCTTTGAATAATATTGGCCATGGTGAAGGTTTTTCCCGATCCGGTGACACCATGCAGAGTTTGATATCGATCTCCACGCTGAATTCCCTTCACCAATGTATCAATCGCCTCCGGCTGATCGCCCGTCGGTGAAAAGGGGGCATGGATTTGAAAATCAGTCAATCGCCTTCACCTCTTCTATTGCTTTTTCTAACTGATTATCCTGATCCAGGGCCTCCGGGCCGATTGCCTTCGCATCCTTGTTCAGCTCGACGGACACATCCGGTTCAATGCCTTTTTTATGAATCTTTTCTCCATTCGGAGTCAGATACTCCGCCATGGTGAGCTTGAAGCCGCCTTGCTCTCCATTGGCTCCCAACGGATAGATGCGCTGTACAATGCCCTTGCCATAGGATTTAACACCGACAGATTTGGCGCGGTTGTGGTCGCGCAAAGCTCCCATCAAAATCTCGGAAGCGGATGCGCTGCCGTTATTGATCAAAACAACCATGGGAATCGGATCATTCTCTGCATCCGAGCTGCTCACCTCTTCCTTGCCCTTTTTGTCCACGGTGGTGACAATTTTGCCTTCGCCAAGAAGATAGTCCGCAACTTCCTCGCTTGTTGTGATCAATCCTCCCGGATTGTTGCGCAAATCCAAAACAATGCGCTGCGCTCCCTGCTTCTCCAGCTCTTGAATTTGCTCCTTAAATTGCGCAGCCGTTTCCTCCGCAAATTCGGAAATACGAATATATCCTACATTGTCCTGCATCATTTTCGAGGTTACGGACGCAACATTGATCTCTGCACGCTTGATCGTATAATCCTTTGTTTCCACGGTATCGCCGTCCTGTCTGCGCACGGTGACGGTGACCTCCGTTCCGATTTTGCCGCGCATATGATCCGTCGCTTCCTGCAATTGATCTGCTGTATATTCCACCGCATCCACGGCTAAAATCTTATCCCCTGTTTTCAGGCCCGCTTGCGCAGCCGGCGTATCATCGATCGCGGAAACGACCGTAATTAATCCATCCTCACCCGCAGAAATCACGAGACCCACACCTGCAAAATGTCCCGATGTGTCCTCCATCAATCGCTTGTATTCCTCCGGCGTATAGTAAACGGAATACGGATCCTTCAGCCCTTCAAAAAGGCCTTTATAGATGCCGTTTTCCAAATCGGTCTTATTGACGTCAAACAGAAAATCCTGATCGATTACCGACTTATACGCTTCAATATTTTGGAGAATTCGTTTTTCCTCCGCGACATCCCCTTCATCCGCAGCTCCGGATGGGGATAGCTGAGAATTGGTGCCAAGGAAAAATCCCCCCACGCCGACGCCGAACAAAAGAAGCAGCATCATCATCGCTTTTGTTACATTTTTCATATCTTACTCCTTTATGGAATTTCTTTTTTGAATATTTTTATTATATCATAGCACTTTCGTTATCAAGAGCTGTCCTGCATGCTTTCCTCGATTTCCGGCAGCTACGATTTTGACGAAGGACGCCGCAGGCATTATTATTAT